>CAURLC010000004.1:0-126829 GCA_963525775.1 uncultured Solobacterium sp. | reverse complement strand
ATCAAGCCCTATCATGTCTGTAAATTACAGTGTCCAAGAAATTGGGTTCACTTCAAGGTCTATGGGCCCTTTCTGCATTTTTCTTGTGATGATAGTAGGATATTCTTAATACAGATCCGTAACATAATGATGATAATGACGTGTCTATATTAATCTCGCATAATGTTATATAATATTTTGCATAGGTCGTAAGATACGGATAGTTTAGTACTTTAGATAGTTCTGATATGATGGTGAGGATGTTATGAAAAAATTGATTATTATACCTGCATATAATGAGGGTGAAAATATCGAAAAGACAATACAGAATATTCAAGAGAATGCTCCAGAGTTTGATTATGTTGTGATTAATGATTGTTCTACAGATAATACATTACAAATCTTGCAGCAAAATAAATTAAATCATATCTCACTACCAATCAATTTAGGAATCGGTGGTGCTGTTCAAACTGGATACAAGTATGCTTTTGAAAATGGATATGACATTGCAGTACAAGTTGATGGCGATGGTCAACATGACGTATCCTACTTAGAAAAAATGTGTATTGAGATGCAAAACCAGAATGCGGATATGGTAATTGGTTCCCGCTTTATCACAAAAGAAGGATTCCAATCTACATTTATGAGAAGAGTAGGGATAACATACTTTACAAGGTTAATCAAACTTCTGACAGGAATTACTATTACAGATCCAACATCTGGATTTAGACTAATTAATCGAAAAGTCATTGCATTATTTGCAAAGGACTATCCACGAGATTATCCTGAGCCGGAGTCAATTGTAGAATTATTGTGTAAGAAATATAAAGTAATCGAAGTCCCTGTACAGATGAAAGAACGTGCTGGTGGGCAGTCTTCCATCAGAATGTGGAATTCAGTATATTACATGATAAAAGTGTCCTTTGCAATTTTTGTTGAAATGATTAGAAAATAATTGGAGGAAGAAAGATGAGCACACAATTAAGATTGGTATTATTCATTCTAAATATAATCGTTTTAATCCAATTAATTATTCAAGTTAAAAAGAAAAAATTACAACTTCAATATATTTTCACTTGGCTAGCATTGCTTTTTGTGTTGTTGATTGTACTAATTTTCCCACAACTATTAGAATTATTTACAAGAACACTTGGAGTTCAACTACCTAGTAACATGGTATTCTTCTTAGGATTCTGTTTTTCACTTGTAATTATCTACAGTTTAACAAGATATATTTCACAACAGTCTGAGCAGATTAAGGAGTTGACACAGAAAGTCGCCTTAATAGATAAAGAAGTTAAGGGAATTAAAGGAGAAGTAAAGTGAAGTTTGAACATACTTTTGTAGTATTAGCATACAAAGAATCAAAGTTTTTGGAAGAGTGCTTAAAAAGTGTCAAGAATCAGTCTATTCCTTCTAAGGTTGTGATTGCAACAGCAACACCAAATACATTTATTCAATCTTTAGCAGATAAGTATGATGTAGAAATAATTGTAAATGAGAATCATATTTCAATTGGATATGATTTTGACTTTGCGGTATCTGTAGGAAAAACTGCGCTTGTTACGGTTGCACATCAAGATGACATCTATGATTATACTTATGCAGAAGAGATGGTAGAGGCATATCATAAACAGCCAAAATCAACTATTATTTTCTCGGATTACTATGAAATTAAACATGGGAATGAAAAAATATATCAGAATAGAAATCTAATGATTAAGCAGATTCTCTTATTCTTACTTCGATTCCATGGTTGGGCAAACCTAGGTTTTATTAAGAGAAGTGCGCTACGCTTTGGTGATGCGATTTGCTGTCCAGCAGTTACTTTTGTGAAAGAAAATGTACCAGATGAAATCTTTGCAAGTGATTTGAAGTGTAATGTAGATTGGCATGCATGGGAGAGACTCTCACGAAGAAAAGGGTATTTTTATTATGTACATAAATATCTAATGGGACATCGTATTTATGGTGAGTCAACAACTTCTGAAATTATTGGTGAAAATCTTCGCACAAAGGAAGATTATGAGATTCTCAAACGTTTTTGGCCAAATGCAATTGCAAAGATTATTGCAAAAGCATATGCATATAGTGAAAAAAGTAATGAAGAATAAGATTATAGAGGTGAAAATATGAAATGTTCAGTGATAGTTGCTTGTTATAATCCGATTCTTTCAAAAGTGATATTTACGCTCAAGACGATTTTACAACAAGATACAAAAGATATTGAAATCATCTTGGTAGATGATGGTTCAAAAGATAATCTATTTCAGGAAGTAGAACAATATCTAGTCCAAAATGATTTTAGAAATTACAAGTTTATTGCGAATGAGATTAATCAAGGCACTGTCAAAAATATTATTACTGGATTAAATGTTTGTACCGGTAGGTATATTAAATTATTGAGCCCAGGTGATGGTTTTTATTCTTCAGATGTAGTTTCATACTTCTGCGATTACATGGACCAAAATCAAGTTCTTGCTTGCTTTGGCCGTATGATGGGATACTCTAACAGTGAGGGAAATATCAAGTTCCAAGAATTTGAACATCCGTATGACATCGTATCTTATATAAAAAAGAATTGTACTGATGTTTTAAAAAAGAACCTAGTTTTATTCTGTGATCATGTGCCTGGAGCTACATTTTTTATGGAAAGGGATTTTTGTAAGAAATGCTTCCAACAGATTGATACTAATGTAAAGTTTGTGGAAGATATTTTGCAAGTATATGCAATGTATGAAGGACATCCATTTAAGTTTGTAGATAAGTTTGTTGTGTATTATGAAAATGATACTGGTATTTCTACCAGCAAAGTATCTCCTGTCAAAATAAGAATGAAGAAGGATGCAGAAGAGTTTTATGCAAATTCTATGAAGGCGTATCATTCGGATAAGTATATTGAAAAGAGAGTAAAGAATGCAGGAAAGTATTCTTATACAAACTATAGAAAACAGATTGTCTCTATCATATTGAATAACAGCGATTCATTGGCATTCCTATATAGAGTATTATCTGGAAAGCTCTGGAGAAAAAAACATAAATGTGTTGACCAGGGTTTCTTGGCAGATTTATCATTTTTGGATTAAAATGATTATATGCTCTAAGATTAATAGATTATCCTAAGGAGATTATATGGAAATTAAGATATTCAATTTTGAACCACACGGAGATTCAAGAGGCCAGTTAATCGCCCTTGAGGAGAACAAAGACATACCTTTCGATATTAAAAGGGTTTACTATATGTATGATACGACTCCTGGGGTTGCTAGGGGTCATCATGCGCATAAACACTTAGAACAGATTCTGATTTGTGTGCATGGTCAATGCAAGATCAAGCTTGACAATGGGAACGATATAGAGGTGGTTAATTTGGATCAACCCAACAAAGGTCTCTATGTTGCGAATAATATTTGGCGTGAAATGTTCGATTTCTCAGATGGAGCAGTACTAATGGTATTGGCATCTGAATACTACAGCGAAGATGACTATATTCGTAACTATGATGAGTTTTTAAAATTTATTGGAGGAGAATAAGGAATATGAAAGTGCCATTTGTGTCATTCAAACCTTTAGAAAAAGAACTTGATACGGATTTAAGAGCAGCATTTGAACGAGTTTATAATCATTCTTGGTATATTGAGGGTGAAGAAGATGAGGCTTTTGAGGAAGCCTTTGCAAAGTTTTGTAATCAAAAATATTGCGTAGGTGTTGGCAATGGATTGGATGCTTTAATGCTTGTACTTAGAGCATTAGAGATTGGTGAAGGTGATGAGGTCATTGTCCCTTCAAATACATATATAGCAACTGCACTAGCAGTAACATATGTGAATGCGAATGTTGTATTCGTTGAACCGGATATTCGTACATTTAATATTGATCCAAGTAAAATTGAGGAGAAGATTACAGAAAGAACAAAGGCAATTATCCCTGTTCACTTATATGGTCAGCCATGTGATATGGATCCAATTATGGAAATTGCCAAGAAACACAATCTATATGTAATTGAAGATTGTGCACAGGCACATGGTGCAAGATATAAGGGACAAGTTATTGGATCGTTTGGTGAGGCATCTGGCTTTTCTTTCTATCCAGGAAAGAATTTAGGTGCTTTAGGAGATGCGGGTGCGGTAGTTACAAACTCAAAAGAGATTGCAGATAAAGTACGAGCTTTAGGTAACTATGGTTCCGACTATAAGTATCATCATATATATAAAGGCTGTAATAGTCGTCTTGACGAAATGCAAGCTGCATTTCTTGCGGCAAAGTTACCTTCGCTAGAAAAAGTAAACGAAAATAGACGTACCATTGCAAATAAATATTTAGAAAAAATAAATAATCCTGAAGTTGTATTACCATATATTCCTGAAGGAATGGAGCCTGTTTGGCATATCTTCGGTATTCGTTGCAAACGTAGAGAAGAACTTGAAAAGTATTTAAATGAAAATGGTATTTCAACAAATAAGCATTATCCAATCCCAATGCATTTACAGGAATGCTATAAGGATTTAGGATTCCATAAAGGCGATTTTCCAATTGCGGAGGAAATTAGTTCGACACAATTGAGTATTCCAATTTACTACGGTATGACAGATGATGAAACTCAATATGTTATTGATACAATCAATTCTTTTAAATAAATAATAAAACAGGAGAGCAAGTATTGTTCTCCTTTTTGGGAGGAATATGGAAAAGAGAGAAAGGCAAAGTAATATTGAATTATTAAGAATATTAATTATGTGGGGTGTAGTTGTACTCCATATGAACTTATATGGATTAAAAATAGCAGCAGAATTCTCTGGTAAATTTATTTTTATGCATTTTACAGAAAGTCTATTCATCTGTGCTGTGAATGTTTTTGTACTAATTACCGGATACTTTTCTTACAAGATCAATAAAATCAGTGTGAGGAAAATTATCGAACTTATTGTTGAAGTAATTTTGGTGAAAGAGGCCTTGTATATCACATATTCTATTCTGCAGAGAACACCAATCTCATTATCTACTATCATTACAAACCTTATCCCAAATAATTATTTCGTCATCTTATATTGTGTATTATTATGTATAGCGCCCTTTATAGCAAAGTTATTTGGCGTGTTATGCGAAAAACAGCTGAAGTATTTTGTATGCAGTATACTTATTGTATTTTCATTCTATACATTTTTGACAGATGTATTAGAGGCTGTATCTCAGACTTCTTTTGCGGGCATTAATTCCATCGGATTGTATGGGGATCAACAAGGATATACGATAATTAATTTTATGTTGGTATTTATTGTTGGAGCTTATCTACGTATAACTAACGTACAGTATAACCTGAAAAATAGTATTGTTTTATATATGACCACAACCATGGTAATCTTCTTAGCAGCGCTTGTGAGTGTTCGTTATTCTTTTGCACAAATTTCCTATAATTATAACAATCCACTAGTAATTTTTCAGGCAGTCGGATTATTTATGATTTTTAAGAATCTCAGAATTGGCTCTCATAAAATTATCAATGTATTGGCGAAGAGCAGTTTTATGACATACTTGATTCATCCAGCAATCTTGATACTGATACCATTTGATAAAATGATGACTTTACCAGCATATCTATATATAATTATTAGTATTTTATTACCTATTATAATTTATTTGGTGGGCTGGTTAGTAGATTTTATTTATCAATATGTAATGTCTTTTATCACAAGACCGCTTGATATGGATTTAAATAATCTTACGATAAATATAGAGGATTTAGTATGAAGTTAAGAAACTTGGAAATTAAAGATGCGCCACTTATGTTAGAGTGGATGCATGACAAAAACGTAACGAGCAAATTACATCGCAACTTTGCTGCTATGAAACTTGAAGATTGTGAGAAGTTTATTCAATCAAGGATTTTAGATAAAGAGAATTTGCACCTTGCAATCGTAGACGATAACGATGAATACATGGGAACTGTCTCTTTAAAAGATATTCATCAAGAAGATGGGTATGCAGAATTTGCAATCACGATACGTCGTGCTGCAATGGGAAAAGGTTATTCTACTTATGGCATGCACGAAATTATTCGGCAAGGATTGGAAGAACTTAAGTTAAATGCTGTATATTGGTGCGTTGCGAAAGACAATCTAAGAGCTGTAAAGTTTTATGATAAAAATGACTATCAGAGAGTAGCAGAAAAGGATATCCCAAAAGAATTACTTGAAAATTATTCACCAGATTTGTTAGACGGATTTTATTGGTATAAAGCAGTTTGAGAGAAAAAGAGGTATCAATTTGAGAAAATTATTGGAAAAGTATAGAAGTATCCCGATTGAGTTAAAGGCTTCTGTTGCATATACCATTTGTAACGTGCTGGTAAACTCAGTTGCTATCATAACAATACCTTTATTTACGCGTCTATTGACGACGGAACAGTATGGGCAATTTAGTATTTATCAGTCATGGTTGTCTATCATGACAATTTTCTTGAGCTTAAATTTGCCATATGGTTCCTTTAATACAGCAATGGTAAAGTTTGAAAATGACCGGGATAGGTATATCTCTTCTGTAGAAGTTATCTGTATTACATTAAGCGCATTGTTTATGATGATATATTTGCCATTTAGTTCAATATGGAATCGATTATTTGAACTGCCGACATATTTGATGGTTTTAATGTGCTTTGAAATTCTTGCGCAGGCCTCATTACAATTTTGGTATGGCAAAGAAAGATTTAGTTTTCAGTATAAAGCTGTAGTAATTGTTACACTGTTAATTGCTTTTCTAGCCCCTATCATTAGTTTGATTTTTGTGATGTATGCCCAGGAGAAAGGATTTGCAAGAATTGTTGGCGGATCCGCTGTTACGATTACATTTGGTTTAATATTCCTTCTTTATAATATGAGGAAGGGGAGTTTCAGTATCAACAAGAAATATATTAAATACGCTCTTAGTTTTAATATCGCGTTGATACCATATTATTTATCACAGACAATTTTTAATCAGAGCGATCGTCTAATGATTAAATATTTCCAAGGGGTAGATAAGGCTGGTATTTACAGTGTTGCATATTCTTTAGCAACAATTCTGGTGTTCGTTTTAAATGCAATTAATAACTCATATGTACCTTGGCTATATAAGAAGATTAAAATCAAGCAAGCTGAATCTAACAAGTATGTGTCATCTATGATTGCGATTATTATGGCATTCTTATTATTCTGTGTCGTAGGTGTGGCGCCTGAAATCATCTATATTATGGCGGGAACCAAGTATTTAGGAGCAATCTGGGTAGTGCCACCTGTAGCGATGAGTTTATTATTCCTATTTTATGCACAGTTATTTATAAATATTGAATTTAATTATGAAGAGAAATGGTTGCTTGTAGGATCTACTGTTGTGGCGGCTATTATCAATATTGTGCTAAATGGAATTTTTATTCCAGTATTTGGGTATGTTGCTGCAGCATATACTACATTAGCAAGTTATATCATATTCACTTTTTCTAATTATTTTGCATATAAAGTAGTATGTAAAAAGCAGAATTTAAATGATAATTTATTTGACTATAAGAAGTTATTCTTGATTGCGGTTGTATTCTGCACATTCTGTTTTGCTGCAATGGGCTTATATACACATAGCATGATACGATATGCACTTGGTATTATCGTTGTTATTCTATTGGCTATAAGTAAAAATAGAATTCTCAATAAATATAAGGAAATTCAGCAAATATTTGCTGGAAGTGATAATGAGTAGTGGAGGTAGGAATGAAAAGTATTAAAGATATTCTAATCAATACTGCATATAATAAACTTAGCTATAAAACATACATACGGTTAAACTATCTTTTACGAAGTAAATATCGCAACACATTAAATACAAGAAACGAAAGATATGAAAATTTTATTTCTCATTGTCCAAAAAAACGGGGAGATGAGAAGATAACAGTAGTATTTTTTTGCCAATTCCCTAGTTTGTGGAATGGTTTAGATTCAATATACAGAGCTGCATTAGAAAATAAACTAGTAAATGCTGTATTGGTTGCAATACCAGAGAAAACTATTCATGAAGGATATGATGTAACTAAAGAAATATATGGAGAAAATGTATCCTACACATTCTTAAGACAAAAGGGTTTCGAAGTGATAGATGGATACAATGGGGGAGATTGGTTTGATTTAAAAGCAATCCATCCAGATTATGTATTTCTACCAAGACCATATGACATCCATATGCCAGAAATTTATAGAAGTTATACTATTTCTCTTTATGCGAAAGTTTGTTATATTCCTTATGGATATGATTTAAATAAATGGGATCCAAAGATGTCTTATGAAGCAGACTTCTTATCGAGTGTACATGCAATATTTGCAGAGAATACCTTTTATGCAAATATGTTAAATGATACATTTCAAATGCTAAATTGGAATAAGAAAAAAATATTTGATATTGGATATCCAAGGTTTGACCTCTATTCTAAGTATGAAAAAAATCCATCTGATATTAAGGTGTTTGTTTGGATGCCTCGATGGACGGTAGACTCAACTGTGGAAGCCTCAACGTTCTTCCAATACAAGGATAGTATAATCAACTACTTCTTAAAGAATAAAGACTTACAATTAATTTGTCGCCCTCATCCATTGATGTTGAGGAATTTTGAATCATCCGGATTAATGACACATCAAGAAGTATTAGATTTCTTAAAACTCTTCCAAGAGAATGAAAATTTTCATTACGATGAAGATGGAGATTACCTAAAATCATTCTTGCGAGCAGATGCGTTCATCTCAGATTATTCATCATTACTGATTGAAGAAATGGCACTCAATAAGCCGGTTCTCTACACAGGAAGCATTAAGAATTTTGATACATATATGAAGAATAAACTAGATGCGCTCTATGTTATTCGTGATGAAGAAAATTTATTAATGATGATGAATTGTTTGGTGAATGGAATTGATTCAAAACGGGAAGCACGTACCGAAATAGTCAGTGATATTATGAATATTTCAGATAAGAGTATTGGTGGAAAGATTATTCATTCCCTTATCTGTGATTCTAGAGAATAAGGTTTTGCAGAGTATCTACTATTAGACATGTAGTCCGATAGTAGATATTTTATTATTGTTGCTAAATGATTTTTGGTAATATCTGTCATTCTATGTTAACCTCTTACTACGGGTATATGCTATTGTTTGAATGAATTATGAGCAATGAGTTTGATATTCACAAAGCGTGAATTAGTATATATTATATTTACTTAGAACGGAGGAATGCCGATGAATAAAAATGTGATTAAAAGACTTTCAATAGTACTATTAACATTTATACTAAGTTTAACCAATTTAATCACCTATGCTAATGCATATTCCGATAAGGCGAGTAGTGATGGGT
The DNA here is from genome assembly GCA_963525775.1 of uncultured Solobacterium sp. Taxonomy (GTDB): domain Bacteria; phylum Bacillota_I; class Bacilli_A; order Erysipelotrichales; family Erysipelotrichaceae; genus Bulleidia. The sequence goes on along the minus strand of CAURLC010000004.1, from coordinate 117,487 downwards.
GGCTTACCTATTACCCTATGCAATGTGGCGGTTCTACATCATTTGAAGTAGATTGGGTTAATGATACAGCAGGATTTGATCTTCGGGGCTGCTATGCGACTTTTGGTGAGGCAAAAACAGCAATGAATACCGTTGGTGATGATGCTGTAATTCGCCATCCAGGAAGTTATAGCATGACACATATTATCGCTATGAAATATGGTGTGGCGTATACATATCCTGGAAGAGAGGGTAGCTTATTAATGAAAGTTAATGGCTATCAGAATAGTGCACAGACTTACACTTCTAAATATAGACAACTGGATTATTGGGATACTTTATCCTTTGATGCAAATACAGGAAGGGGAAATATTTATGTTACTCTTGCTGGTTTTGATGCTGTAGCGGAGTTATTCAACGTGGACTTGATTCCACAAAAGTTTATTGATAAGCATTTTCCGATTTGGTTAGGTGGATATGATGCTTCAGATGAACATGAAGCACCATATTATACACAGATTCAAAGAACTTATTATGCGGTCGAGCAACGCGGCAATTATAAAGATTTAGTGTTATACGCATTTAGTGGTTGGGGCAAAAACGGTGGTGCCCCTATCAATATTGCAGCGATCAGTGTTTGTCCAGCGGCTGAGTGGATGAATGTTGGTGATTATTATTATACATATGATGATATCAACTATTTTAGAGATCCATATTTCAGGGATAAGGCTGGTACATATGTAAACTATTATCAATTTGTTCCTATGCGATCAAAATCGTATATTCCTAGCGAAGCATATAATGGTTTCTTGGCAGCCAAGGGTTATACAAATAGCGTGATGTGGAATACGGGACAATATTTTATTGCTGGCCAACAAAATTATGGCGTAAATGCAATGCTAGTATTTGCACAGGCTTGTAATGAAAGCGCATATGGTACAAGTTACTTTGCAAGAAATCGTTATAATCTATTTGGTTGGAATGCGGTAGATAGTAATCCAAATGAAGCGTCTCGATATTCAGATTTACAGTATGCAATTGGTATGCAGATGGGTGTGCAGTTGCAATATGGCTATATGAGTTCTAAAAATAGATATACGTTTTATGGGGATCATTTAGGGAATAAGGGATCTGGTATTACTGTGAAGTATGCTTCTGCACCATACTATGGGTTGCAATTAGCTGCAGTTGCATATGAATTTGATAAATTTTCGAAGAACTATAACGGTGAGTTGACAGATTATAATACAACACAGATTGGTCTAGTGACGGAGTCAGGTGTAAATGTTCGATCTGCACCAAATGGAAATGTTTTATACCAAACTGGATACGCTACAGGTTACCAGAAGACATATACCGTTGCGGTATTGGGCCAGAGCGGTGATTGGTATCAAATTCAATCATTAGATCGTGTTGTGAACGGTCATAATGGTGTAGATATGTCTGACCGAACGGCTAAAATTTATAACTGGGAACAAAGCGTAGGTTATATCTCAGCACAATATGTTCAATTACTAAACACGAAGGTAACACCGATAATTCCACCATCTACTTCTGGAGAGTGGAGAAAAGATGGTATTGGGTGGTGGTATCGTTTCTACGATGGAACTTATCCTAAATCACAATGGCTACAAATCCCATCAAATGGTGAAAATGCTTGGTATCATTTTAATGAACTGGGATATATGGATACAGGATGGTTAAATGATGGTGGATATCGCTACCATTTAGGCACAGCCGATGATGGAAAGATGAAAGTCGGTTGGCAAACAATTGAAGATGATTGGTATTTCTTTAATCCATCCGGACAACTATTGACGGGATGGCTTCATATTGGCGGACAATGGTATTACAGTGATGCTACAACCGGTAAGATGCAAACAGGCTGGTTAACGGATGGTGGATATAAATATTACTTGAATCCTAATGGCGGTAATATGCTAACCGGTTGGCAAACAGTTGAAAATGGATTGTACTATCTAAATAATTCGGGACAAATACAGACAGGATGGTTCCAAATTGGTGGTTTATGGTATTACGGTGATACAACTACTGGACAAGTCCAGACTGGTTGGTTAATAGAAGGTAGCCATAAATATTACTTAAATCTAAGTGATGGGAAAATGCTTGTAGGGTGGAATCAGATCGATGATGAATGGTATTACTTTAATCTGTCGGGTCATCTTCAAACAGGCTGGATTCATGCAAATGGAGTATGGTATTACAGTGCACCTGATACAGGAATTATGCAGACAGGATTCGTAGATATTGATGGAAATAGGTATTATCTGAATCCACCAGGTGGAAATATGATTACAGGTTGGAGCCAGATTAACGGAGATTGGTACATTTTTAATGCAAGTGGTCATCAATTATCTGGTTGGGTTTATACATATGGTTTGTGGTATTACATGGACCCTACGAATCAAAATAAAATGGCAACAGGTTGGATAACAGATACTTCTGGTAATCAATATTTTATCAATGCTGATGGAACTTGGAGAGGATAAAAGACTCTGAAAAATAGTGAGGTCGAATCGTATTTGAGGATTCGACCTTATATTTTTGAATATCATATGATTTGTAGATACATATGCCCATAGTTATCGTATGATGAAAATGATTTAATAAATGATTGGGATTGTGAATGGCATATACTTTCTAACAGATACACTACCAATGTATAGGATAAAATGGTATTATTGAAAGAGAAATTTTCAAGGAGAAAACTGTATGAAAGGTATTGTTTTAGCTGGAGGGTCTGGAACTAGACTATATCCACTCACAAAAGTTACTTCTAAACAATTATTACCGGTATATGATAAGCCAATGATTTTCTATCCAATTAGTACTTTGATGCTTGCTGGTATTCGCGACATTCTAATTATTTCTACACCACATGATTTGCCTAACTTTGAACGTCTATTAGGTGACGGTTCAAGTATGGGAGTGCATTTTTCTTACAAAGTTCAGGAAAGACCTGATGGGCTTGCACAAGCATTTGTTTTAGGGAAAGAGTTTATCGGGGATGACTCTGTATGTTTAGTGCTAGGTGATAATATTTTCTATGGAAATCATTTTGGCAGAATGTTAAGAGAAGCTGTGCGTAATGCGGAAGATAATCATCGTGCAACTGTATTTGGAAAATATGTAAATGATCCAGAAAGATTTGGCATCGCTGAGTTTGATGATAATGGGAAGGTAATCTCTTTAGAAGAGAAACCAAGTCAACCAAAATCAAACTATGCAGTTGTTGGGTTATATTTCTATGATAATCGTGTTGTGGAGTATGCTTCTACATTGAAACCTTCTGCACGTGGTGAATATGAAATTACAGACTTGAATCGTATCTTCCTAGAAAAAGGAGATTTAGATTTACAAGTGTTAGGAAGAGGCTTCTCATGGGTAGATACAGGGACAATTGAATCCATGGCAGATGCCGCTAACTATGTTCGTTCTATCGAGCATATTCAAGGTATACGCATTTCTGTTCCAGAGGAGATTGCTTTCTACAATGGCTGGATTAGCGAAGAAGAATTGCTGGCAACAGCTGAAGAATACGGAAAGAGTCCGTATGGTCAATATTTAAAGAATATTGCAAAGGGTAATATACAAGATACCATCACAAAAGTGACAAAGGAGAATAAGTAGAATGAATATTATTGTTACAGGTGGAGCAGGTTTTATTGGTAGTAATTTTATTTTCCACATGCTAAAGGAGCATCCAGATTATCGTATTATCTGTGTTGATGCATTAACATATGCAGGAAATCTATCTACTCTAGAACCGGTTATGGATAATCCGAATTTCCGATTTGTGAAATTGGACATTACAGATAGAGAAGGTGTATATAAGTTATTTGAAGAAGAACATCCAGATATGGTTGTTAACTTTGCGGCCGAATCACATGTAGACCGTTCGATTGAAGATCCGGAGATTTTCTTACGAACAAATATTATCGGAACTGCTGTATTAATGGATGCGTGTCGCAAATACGGTATTCAAAGATATCATCAGGTATCTACAGATGAAGTATATGGTGACTTACCATTAGATCGTCCGGATCTATTCTTTACAGAAACAACACCAATTCATACATCATCACCATATAGTTCTTCTAAGGCTTCTGCTGACTTATTGGTACTTGCGTACCATAGAACCTATGGATTACCTGTAACATTAAGCCGTTGTTCAAATAACTACGGTCCATATCACTTCCCAGAGAAGTTAATTCCATTAATGATTATCAATGCATTACATGATAAGCCATTGCCTGTTTATGGTGAGGGCTTAAACGTGCGTGACTGGTTATATGTTGAAGACCATTGCCGTGCAATTGATTTAATCATTCATAAGGGCCGTGTAGGAGAAGTTTATAATGTCGGTGGGCATAACGAAATGAAGAATATCGATATTGTAAAGATTATCTGTAACGCCTTAGGGAAACCTGAGTCATTGATTACACATGTTGTTGATCGTAAGGGACATGACATGCGTTATGCAATTGACCCATCTAAGATTCATAATGAATTAGGATGGTTACCTGAGACTAAGTTTGAAGATGGCATCAAGAAGACAATTGAATGGTATTTAGCTAATGAAGATTGGTGGAAGCCAATTATTAGTGGAGAGTATCAAAAGTATTATGATAAAATGTACGGGAACCGATAAGGTTCTCGTTTCGTATGTTTGAAAGGATTGAAAATATGAAAGTGTTAGTTACAGGAGTATCAGGACAACTTGGTCATGATGTTATGAATGAGTTAGCAAAGAGAGGGCATGAAGGAATTGGAAGTGGCATGGAAGAAGTATATGCCGGGATCCAAGATGGTACATCAGTTGAGACAATGCCTTATGTTCAACTAGACATAACAGATGAGAATGCTGTAAGTAAAATGATTCACGAAATCAAACCGGATGTGGTTATACATTGTGCAGCATGGACGGCAGTAGATATGGCTGAAGATGATAATTTGGTTGAAAAAGTACGTTTGGTAAATGCTAAGGGAACACAGTATATCGCATCTGCATGCAAAGATATTGATTGTAAAATGGTTTATATCTCAACAGATTATGTATTCAATGGACAAGGTGAAACACCATGGCAACCTGATTGCAAGGACTATGCACCATTGAACGTATATGGACAGACAAAGCTTGAGGGTGAACTGGCTGTTGCGGATACATTGGACAAATACTTTATTGTACGTATTGCGTGGGTATTTGGTAAAAATGGTAAGAATTTTATTAAGACAATGTTGAAGGTTGGTAAAACACACGATGAAGTACGTGTTGTAAATGATCAGATTGGGACACCAACATATACATTAGACCTATCTAGATTATTAGTTGATATGTGTGAAACTGAAAAGTATGGATACTATCATGCTACAAATGAAGGTGGATATATTTCTTGGTATGATTTCACAAAAGAAATATATCGTGTTGCTGACTATACAACAAAGGTAATACCTGTAACAACTGCAGAATATGGTTTAGCTAAAGCTGCACGTCCATTTAATTCCAGATTGGATAAATCTAAATTAATTGAGAATGGATTTCAACCTCTTCCAACTTGGCAAGATGCGGTTGAAAGATATGTGAAAGAACTGGATTTAAATAACTTATAAGAAAGAGGATATTTATGGGACAAATTCAAGTAGAAAAAAATGTAGGTGGAATCGAAGGACTTACTATTATTACACCTGCTGTACATGGGGATGACCGTGGATACTTCATGGAAACATATAATGAAAATGATATGAAGGAAGCTGGAATTGATATTACATTTGTACAAGATAATCAATCCATGTCAAAAAAAGGTGTATTACGTGGTTTACATTATCAAAAGCATTTCCCACAGGCAAAGTTAGTGCGCGTAATTAAAGGTAGTGTATTTGATGTTGCTGTAGATTTACGTGCTGAGTCGAAGACATATGGAAAATGGTATGGAATAGAACTAACAGAAGAAAATAAAAAGCAGTTCTTGGTACCTGCAGGATTTGCGCATGGTTTTTTAGTTCTGAGTGATATTGCAGAATTCTGCTATAAAGTTACAGACTTTTATCATCCAAATGACGAGGGTGGAATTGCTTGGAATGATCCGGACTTAGGCGTTAAGTGGCCACAGGTATGTGGTGAATATCTGGGAAGTGCAGATGCATCTGGATACTATCTAGAGGATGGTACTAAGTTATCTTTGAGTGAGAAGGATCAGGCACAGTTAGGATTAAAAGATACGTTCAAATTTTAATATGTTTTCAAAAAGGATTGCATTGGAAAATAAACGGCATTTTGAATTGTTGTTTACCATTGTGTCCTTTTTGTGATTTTAATCTATCGATACGGTATATATGTTTGAAAATATGCTAAATATTTCTATGGATTTGTGCAGTGTATTGAATTTTTGGTGTAGATTATAATTTCTACATGGTACAATTATCCTATGTCACAAGAGGAAAAAGTATGGTAAGAAAACAAACAAATAAAGAAAAGAGAAGAATGACTAAAATATCATTATCGTTATTGTTGATAACGATAATTTGTGTTGTTATAGCTATTGCATGGAATATCATTAGTATCTCTTTCCGACAAAGTGGTGCCGGTGAAACAATTATTAAAGAAAATATTTCTGATAAATATACAAATCAGTACTATACAATAGGGAATAACCCAACAGAAATTACCAAATCTTATTTTCTTGAGCTAAACAATGCAATTACTTCTGGCGATACCACTGAAATTGCAAAAGATGTTGTGAAGTCGTTTATCTGTCAATACTATACATGGACAAATAAAGATGGGAACTATGATATTGGCGGTATGCAATATATCTATAAGCCACGTCAGAAAGATTTTGAAAGATATACTTTATACAATTTTTATAAAGATATGGATTTATATTTGACGCAACTTGGAAGAAATCGTTTAATTGAGGTTTCAGAAGTGATGATTAATAGTGCTTCTGGATCTGAGGAGTATACGGTAACACTTCCAACAGGAGAATCAATTACTCTTCCTAGTGTAAAAGTAGAAGCATCATGGATGTATAATACAGATACAGGAATGAATATCGATGCGATACAAAACCATGCAATTTTTCATGTGGTAAATCATGATGGAAGAATGGAAATTGCTTCAATTTCGGAGGCTGAATAATCATGAGTAGAAACCAAATGAATCAGCAAAGAGAATATATATTAAAGAATAGGTCTCACCCTGTTTCTAGACAGCAGCTAGTTATTAACTTGGCAATGTCAGTGATTACAGCATTATTTAATATTTTAGCAATACTAGTTGTATATCAAGTTTCTAAATATGCTTCTGTAAGTAAGCTTAAATTTATTGTGGGGAATATTATTGCATTAGCTTTATTACTTTTGTTAGATGGTTTAGTATATGTTTCAATCAGAAAACGAAAACCTCGTATTTTAATAGCTTGCTTACTTGTTTTAACACTGTTAGTTCCTTCAACGGAATATGCTTGGTTTCTCCTACATCGCATTAATACGAGTGTTACGAAGATTACTGAACATAAAAGTGAAGAGAGTGTATCTGCTTCATTTATTATCTATACTGAATCTACCGGTTCACCGATAACACAGATTAGCGATTTGTCTGGGAAAAAGGTTGGTATCCTATCCGGAACACATATGGCAGAAGTTGCAAAGAAGCGTTTAGAGAATGAGAGTGTGACAGCAACATTTGTTGAATACACAAATTCAATTGAGGAGTTTAGTGCGTTGATCAATGGTGAAATCGATTCTGCTGTATTACCTCCTACATATGCAACTACAATTGGTGAAGATGCAAACTTAAAGACATTTGTTGAGAAAACAAAATCTATTCTAAATTTCTCTGATACAGTTACAACAAATGCACAGGTTGCAAGCAATAAAGATATTACTAAAGATCCTTTTACAGTACTTCTAACTGGTGAAAATGAAGGCTTAGCAGATACAATTATTCTAATGTCTGTAAACCCAATTAGTATGAAGATTACGATGACATCGATTGCACGTGACTCGTATGTCCCAATTACATGTAATGGGTATGGCAAAAGTAAGATTAATGCTGCGCATTATACGAGCGAAGGCTGCATGGTAGATACTGTTGAAAATTTAACAGGAGTATCAATTGACTATACTGTTGAATTCAATTTTGCAAGTGTGATTCAAATTGTTGATGCAGTTGGTGGTGTTGATGTTGATATTACAGAATCATTCGATGCGCAATCATGGAATATTGTATCTGATGAACTTGAGGTTTATCACATTGAAGCGGGTGATAATCAACACTTAGATGGTAAATTGGCGCTAGGATATGCGCGAGAACGCCATGCATTTGTGGATGGAGATTTTGCTCGGCAGAGACATCAGCAGGAAATTATCTCTCAAGTGATAGCCAAAATCATGGCATCTAAAGATCCGAATATGGCAGTATCAGTATTAGAGGCTGCTGGTGAGAATGTTAAGACAAATATGTCGGTTGAACAGTTATTAAATTTTGTGACTTATTTAATGGCAAAAGCACAGAGATATTATGACTCTGATAATTTATCTGGTTTATTAAACATGCAACAATCGCGTATCTTTGGTTATGATTCATCGGTTTGGAATGAAGGTCTTCAAATGGATTTATATACTTATGAACTATATAAAGGTTCTGTGATTGCGGAGGCAAATAATATCGAACGTAATACTAACCTAAATTCCCCATATGAATTACCTAATTCTGTAAACTGGAATGCGATGCAGGACTATCCTGTTCCTCCTGTTTCAGCTGATTATGTATATAAATATAAGGATCAAAGCTAATTCGTATTTCAAAGATTGCACCAGCTATTTTCTGTTTGCTTTAGAGAAATAGAGAATAGCTGGTTTTTCAATCGTATTATGATAGAAAAGGAGGGACATAGTTCTATGTGCTTGAAAAATAGAACATATATAAAAAAAACAGTTATATTTTTCTTGATATTTATACTATTATTTTTGACGATTCAAGTTCCATTTTATAAAGGGCAAGAATATGGATATCAATATAAAAATGTTTATGAGAAATTACACAATTTTGAGCGGTTTGAAGGAAATAGTGATGTAATATTCCTTGGGGATAGTGTTGGTTGGGCAGCATTCTCTCCGGCAGAGTTGTGGCGGAATATTGGTGTTAGTTCGTATAATCTCTGTACGTCTGGACAATGGTTGATGGATACAAAAGCAATTGTGAATCATTTAAACAACAAGATGCCTAAAATAATGGTGTTAGAAGGAAGCATGCTGTTTGAACATCCTAATAAATTTAAAAATATTTTTGCAAAATATTTGCCATTATTCCATTATCATGATTTTTATCGTTTCTCATTTGGTACAAAATCCTATTTGGAAAAGACTTTAGGATTTGATAGTAGTGATGAGGTTCAGGCATATACTAATGGTGAATCATATATGTCACAGACTACAAAAAATGATGAGATGAAGCAGGATTCTGTTAAATATCTTGATTATATTTTGACAAAATGCAAAGAAAATAATACAGAAGTGGTGATAGTTACACTGCCAAATAGTAAAGGGTGGAATTCGAGTAGAAACGCATATTTAAATAATTTATGCAAAGATAGGAATATACCATTTATTGATTTTAATTTATTACTAAATGATGTGAATTTTGATTGGCAAACGGATACTCGTGATGCAGGAGAACATATGAATAATTCAGGATCAGAAAAAATCATGAATTATTTAGCTAATTATTTTCAGGAGAATTATCATTTAGTTGATTGCCGGAATAACGTAAATTATCAATTATGGAATGAAATGTTTGGGAAAGGTGAATAGTTATGCAATTTGGTTATCATTCTTTCATATTCATATGTTTTTTTCTTCCGATTTTAATGATTTTTTATCAAGTATTACCGAGTAATCTTCGTAAATATGTAATTATTCTATTTAATTATTCTTTTCTATTTTTATGGTCAAAACCAGCGGTACTTTTGCAGATTTGTTTAATGCTGATAACATACTTAATTGGCCTGAAAATGAATTGTTTTATAAAGTGTGGGAAAGATAAAGCAAATAAAGTGAAAGTAAAACACTATATGTGGCTTGGGATTATACTCAATATTGGAATGCTTATAGTGATGAAATATACCAATTTCTTTTTGGAGATTGGAACTGATATTCTGAACGTACAATTCACACCTCTACGATTATTTGTCCCAGTAGGTATTAGTTATTATGCACTACAGCATATTTCTTATCTAATTGATATTTCTTCTCACAGTGTGGAAGCTGAAACTAATATATTTTGTTTTACTATGTATACAAGTTTTTTTGCTACGATATTGCAGGGACCAATTACACGCTATCGTGAGGTGAAGGATGAGTTGCATCATTTAGAGGCAATCAAATCCGAAAATGTAGTGCAAGGATATCGGCGTGTTTTATGGGGGCTACTTAAAAAGGTTGTAATTGCAGACAGAGTTGCCCCTGCGGCAAACTATTTATTCAATCTTCATACAAATCAAGGTGCAGTAGTCATTCTCGCAGCAATTTTGTGTACAATTCAGCTCTATATGGATTTTTCTGGTACAGTAGATATCTCGATTGGCGCTGCACAAATATTTGGCATTCATTTACCAGAAAATTTCCGTCAACCTTTCTTTGCAAAAAATGCAACAGATTTTTGGCATCGTTGGCATATTACACTTAGCCAGTACTTACGTGACTATGTATTCTATCCAATTTCCTTAAGCAAGTCTATGATGAATCTTTCTAAGTGGTTAAAGAAGCATACAGACAAGTTATTAGCTAAAGTAGTTGGCCCATTTATTGCACTATTTACAGTATGGCTTTGCAATGGCTTATGGCATGGGGCAAATATTTTGTTTATACTCTATGGAATGTACTATTTTGTATTAATGGTTGTAGAGAATATTATGGACAAACCACTAAAGAATTTGATGAAGAAACTTAAAATAACTGAAACAAATAAGGGATTAATTGTATTTAGGTTTGTGAAACTGCTTGTAATTGTTTGTTATGGTGAAATGATGTGTCGTGTTTCGAATGTTGGTGAACTTGTAAGTATGACACAAAGTGTATTTGTTAATTTTGAACTATCAAATGTGATAGAGATAGTGCCAAATATGCCTATGTTTTCGTCAGACTGGATTATTATGATAGTTGGTGTATTAGTTGTATTCTTTGTGAGCGTTTGTGCTGAAAAGAAGATAGATTTAAAAGGAAAATTTGAAACTCTATCTGTTTGGCAACGCTGGGGGATTCTATATACAATTATCTTTATCATAATTATATTTGGTGCGTATGGTCCGGGATATGATAAGATTGCAATGATATATGCTGGCTTTTAGTAGAAGTTTCAAAAAATAAAGTGTACATATCAAAATTAAAAAAGGCTAGTTCGGGAAAATCATTTAAAGGAACTGCCTTTTTCTATTTTAGCTAGAGAATAATTAAGATTCTTAAGTTATAAATTTGTGTATTTACTGTTAGTATAAAATTGATTTTTTATTTTATAGAGTTAGTAATCTAGACCCAAAATCCTTTTTAGAGAAATATATTTTTATTTATCGAATTGTATTTAATTGAAGCCAGGATAATTTGATTGATTACTTTTTTTGGTGATCAGATTTTTTGGGTTAGATATTATATCGAAATTTTTAGACTGTTGACCTAAAAAAGCGAATATACTATACTAGTTATGTTCAAAAAATACTAAATGGAGAATATTATGAACGATATCCAATCTAAAATCTTATGTAATCTCAAAGAAAATGAATTACTTTCCCAAAGACAACTTGCTAAGAATATCGGTGTTTCACTTGGTATTATTAATCGTGAATATAATGGATTAATCTCTTCTGGTCTTATTACAGAAGCGGGAAGATTAACAAAAGAAGCACTTAAGAATATAAAGAATAATCAGCCTAAACAGGCTATTATTTTAGCTGCAGGCTATGGACAACGCATGGTGCCTATCAATATGGATAAGCCCAAGGGCTTATTGACTGTATATGGCGAGACACTAATTGAACGTTTGATTCGTCAACTTCATGAGGTAGGTATTACAAAGATTTATGTAGTTGTGGGGTATATGAAAGAAGCTTATGAATTCTTGATTGACAAATATGATGTTGAACTTGTCATCAATCGAGAATATGCGACTAAGAATAATCTCCATTCTCTTGTAAAAGTATCGAATCATTTAGATTGCAGTTACATAGTGCCATGTGATATCTGGTCTAGATCCAATCCATTTTCTAGGAATGAATGTAACTCATGGTATATGATGAGTGATTTATCAAATTCAACTATAGAATTACGCGTGAATAAACAATTTCATATCATATTAAAAGATAAGAGAAACGAAGGAAATTGTAGTATTGGTATTTCCTATATCAATCATTCAGATGCCAAATGGTTAAAGGAACGTTTAGTTTCTATGGCAGAAAAAACACGCTATGATAACTCTTTCTGGGAAGATTGTTTATTCGAAGGAGAAGGATATAGAATTGGTGCAAAGTTAGTTCGCCATGAGGATGTACACGAAATCAATACTTATGAAGATTTACGTGACATCGATGAAGAGTCTGAAAATCTAAAGTCCGATACAATCACTGTGATTGCGAATGCATTGCACGTAAGTAATTCGGAAATTAAGAATATTCAGATTCTAAAGAAAGGTATGACAAATCGCTCGTTCTTATTTGAATGTCAAAATCAAAGATATATCATGCGTATTCCGGGTGAAGGGACGGATAAGCTAATTGATCGTAAAAAAGAGGCTTCCGTTTATCGCGCATTAGATGGTAGGCAAATTTGTGATGATGTTATTTATATCAATGAAAAAAATGGATATAAGATTACAAAGTTTATGGAGAATTCGCGTGTATGTGATGTGAATAGCCAGAAAGATTTGCGTGCATGTATGAAAGTCCTTCGAGCATTCCATAATCAAAACATACAAGTCAAACATACATTTGACTTGTATGGACAGTTAGAGTATTACGAGAAGCTATGGAATGGAAAGAAATCTATTTATCAGGATTACGAAGTTACGAAGAAACATATTCTTTCTTTACACAACTTTGTTGAGAGTCATGCTAAGAGAAAGACATTGACGCACATTGATGCTGTGCCAGACAACTTTATGATTCAAAAATTGGAAAATGGCAAACAAGATATTCGTTTGATTGACTGGGAATATGCAGGTATGCAAGATCCAGATTTGGATATTGCGATGTTTAGCATCTACTCACTATATGAGCGTGATCAGATTGATAATCTAATTTCTATTTATTATGAGAATAAAGTTGATCTAGTCACAAAATATAAGATTTATGCCTATGTAGCGATTGCTGGTTTATTATGGAGTAATTGGTGTGAATATAAGCGTCTATTAGGAGTTGATTTTGGTGAGTATTCACTCAAGCAATATCGCTATGCAAAAGTATATTACCGCATAGTTCAAGATGAATTTCTAAGTCATCAAAAGGGAGAGAATCATGAGTAAAATTACAAGAGCGATTATTATGGCTGCTGGTAAGGGTACAAGAATGCATCCAATCACAGAAACGATACCAAAGCCACTGATTCGTGTTCACAGCAAAAGAATGATTGATACAATCATTGATGCTTTGCATGAAAATGGGATTTATGAGATTTATGTAGTTGTTGGGTACTTGAAAGAAGCATTCAAAAATCTACCAGATGAAGTAAAAGGGCTAACACTCATTGAAAACCCATATTATGATACGTGCAATAATATATCCTCTTTGTATGTCGCGAAAGACTATATCTCTAATGCGATTATCATTGATGGTGATCAAATTATAACTGACTCTACAATTCTTTTTACTGAATTTATAAATTCAGGATACAACTGTGTATGGCAAGAAACTGATTCTAAAGAATGGATGTTAACATTGGATGATCGTTTTAAAGTGGTATCTTGTAGCCGAAATGGTGGAAATCATGCGTGGCAGTTATATGGTATTTCCAGATGGACGAAAGAGGATGGAATGAAGCTCAAGGAACTATTAGAACTTGAGTTTAAAGAAAAGAAGAATACTCAGATTTACTGGGATGATATCGCAATGTTTAAACATTTTGATAGATTTAATTTGCATGGCTATCCAATGCATGAAGGTAGCGTAAAAGAAATTGATAGTCTTGATGAATTGATTGAGGAAGATAATAGCTATCGTAGCTATAAAGGAGAATAACTATGAAAAAGAAAATTGACTGGTTTGTTACGCTAGTACCATTAGTATTTATCTTGTTTTTAGCAGTAGTATTCTTTGTTTTTCCAAATGAATCGAATACAACAGTAAGTCAGATTCGTTTCTTTTTTGGAGATACATTTGGTAGTTATTACTTAATTATTGGGTTAGGAATCTTCTTACTTTCAATTTATATCGCATCTTCAAAGTATGGGCAGATAAGATTAGGTGGCCAGGATGAAAAACCAAAGTATAGTTTCTTTAACTGGGGAGCCATGATGTTTACCGCAGGTCTTGCGGCAGATATTCTGTTTTATTCTTTCTCTGAATGGATCTTATATGCAAGTAATGCTCATATTGAAAAACTTGGCATGGAAGAATGGGCTAACGTTTATCCGTTATTCCATTGGAGTTTTATACCATGGAGTTTCTATCTTGTCTTAGCTGTTGCGTTTGGTTTCATGTTGCATGTACGTAAGGTAAATCGCCAGAAGTTCTCGGAAGCTTGTCGTCCATTGCTTGGTAAATATACTGATGGCTTTCTTGGTAAGTTAATTGATTTGTTTGCGGTATTTGCTTTACTTGCAGGTACAGCTACTACATTCACACTTGCGACACCGTTAATGACAAGTATAATTACAAAGCTATTTCATGTCACAATTAATGAAACAATTTTAACAATTATTATTATTGTAATTACATGCATTATTTATACATATTCCTTACTGCATGGATTTAAGGGTGTTTCTTTCCTTGCAAATTTATGTATCTACTTATTTGGTGCATTATTAGTAATCTTCCTGTTATTTGGAGGACAATTCCGTGATATTGTTGAATTGAGTTTACAGTCATTTGGTAAGATGGTTCAAAACTTCTTTGAACTTTCAACCTATACAGATCCACAACGTACAACAAACTTCCCACAAGATTGGACAATCTTCTATTGGGCATACTGGATGGTTTGGAGTGTTGCAACACCATTCTTCATTGGTAATATCTCCAGAGGTAGAACAATAAAAGAGACAATCCTTGGTGGATATATCTTCGGTGTAGGTTCAACATTAATTAGCTTTATGGTCTTGGGAAACTTCTCCTTTGCACAACAATTGCAGGGTATTCAAAACTATATTGCGATGTATCAACAGGGTGTAAGTTTATATGAAATTATCCTAAAAATAATTGATACAATGCCATTCGCACCGTTTATCCTCGTATTAGTACTATTAACAATGATTGCATTCTATGCGACTTCATTTGACTCTATCGCATATACAGCTTCTTGTTATAGTTATCATGAACTTGAGGAGGGTGAACATCCACATAGGGCAATTCAATTCATGTGGTGTATTCTTTTGGTTGTATTACCAATTGCGCTTATCTTCTCGCAGAGCTCAATGAGCAATCTACAGTCTGTAAGTATCATTGCGGCGTTCCCATTGGCAATGATTATGATTGTAATCTGCATCAGCTTTATTAAGGATGCCAGAACTTATTTGAATAATCTGTAAGATACTAAATAACTATGAATAATGATTTATTGAGAGCTTAGATGGTCGATATGACCATCTTTTAATTGAGATGGATATATAGTGCTTAGTTATTTATGAGTGATTATGAATGTAGATTTTATCAACGAAAAGTAAAAATATATTGTATTTTTTTTGGAAACACGTATGATAGTTTTGTGTTTTGTGGGGGGTGTGATAAATTTATGAGGAAAATTGTAATACGAAGACTGTTATTCATTTTCTGTATATTCTTGTGTACTACAATATTTACATTTGCTGATGAATCAACGGAAAACAATGAAAATACAATTATTCAGACAGGATGGGTATCTATTGACGGCCATATGCAATGGTATGATGAAAATGGTGTACCTGTAATTGGATGGAAGAATATAGATGGAAGTATTTACTACTTCGATGTGAATGCGTACATGGTTACGGGCATTAATAATGTTGATAATAAATATTATTTGTTTAATGACCATGGTATTTTAATTTCTCAGAGTGGATGGGTATTTGAAAATGGTTCATATTACTGGGTTCAGGATGATAACTCCATATATACTTCTGGATGGAAAAATATCAATGGAGAGACGTATTTTTTTAATGATCAAGGAGTAATGGTAACTGGCAAGTATAGTATTAATGGAAATTGGTATTTCTTTGAGGAGAATAATAGCGGGAAACTTGTGAAGAGCGGATGGCATCAATCATATGATGGATTGTGGCATTATGTTGCGGACGAAAGTATTTTAGCCAATTCTTGCTGGAAATTACTGTTTGGTCAATATTATTACTTTGACCAAGACAGTAATATGTATACAGGTTGGCTATTGGAAAATGGGAAATATTATTACTTGGCAAATAATGGCCCGATGGTTACAGGATGGTCACTGATTAATGGAAATTGGTATTACATGAATTCGTCTGGAGAAAGGACGATAGGATGGCAGTATATTAATGGACACTGGTATTATTTAAATGAAGATGGTGTCATGCAGACGGGATGGCTAATGGAAGGTAATAATAATTATTATCTTTCTGACAGCGGGGCAATGATAACTGGTTGGTTGTACCTGAATGGGTATTGGTACTACATGAATTCATCTGGGCAAAGGATGACAGGATGGCAGTATGTTAATGGGCGCTGGTATTATTTAAATGAAGATGGTGTCATGCAGACGGGATGGATAACAGAAAACAACAACAATTATTATCTCTCCGACAGCGGAGCAATGATAACCGGTTGGCTGTACCTGAATGGGTATTGGTATTACATGAATCCGTCAGGGCAAATGTCGAGTGGATGGCAATATATAGGTTATTATTGGTATTATTTTGGCGATGATGGCAATGGTATAATGAAAACGGGATGGCAAACAATCAATGGGAGTAGTTATTATCTAAAGCCAAATGGTGCAATGGCTACTGGATTTACCTGGGTTGATGGCAAGTACATCTATTTTAATGTTTCTGGTATTATGACAGATTTTCCTGCTAGTTATTATTTAGGAGTGCCAAATTACAACCAATTTCAGGAAGGATTTCCATCAGGGTGTGAAGCAGTTTCATTATTTCAGGCAATGCAGTATAAAGGATACTTAGGTATGATATCTTTATCTACTTTTGTAGATTCCCTTCCTATATCATCGGACCCGTTCTCTGGATTTGCAGGAAACCCAAGAAGTACCTATGGACAATATAGTGCAATTTTTCCACCGGCTCTTGCAAATTGGGGGAATATTTATGCGAGAGGAAAAGTATTTGATATATCTGGAAGCTCATTAGACGATTTACTTGGTGAGATTAGCCAAGGTAATCCAGTTGTAGCATATGTAACAACATATTATACAGAACCAATCTGGATGAATTATCCTTTTGGACCAAATTTATATAACAATCATGCAGTTACTTTAAATGGATATGATTATTACAATCATCTAGTACATGTATCTGATCCAATTAGTGGTTCAAAATGGTTAGATATGTTCAGTTTTGCAAATATATATAATTCTAGGAAGTATGCTGTTGTTGTACGCTAGAATAACTATGAATATCATTCGCAAACTAAAAGAATACGGAAATGTCTGCTCTTAATTATCTTCGTTACTAGAAACTATATATAGAAAATATGAGCAGCTTTATAGGATTTAATTTCTTTGAATTTAGATGCAGAAAAAGCATTAATCAACAATTTAAAAAGTGCTTAAGCGAAATCAGTCGTGGGTTTGACTAAAATGCACAACGAAATCAGTTGTGGGTCAAGCATATACAAAATAAGGATGTCTATGTCATCATAGCTGGTGACTAAGATATCCTTTTTTAGAAAAGATTGAAGTATGGTTTGATTTTATTTTTTTAATGTATCGACTATTTGTTTGGTATATGTACCACGTTTTTTGTGCTCTCGTTTTCTGGAACATAGACATGTCGTCAAGCAATAGAATAGTTTGTCGTTAAGGCAGTATAGTGCACGTGCACGAAAGCGTTCTAGGTTTGTATATCCATTGGACACATCAATCAGTAATCGAAGTTTCTGATTGATGTTTTCAGCTAAAGCGTTGGATTGTCGTCGATCGTCATACGGTCTTCTAAAACTATTGATGATTTCTGGTTTCCAGTGTTTCAGTAAAGATATAAATTCCTTATAACAGTCTAAGTCTGAGTGTTCAAATAGCTCAATCAGATAATCAAGTTTCATACTAGCTTCCTCAAAAGAGCAGCGTTTATTGAAGTCTCTATATAGCTCCTTTAATTCATACGCAAGCTTTAAATCAGGACTTATCTCCAACAACATGTTGTAAAGGTCCCTGTAATTCATCTTCTGACGAAATTTTGAATTATATCTTGGCTCGTTATCGAGGTCGAATGAATCGGTTTCTAATAACTTATGCCAGGTCTTCAGCAAATAGTAACTGGGACTATCATAAACACACAGTTTCATGATTCCAATACGTATGCGCGTAAAGCACTCCGTAAGGTGTTTGATGCCATGGAAAGGGTCTACTGCTATTTCGCAATGTCTCAGGTACTTTTTACACACATCCCTATAAGGTTCCCACATATCGATCGTCACGTACTTTACCTTATCTCTCTCCGATTGTGGAATCATTTCAAAGTGTTTCGATAGTGTCACTTTCGAACGGTTTGGCAGTATCTCGTTTAATGTCCTGTGATTGTTGTCTACGAATACACACAAGTATGAACCACCATATTTTGCCATGGAAGAAGATATCTCATCGATACCAAGATTCTCAGGAAGTGTTATCTAGGTGCACGGATGAAACTATCGGCATACATTCTTACTATGGTGTCGGATACGTGGTATTTATGTGCAATATCCTTGTATGTCATACGAACGTTGTGTAGATCCAAAGCAATCACATTGAGTACTGTGTATGACTGATGGAAGTTCTCTTGGCCAAATGGACTTAGCTCAGAGAAGGACTTCCCACATTCTTTACAGACATAGCGTCTTCTTGTCCAATCTATGATGGATGGAATCCCTGCAACGTCAAGGTGGTTATAGCTGTACGAAGAATAATCCTTTATTTTTGTATGACCTCCACAACAGGGACAGGTAGGGTGAGTATCATTCAGTTTTATTAAAATGTGTAATTTGTCAGATGATTTATGTGTATCAATCGAAAAAATCATATCGTCACTAACATTGAGTGTGGATATGATAAAATCATTTATAGCCATTTGGCGCCTCCTATCGTTATTATTCAATCTTTTTCCAACTTGAATTCTAACATAGGAGTTTTTTATTAGCTGAGACCCCGACTGATTTTTGAGTGCCATAATACTTAAATATCCTTTTTTATGATAGTGTTCTAAGGTTGTGTATACATATGTGGTATATATTTTGGTTGGTAATATCAAAATTTTTTCAAACTTATTATGGAAAGTGTATCAATTTTGTGCATGCATATATCGCATCAAAATGATGTATTTTCAGAAATAAAGTTCTCAAAATATTGAAAAATTTCAAATGCAGATATGAATCATAGAAATAATATTGTTAGGGGGGTATTATTTTGTGAAAAAATAAGCTATCATGAATTTAATATATGGAGGGAACATAATAATGAAAAGACTGAGTATCTCTTTAGTTGCTCTTGTTTTAGCCGCATCTCTTGTAGGCTGTAACAAGACAACTGAGACAACAACATCCAGTAAAATGAAGCCAGGTACATATACAGCTTCTGCGACTGGTATGAACGACGATGTTACTGTAGAAGTAGAAGTGACAGAAAATGAAATTAAGTCAGTTAAGGTAACTTCTCACGCTGAAACTCCAGGTATCGGTGGGGAACTTGTTGACAAGGATGGAAAGGTTGTTACAACTGGGGGTGTAGCACCTGTTCAATTAATTCCAGAAGAAATCGTTAAGAATCAAAGCTTATCAGTTGATAATGTGACTGGTGCAACAATTACATCAGGAGCTATTAAGACTGCTGTTAAGGACGCTATCAAACAAGCAGGTGGCGATCCAGATGCATTTAAGAAAGAAGTAACTTACGAAGATAGAAAAGACGTTGAAGCTGACGTTGTCGTAGTAGGTGGTGGTGGAGCTGGTCTTGCGAGTGCTATTGAACTTTTACAGAATGGTAAGAGCGTAGCAATTATCGAAAAAGCCGGTGAAATCGGTGGTGATACATTAGTTTGCGGTGCGATTTATAATGCGCCTGACCCAGCATTACAACAACATGTTGAAATGAGTGATGCAGTTAAGACTACAATTGAGAAGGCTTTAGCTGAAACTCCAATTAATGATCAACATGCAGCATTACAAGCTGAAGTACAAGCACAATGGGATGCATATAAGGCTGCTGGTAGAACAGACCTATTTGACTCCAAGGAATGGTATGCATTACAGACTTGGATCAATGGTGATAAGGTCGCAAATCTCGATCTTGTTAAGGCATTATGCTATAACGCATTTGGTGGATATGAATGGATCGAATCTATGGGTATGACATTCCAAGACAAG
Organism: uncultured Solobacterium sp.; assembly: GCA_963525775.1. Taxonomy (GTDB): domain Bacteria; phylum Bacillota_I; class Bacilli_A; order Erysipelotrichales; family Erysipelotrichaceae; genus Bulleidia. Next base: position 96,764 of record CAURLC010000004.1, on the reverse strand, counting down.
ATCTCTCAGGGTGCTGGTTCCTTATGGCAACGTACACATACATCTACAATGAAGATGGGTACAGGCTTTATCTCCGTATACGCTGATATGCTTGAGAAGTATGGGGATAAGGTTACATTATTAACAGAAGCTACAGCTACAAAACTTGTACTTGATAATAATAAAGTTACAGCTGTTAAGGCTACAGATAACCATACAGGTAAAGAAATTACATTTAAGGCTAAAGACGGTGTCGTATTAGCTACTGGTGGTTTCGGTGCTAACGCTAAGATGGTTCAGGAATACAATACAACAGGTAAGTGGCCAGATCTTTCTAAGACAGGCACAACAAACCGTTTCTCAGCATCACAGGGTGATGGTATCACAATGGCTAAGGATGCTGGTGCTTCCTTAACAGATATGGAACAATTACAGCTTCTATATCTAGGTAACTTGGTAGATGGTCAGATTTCTAAGTACCCAGCACGTGCAGTTAACGGTACAGACCAGATTATCTTCATCAATAAGGAAGGTAAACGTTTCGTTCGTGAAGATGGTCGTCGTGATCAGATTTGCGGTGCTGTTCTAAATCAAACTGATAAGATGTTCTATATCCTTGAAAGTGGCGATGGTGCTGGTTATAAGGATATCAAGGACCCAGAGTGGAGAAGTGGTGACGGATTCACATTTGAATACCTTGAAAAGAATGGCTTCATCATCTACGCTGATACATTAGAAGAACTCGCTAAGAAGTTAGATATGGATCCTGCAACATTACAGGCAACTGTAGATGAATTCAATAAGAGTGTTGAAAGTGGAAGTGATGAATTCGGAAGAACTCTATACTCTACAAAACTCGAGCATGGACCATGGGTTGTAACTCCTCGTCAAGCTTGTGTTCACCATACAATGGGTGGTGTAACAATCGATCCAGAAGCACGTGTACTCAATGATAAGGGCGAACCAATCAAGGGCTTATACGCTGCTGGTGAAATTACTGGTGGTATCCATGGTGCTAACCGTTTAGGTGGTAACGCTGTAGTAGATACAGTTGTATTTGGTAAGTTATCTGCTGATACATTACTAGCTGATACAAAATAGCCTAGAATAAATACGTTAAGGTCTGAGTTCGCTCAGACCTTTCTTGTAAATATGGAGAAATGAGTATGAATAAACTGAAAAAGGTATTTCTTACGTGTACGATTATTTTTATGACAGGGTGTAATCTATTCCGGGAACCTAGTAAGAAGCCTGTTATTTATCTATATCCAGAGAAGATAACAGAAGTAGATGTAAAAGTAAATCTTGATGGCAAGTTTACCACAACATATCCAAAGTACAATGATGGCTGGAAAGTTGTGGCAGAGCCAGATGGAACATTACATGCACTAGATAACAAGGATTCGTATTACTGCTTATTCTGGGAAGGTGTTGTGAAGTATACTCCAGACTTTTCAACTGGCTTTGTTGTAGAGGGGTCAAAGACAGAAGTTTTCTTGGAAGAAGCACTTACCAAACTAGGATTAAATGATCGTGAGAGAAATGAGTTTATCATTTACTGGTTACCACAAATGCAGGGCAATGCATATAACCTAATTTCTTTCCAGAATGAAAACTATACTGACCACGCTGAATTAGATATTTCACCAAAGCCAGATACAGTGATTCGTGTCATGATGGCGTGGAAACCGTTGCATGAATCAATAATGATTCAACCACAAAAGTTAGATAGTGTAGAACGTAAGGGTTTTACTGTGGTTGAATGGGGTGGGACGGAATATAAATCGTAATATTTCTCAAAGATAATACTTCTGTTATACTTAGAAACAAGGAGAATGAATAGATGAAAATAAGAAAGTTTTTACTTGGCTTGATTGCCATGGCACTTCTTTGTGTAATTTCACCTGTACATGCAGAAGAAACGAATGCTGATTTCGATCAGTTTATGCGAAATGAATTTATCCAAATGATGGAAGATGATTATATATCATTACATTTTGCATTAAAGGATTATGAAAAATATGGTATTACAAAACCACAGCCAACGATTGGTGAACCTCCAACTTTAGATAACTCAAAGAGTATCGCAAAAGTAGAGGAGTCTTTAAAGGGATTAGAGAAGTTCAATTATGATGAGTTGTCAGATGTACAACAACATGATTACGATACATATAAGTATTATTTAGAAAGTACTCGTGAACTCTTGAATTATCCAATGTTTGATTTCCAGTTCTTACCAAATCGTGGTATTCAGAGTAATTTAATTACAAACTTTACAGAGTTTGTGTTCTACAAGCAAGAAGATATCGATGATTATCTATCTGTATTAGAGAGTGTTCCAGCATATATTGAAGGTGCACTAGAAGTTACGCGTACCCAGGTACAAAATGGTTACTTCATGACCGATGATGCTTTAGATAGTACATTAGATGGAATTGAAAAGTTCGTTGCAAAGACAGACAATAATCCACTCATTCAGATTTTTAATCAGAATGTAGATAAGTTTGAGGGCTTAAGTGAGGAACAGCGTACTGCATATAAAGAAAAGAATCGTGATTTTATCTTAAACACATACATTCCTGAATATCAGAAGCTTGCACAAGAACTTGAAACATTCCGCGGCACACGTACATCATTAAGTTTGTATGATTTACCAGATGGAAAAGAATATTACACAGCGTTATTGCGTGCAAAATCAAGTTCATCCGCTTCTTTACAAGAATTATTTGAATTAACAGATGGACAGTTAAAGAAGTTAATTGATGAAGCTAGAACTTTGTATTTGAACGCTAAGAAGGATGATAACTTAGAAGAAGCATTACCAGAGAAGGATCCTACAGAGATTCTCAATACATTACAAGGACATTTACAGGAGTTTCCAGAAGGCCCGGAAGTAACATTTAAAGCAAGTTACTTAGATCCATCTGTTGCTAATGATGCGATTGTTGCGTACTACATGCAGCCACCAATTGATGATATCGTTAATAACGTAATTAAGATTAATGGTGATAACGTAAATTCAACAAATGAAATGTATAGTACTTTAGCACATGAAGGTTTCCCTGGTCATTTATTCCAGATTACTTGGTACTTAAATACAAATCCAAATCCATTACGTACACAACTCAGCAACATCGGTTATACAGAAGGTTGGGCAATGTATTGTGAGGATGTTTCTTGGGCATATTCTGACTTAAATGATGGTGCTAAGGAAGAAAACCGTATCAATACAAACTTAAACTATATCTTACCTGCACAGGCTGATTTCTTAGTAAATGGCATGGGATGGGATGAAAAGAAATTGGCTAAGTACTATGAATCATTAGGATTAAATGCTTCTGCAGCTTCAAATGTAATGTCGACTGTAACACAAGAGCCAGGTTCTATCGTACCTTATGGTGTTGGTTTAACATACTATCTTCACTTCCGTGATCAAGCGCAGGCTGCACTTGGAAAGAAGTACGATGTAGTAGAATTCAACCGTATGTTACTAACACATGGTGATCGTCCATTTGATATCGTACAGAAGGACTTAGAAAAGTATCTTGAAGCCAGTGGTGCTACAACTTCTACTTCTAACAACTCATTTATCAATCCAGGTAAGATTGGTCTTTGGGTATCATTAGCAGCTACAGTGTTAATTTTAGTTGTTGTTTTCGTTCGTAAGAAAAAAGAAAATAACTATCAATAAAATAGTAAAAAATCATACCGAAGTGGTATGATTTTTTATATAAGAGGAGCGTGTACTGTAATGGATAATCAATGGACAGAATGGCTACATCAAGAATGGAAAAAAGAATATTTCTTGAAGCTATCGGAGTTTTTGAAAAATGCCTATGAAACTAAAGAGATATATCCACCTAAGCAGCAGGTTTTTTCCGCATTTCAGCACTGCGATTATTCGGATATCAAGGTAGTTATTCTTGGACAAGATCCATATCATCAAAAAGGGCAGGCACATGGTTTGTGTTTCTCGGTTAACCCGGGGGTGAAGATACCACCGAGCCTTTTAAATATGTATAAGGAATTACAAACAGAATATGGCTATCCAATTCCAAATAATGGATATCTTGTGCCATGGGCAAAGCAGGGTGTATTTCTGTTGAATACGGTGATGACGGTAGAAGATTCTCATCCACAAAGTCATGCTGGCATGGGGTGGGAAACATTCACTGATCATGTAATTCAAAAAATCAATGAAAAGAAGGAACCAGTAGTCTTCTTGTTATGGGGAAGAGCAGCTAGAAATAAAGCATGCATGATTGATAAAACGAAGCATCTTGTTTTAGAGGCAGCACATCCATCGCCTTTGTCTGCATACAATGGTTTCTTCGGATGTAATCACTTTAAAAAAGCAAATGAATTCCTAGAAAAAAACGATCGAAAGAGTATTGATTGGCAGATTAAAGATATTTGAGATTTTCATCAAAAAATTGAATAAAAAAACGAGATATTTTACATATGGTAATGTTCTGATTATCAATATTAGTTTATAATGTAAGCGTATCCATAGTTTTAATTAAGGAGGACTTTATGAGATCTAATGCAATGGTTGCGATGATTCTTGCGGGTGGCCGTGGAAGCCGTCTGCATGACTTGACGAAGAAAGTCGCAAAGCCTGCAGTGCATTTTGGAGGAAAGTATAGAATTATTGATTTTCCACTGAGTAATTGTGCAAATTCAGGTATTAACACAGTAGGTGTATTAACACAATATGAATCCGTTTTATTAAATGCTTATGTCGCAAAAGACCAGTTCTGGGGTCTTGATACAAATGATGGTGGTGTGTTCGTCCTTCCACCACGTGAACGAGATCAGACGGGTTTTGAAGTATATCGTGGAACAGCAGATGCAATCACACAGAATATTGACTTCTTAGATAGTATCGAACCAGAATATGTTCTCATTTTATCTGGGGACCACATCTACAAGATGAACTATGAAAAGATGTTAAAGCATCATATCGCAAAGGGTGCTGATGCGACAATCGCTGTATTACAGGTTCCAATGAAGGAAGCTTCCAGATTCGGTATCATGAATTGCGATAAGAATGATATGGTTCAGGAATTTGAGGAGAAGCCTGCACATCCAAAGAGTAATTTGGCTTCTATGGGTATTTACATCTTTACATATAAGACATTACGTAAATACTTACTTGAAGATGATAAGAATGAACAGTCCTCACATGACTTTGGCAAGGATATCATTCCTGCATACTTAGATGATAATAAAGTTCTAGCGGCATACCGCTTTAAGGGATACTGGAAAGATGTTGGAACAATCGATTCACTTTGGGAATCCAATATGGATCTATTGAAGAATGACAATGCTTTAAACTTGGGTGATCCTGATTGGAAGATTTATACAGAAGATATTAATGCACTACCGCAGTTCATCGGTGAAAATGCGGTTGTACGGAATAGTTACATCACACAGGGTAGTGTAGTATTGGGCAAAGTCAACAATTCTGTCTTAGGCACAAACTCCTTTATTGATGAAGGTGCGGATGTACAGGATTCCGTCATCTTAACAGGTGCTAAGATTGGTGCAGGTGCGAAAATTACACGTTGTATCGTTGCGGATAATGTAGAAATTGGACCGGGCGTTGTATTAGGTTCAGCAGATAGTGATCATATTGAATTGATTGCTAAGAATGTTACGGAGTAGGAGGAGAAATCATGAAAGCTTTAGGTATTATTTCATTCGAAGACAGTTCCGTTAATATTGAGGGACTTGGTGATTTCCGACCTGTTCCAGCAACAGCGTTCATGGGAAGATATCGTATTATTGACTTTATTCTCAGTAACATGACAAACTCAGGTATCGATAGCGTTCAAGTTTACTGCAAAGAAAAGCCACGCAATCTCATCGAACATTTAGGAGATGGACGTCATTACAATATCAACTCCAAACGTGGTAAATTACGTATCTTATTTGGTGAGAAGACATTCTCGTCACCTGTATATAATCACGATATTGCAAACTATATCTTGAACATGCAGTACATTGAGAAAGATAAGAATCCATATGTTGTTATCGCACCAAGTTATTTCATCTATGATATTGACTTTAGTGAAGTATTAGATGCACATATCGAAAGTGGTGCAGATATTACAGCACTCTATACAAATACATCAGATGCTAAGACAGCATTCCATGAATGTGACACATTCACAATGGATAAGGATAAGAGAGTTCTTTCCATTGATAAGAATCGTGGTAAATATAAGACACGTTCTGTTTCCCTAGAAGCATATGTGATGAGAAAAGACTTGTTTATTACATTGGTAAAGACAGGTGCAGAGATTTCCTCACTATACTGGTTTAAGGACGTATTACGTGAAGTTGTAAATGAAGTGGATATTCGTGGATATGCAGTGAAGGGATTTGTTGCATGTATCAACAATCAAAAAGAATACTATCGTATTAACATGTTGTTGAAGGATTACAAGGTTGCTTTTAACTTATTTAAGTCAAATTGGCCAATCTATACGCATACAAATAACTCCAGTCCATCCTTATTTGGAGAAGATTCGGATGTTAGTGCTAGTGTTGTTGCGAATGGTTGTGAAATTGAAGGTACCGTTAAGAATTCCATCATCAGCAGAAATGTTAAGGTTGGTAGGGATGCAGTAATTGAGAATAGCATCGTCTTACCAGGTGCTGTTATTGGTGATGGTGTTCACCTTGATCATGTCATTGTTGATAAGTACGCAACAATCCATAAAGTAAAAGAACTTGTTGGAACAGAAGATAATCTGATTTACGTAAAGCGTAGAGATTGTATCTAGGAAGCGAGGAGTATTCAATGAGCAGATCTGTATTGTTTGTGGCAGGAGAGGGCTTACCGTTTATTAAAACTGGAGGTCTAGCAGATGTTATCGGTAGTTTACCAAGAACATTAGCAAAGCGTGGACATGATGTACGTGTTGTCTTGCCTCTATACAAAAAAATTATTGAGAAACATTATGATAAGCTAGAAAGACTTGGTACAATCCAAGTTCGTTCTGGATGGATTGACCAACCAGCAACTTTCTATCGTTGTGATGTAGATGGAGTTGTATATTACTTCGTTGAACATCAAGGATATTTCGAAAGAGATGGTCTATATGGTTATGAGGATGATGGCGAAAGATTTGCCTTCTTCCAACGTGCTGTATTAGATATGATTTATTTCATCAACTGGTGGCCTAATATCATTCATGAAAATGACTGGCAGACAGGTATGATGCCTTTAATGGCGCATGCATGTTATGCGGATGACTATCGTTATCAACAAATCAAGCATGTCTATACAATCCACAACTTAGCATTCCAAGGTAACTTTGGTGTTGAAATGATGGAGAGTTGCCTAGGACTTGATTACAGTTATTTCGATAATGGTTCCATTAAATTTGATACAGGTATCAGCTTTATGAAGGCTGCGATTGTATACGCGGATAAGATTACAACAGTATCTCCAACATACGCTGAAGAGATTTTGACACAAACCTATGGTGAACGTATGGATTCTGTACTGCGTTATCGTCGTGGTGATCTTTGGGGTATCGTAAACGGCATTGATACTGTAGATTGGAATCCAAAGACGGATAAGCATCTTGCAAAGAACTTCGATATTCGAAACTATGTTTCTGGTAAGAAGGAAAACAAGAAGGCTCTACAGGAAACACTTGGCTTAGAGGTGAAGAGCGATGTTGCGCTTATTGGTATCGTATCTCGACTAACAGAACAAAAGGGTATGTATATGGTCACAGAGAAGTTACGTGAGATTATGGACCAAAATGTTCAGTTTGTAGTGCTTGGTACAGGTGAAGCAAACGCAGAGAATGCATTTAAGTGGTTAGAGTCTGAATATAAAGGTAGAGCAGTATACTATTGCGGATATAACGAAGATCTCGCCCACCTTATCTATGCGGGTTGTGATTTGTTCTTCATGCCTTCTATCTATGAACCATGTGGAATTGGCCAGCTAATTGCCATGCATTACGGCACGCTTCCAATCGTACGTGAAACTGGTGGTCTAAAGGATACGGTTCATCCATATAACCAATATACTGGGGAAGGTAACGGCTTTAGTTTCTGGGCAGCAAATCCAAATGACATGATGTACACACTACGTTATGCATTAGAACAGTATTACAACAATAAGACTGGTTGGAAGGGCTTAGTGAAGAGTGCAATGAATACTGATGTAAGTTGGGATCAAAGCGCAAATCAGTACGAACAGTTGTATTACTCAATTTGTAACTGGGACTAAGTATTTACTGATATACAAATAGTAGAGGCAGGATTTATATCCCGCCTCTTTGGTGTTTTAGAATGATATTGTTTTATTAAAGTTCAATTGACTTGCGTCATTATGTTGAATTACAAGAATGATTTTATCTTGCTTGGATGCTAGATGATTTAAGTACGAATAGAATTTATCTCTTGTTTCTGTATCTAGTTCAGCATCTACTTCATCAATTAAAATCAAAGATACTTTCTCTTCTAAGGTCATTAACTTTGATATCAATACTTTCTTCTTCTCACCACCAGAAAGCTCATTTTCATTGATGTGGTATAGATTAGATATTTGTAATCTAGAGATTATTTTATCTAGTGCATCAGATTTAATTTTGGTGTGTGAAATTTCCTCTAAGTATTTTTCGATTGATGTATTCAATACAGGCTCATGTTGGCTAATATAAGCGATGTTCTCATAATAAGAAGATATGCTGTATGAATCGAGTTTTTCATTGTTGATAAGCACTTCTCCTGATGTAGGAGAATATTGATTCAATAGAATTCGAAACAGTGTTGTTTTACCAATACCATTTGTTCCTTTGACCAGGGCGAAATCACCTTTCAGTAATTTAAGAGAAAAGTGATCGAGAACATTTTTTGATTTATCTGGATATGAGAAAGAGATGTCTTTTAATTCAATTGAAGTAATATCGGTGATAAGCTTATCACCATGCAGTACAGGTAAATTTCGAATGTCAGAAATATTTGAAAAGCATATCTTATTTCTACTGATTTGTTGGAATAATAGTTCCATTCTCTGTCCTTGTGACATTAGGAAGTTAAATAGAATAATATAGAATGCTAGATTTGGTAATGAATTTTGATAAACAGGTAGTGATAATAATATTGATAAGATAAATTGCATCAATGAATTATAGTTTTGCGTGAATGTACTGAAGAAATAAATCTTCTTGTCTTCTTTGACGGAAGAGGATATAAAATTTTCTATTCTATTTTGCGTGATGTTTACAAAGTAGGATAGTAGATTATTTGTTTTAATGTATTCAACTTTATCGGTATATTCATGCAGGGTGTTATAGTATTCTTTTAATTTTTGATTTGTGGATGTTGATGATTCAACAATAATTTTTCTAGAGACATACGAAATCATAATTCCTACAATGATTGAGAAGAGTAGGAACAGAGATATAAATAGGTCGATTGTTGCAGAAAAAATTAGTAGAAAAATAATTAGCATTGCAGAACAAAGTAATGATGGGATATAGTTTCCTACAACACGGAATATATTCAGAATGTCATTGTACAAAGTATGACTGATTTTTGATGAATCGATATTTTTGTATTGCGTGTTATGGATTGATGTTTGACATTGATGAACTAAATAGGCAATATACTCTCCGCCAAATTTATCTAAAGAGATTGACCATAATACATTAATGAATGAAGTACATACTAACAATAGACATAAAATCACTAAGTATTTAATTATCTCTGTTGAGCTCGTGGAGATTTGATTTAAAATAAGCCTAAAGTAGATGATGGTTGCTAGATTTACAAGGGATACTAGGACTGTCATTAGAAAAGATTTACAGAATGATAGTTTGAATTTCTTTGCGGCTTCTATAAAATATGAAACAATTATCTTCATAAAGTAACTCTCCTATTAACAAATATAGAATATGATTTAAGAACATTGTATCATTGAAAGTGATAAGTTTTTAATATTTATATGATGGTTTTTAACATTATGTAAGAAGAAGTGGAGATATCTATATGAAGAAAGCAATACTATTTGACCTGGATGGTACATTATTACCAATGGATCAGGATATATTTGTTAAGACGTATTTTGGACTAATGGCTAAGAGAATGTCTCAGTTTGGGTATAAGCCAGATGAGCTCATTCATACGATTTGGAAGGGTACTAGTGCAGTCATAAAGAATGATGGGGTACTTACAAATGAAGATGTGTTTTGGAAGTGCTTTTCTGAAGTGTATGGTGATGAACGAACACAGAATGACCGTGTGAAATTTGATGATTTCTATCGTGAAGATTTTCCTAAGGTACAGAGTGCTTGCGGTTTTCAACCGTTTGCGAAAGAAATGATTTATTTTGCTAAACAGCAGGGATATAGAGTTGTGCTTGCAACGAATCCTTTGTTTCCTAGAATTGCAACAGAGGAAAGAATTCGTTGGGCAGGGCTAGTACCAAGTGATTTTGAGTTGGTTACTACTTATGAAAATAGTCATGCATGCAAACCTAATCTTTTATATTACCAAGAGATACTAGATACTTTAGGTTTAGGAGCAAGTGAATGCTTGATGGTTGGTAATGATGTTAGTGAAGATGGTGTTGTGAAGCAATTAGGTATGGATATCTTTTATATTACAGACTGTTTGATCAATCCGGATGGGATTGACATGGAACATGAATTACATGGAAGTTTTGAGGATTTGAAGGAGTATATTCGAAGAACATAATAGACAGGGGAGGTAATATCTATGACAAAGGGTAGATGCATTACGATTATTTTAATAGCGACTTGGTATATTGTGTTTCCGTTTCTGTTAATAGATACAGGATCAGCGATATTTCTGCTCTTGATTGTAAATCCTGTTCTTTCGCTTCTTGGTGGATGGATTTACGGGAAAATATGTGGATTTGATTGGCTAATTCTTTGGCTTGTGGCGTTCCTGTTTATTCCTGTTATTTATTTCCATATGGATGGACAGTGGGATTGTATGATTTATCCTGGAATTTATATCGTTTTAATGAGTGTTGGGATGGTAGTTGGTAAGATATTTCAGAAGAAAAAAGTGGTCTAGTCAGAAAGATTGATTAGACCATTTGTTATTTTTTACACAAAATAAATTCTATATGAATTTTGGAAACGCTTACTTTTAGAAAATCTTCAAAAAATGTCTTAAAACACTTATTATTTGCGTTTCTTCATTTTCAAGTTTGGCTCGCAAGTGTTATAATTTCTGAAGTACATAGGAGGATAATTCAAATGTCTAAAGTTACTGTAAAAGACTTAGATGTTAAAGGAAAACACGTCATTGTTCGTGTTGACTTCAACGTTCCACACAAGGGAAATGTAATCACAGATGATAATCGTGTTCGTGCAGCATTGCCAACAATTAATTATCTTACAGAGCATGGAGCAAAAGTTTTACTTTTGAGCCACTTAGGTAAGATTAAGACTGATGAGGACTATGCTAAAAACGACATGTCTATCGTTGCGGATTGCTTAGCTTCCCTACAGAGTGCACCTGTTAAGTTTGTAAACGCTACTCGTGGTGCTGAACTTGAAGAAGCAGTTGCTGCTCAGAAAGAGGGTTCTATCGTATTGATGCAGAACACTCGTTATGAGAAGGGCGAAACAAAGAATGATGAAGAGTTAGGTAAATACTGGGCTTCATTAGGCGATTTATTCGTAGAAGATGCATTTGGTTCTGTACACAGAGCTCACGCATCAACAGTTGGTATTCCAACACACATTCCTTCAGCTTTAGGTTTCTTAGTTGAAAAGGAAGTAAATGTTTTAGGTAAGGCAGTTAATGATCCACAAAGACCATTCGTTGCTATCTTAGGTGGTGCGAAGGTTTCTGATAAGATTGGTGTTATCGAAAACTTATTGAAGATTGCAGATAAGGTATTAATCGGTGGAGGAATGGCTTATACATTCTCAGCTGCTAAGGGTGGCAAGATTGGTACATCTCTATTAGAAGCTGATAAGATGGAATTGGCTAATGAATTCATGAACAAGGGTGAAGGTAAGTTATTCTTACCTGTAGATACAGTTGTAGCAAATGACTTCTCTAACCCAACAGAAATCAAGACAGTACCTGCTGGAGAAATTCCAGATGGCTTCATGGGTCTAGATATTGGTCCTGAAACAATCAAGAAGTTCCAGGATGAATTAGTTGGTGCTAAGACAGTATTCTGGAATGGACCAATGGGTGTATTCGAAGATGAAAGATTTGCTAAGGGTACAATCGCTATCTGCGAAACATTAGCTAACCTTGAAGGTGCTACAACAATCATCGGTGGTGGTGACTCTGCTTCTGCTGCTAAGAACTTAGGTTTCGCAGAGAAGTTCAGCCACATCTCTACAGGTGGTGGAGCATCTCTAGAATATATGGAAGGAAAGGAACTCCCAGGAATCGCTATTATTCCTGAGAAGTAAGGAAAAGAAACATGACAAGAAAACCAGTAATTTTCGGTAACTGGAAAATGAACAAGACACCTTCAGAAGCTGCAGAGTTCATGAAGGGTATCGAAGAAGTATTAACAGGCACAGAAGCTGCTGATTATGGTATCGGTGCTCCTTACGTAGACTTAGATGTTTGCGTTAAGGCTGCTAAGAACTTATTAATCGCTGCTGAAAACTGCCATGAAAAGGATTCTGGCGCTTATACAGGCGAAGTATCTGTTCCAATGTTAAAGGAAATCGGTATTACATACTGCATTATCGGTCACTCTGAAAGACGTACATATTACAACGAAACAGATGCTGCTTGTGCTGCTAAGTGCAAGAGATTATTCGCTGATAACATCACACCTATCTTATGTGTAGGTGAAACAGAAGCTGAATACGATGCTGGCAAGACTGAAGAAGTTGTTAAGTCTCAGTTAGCTGGTTCTTTAGCTGGTTTAACAGCTGAAGAGGTATCCAAGATGGTTATTGCTTATGAACCAATCTGGGCTATCGGAACTGGTAAGAGTGCTGATGTAAATACAGCAGAAGCTTGCTGCAAGTTAGTTCGTGAAACAGTGAAGGGCTTATATGATGAAGCAACTGCTCAAGCAGTTCGTATCCAATACGGTGGATCTGTTAAGCCAACAAATATCAAGGAATATATGGCTTGTGAAGACATCGATGGTGCGTTAATCGGTGGTGCATCCTTAAAGGTTGAATCCTTCAAGGAAATTATTGACGCTACAAAATAGGTTCTTACTCAGCTTAGCTGAGAGAATATGTTTTAGGTTATCATAGGAGGAAAATTTAGATGCCTAATTTTATTGATCCAATTGCTGAAGTGCATGCACGTGAAGTCTTAGACTCCCGTGGAAATCCAACAGTAGAATGTGAAATTACAACTGAGTCAGGTGCTTGGGGACGCGCTATCGTTCCATCAGGTGCTTCTACAGGTGAACGTGAAGCTTTAGAGCTTCGTGATGGAGACAAGAATCGTTACCTTGGAACAGGTACATTAAAGGCTGTTGCTAACGTTAACGAAAAGATCGCTCCAAAAGTTATCGGTTTAAATGTATTCGACCAAAACTTAATTGATAAGACAATGCTTGATCTTGATGGAACACCATTCAAGAGCAACCTTGGTGCAAACGCTACTTTAGCTGTTTCATTAGCTGCTGCTCGTGCTGCTGCTGATGCTTGTGGCTTACCATTATACAAATATATTGGTGGTGCAAATGCTAAGGTATTACCAGTTCCAATGATGAACGTATTAAACGGTGGTAAGCATGCTGATTCTTCTGCAGACTGCCAAGAATACATGATTATGCCAGTAGGTGCTAAGAGCGTACACGAAGCAGTTCGTATGGGTTCTGAAGTATTCCATGTATTAAAGAAGGTATTAAAGTCCTACAAGTACAACACAGCTGTAGGTGATGAAGGTGGATATGCTCCATCATGCGTACCTGGAAACAATGGTCCATTAGAGACATTAGGTAACGAAGGTCCATTAGCTTTAATGGTTGAAGCTGTTGAGAAGGCTGGCTACAAGTTAGGTGAAGATATCTGCTTCGCTATGGACTTAGCTGCTTCTGAATTCTACAACGCTGAAAAGGGTGTTTATGAATTAACACGTTCTGGTGAAGGTGACAAGACATCTGAACAGATGATTGATATGTTAGCTTCATGGGTAGAGAAGTATCCATTAATCTCAATCGAAGATGGCTTAGCTGAAAACGACTGGGAAGGTTGGGTTAAGTTAACAGAACGTTTAGGCGAAAAGGTTCAGCTTGTTGGTGATGACCTCTTCGTTACAAACACAACATATATCAAGAAGGGTATTGAATTAAAGGCAGCTAATTCTGTATTAATCAAGGTTAACCAGATTGGTACGTTAACAGAAACATTAGATTCTATTGAAATGGCTAAGGAAGCTAAGTACACAGCAGTTGTATCTCACCGTTCAGGTGAATCTGAAGATTCAACAATCTCTGACTTAGTAGTTGCTACAAACGCTGGCCAGATCAAGACAGGTTCTATGAGCCGTACAGACCGTATTGCTAAGTACAACCAGTTGATGAGAATCGAAGAAGAATTAGGTTCAGTTGCTGAATACCGTGGAAGACAGGCTTTCTACAACGTTAAGGCTCTTTCTTCAAAATAAGAATGATTTGAAAAAGTTCACTTCAATGTGAACTTTTTTTCATAAATATAGATTCTGTATAGACCATGAATTTACTATTGGTATAAATTCTTAGTGAATATGATAATATAATCAATAGCCATTTATGGCCTCCTCTCTGGTTTATTTCTTTCTTAGCAAAAAGATAATAACATGAGAGGTTTTTATTTTGGAAAGTGCCATAGTGTCTTTATATATTATTTGTGTTGTCTATTCTTTTCAATATTCCATCCAATGATCCAACCAATCACGAGTAGATAATTTTCGATTGCTCCTACTAGATTAACGGTTTCGTGCATTTGTAAATAATGAATGAAATGATTTGTACCAATACCAATACCACCAAGAATCAAAGCGAGTAGGATGGATTGTAAATATGTCCAATTGTAATGACGGTAGGCTGTAACTAATATCACAAGTACTGCTATATTCCAAAAACCGATTTCTCTTTGCCATCCTGTTGAGATACCATATGCTGCATGACTACCCATATATTCTGGTGCGAAGATTTGAAGAATTGCTGCACCAGATATCGCAATGATTAAAACAATAAATAATATACGTAAGAGAAGATTCATTCGCTGTTGTTTCATGTTGTAGACCTCCTAAAAATATAAAAAATAGTAATCTTAGACGGAAGTACTTGTCAAGACAGGCCAAATGATTCGTGTTGAATTCCAAAAAAATACAAATAATTTATCGGGTGGCTTCCCTTTAAAAATGAATTGAATGATACTATTAGAGTAGGAGGATTTCTATGATGAAATTTATTGATGAAGCACGTGCGTATCAAGATAATATGATTGAAGATTTACGACAACTTGTAAAGATTGAATCCGTACGTGATGATGCAGCTGCGACAAAAGAAGCACCTTTTGGGCCAAACATTGCAAAGTGCTTAGACAAAGCATTAGAGATTGGGAAACGTGATGGCTTTAAAGTAGAGAATGTAGATGGTTATGCTGGTGTGATTCAGTACGGTGATTTAGAAGAATCAGTTGGTGTACTTGGACACTTGGACGTTGTACCTATCGGTGATGGCTGGACATTTGATCCACTTGGTGGAGAAATTAAAGATGGCTATATCATGGGTAGAGGTACTTGTGATGATAAGGGTCCTGCAATTGCGGCGTATTATGCAATGAAGATTTTAAAGGATAAGGGTTATAAGCTAAAGCATAATATTCAAATGATCTTAGGTACAGATGAAGAGAATACTTCTGCGGGTATCCTTTACTATAAGAAAGTACGTAAGAATCCAATCATGGGTATCGTACCAGATGCGGATTTCCCATGTATCTATGCAGAAAAGGGTATCTTAGATTTTTCTGCACAGGGAAAGGTTGATTCCTGTATTAAGTATATGAAGTCTGGTACTGCATTTAATGTAGTGATCAGTAAGGCGGATGTTATCGTTGATAAGCCACTTGCCAAGGACTACTTTGAGAAGTTCTTACTTGCAAATGAATTGACTGGTGAATGCCATGAGGATGTAGCTGGATCACATTACCATATTGATGGCAAGCCATTCCATGCGTCTCGTCCTTATATGGGTGTAAATGCGGCTGTAAAGATGTTTGAGTTTATCGGCAGTTGCTATAACGATGAATTCAGCTTAAATGCTGTAAAGTTATTTAAGGATCCATATGGTGTTGGTTTAAAGGTTGCGTATGATGGAGCATACATGGGACCTTTAACTTTCAATATGGGTAAGGCAAATATTGAGGATGGTCAGGTATACTTCGCATTAGACTATCGTTATCCAAATGAATGTGAAGGTAGTGATCTACTAAAGAGAAGTGCAGATATTATCAAAGAAGTATTACATATTGATACAGAGTTAGTGGATGATTCTAAGTGGTTATTAAATGACCCTAATAGTGAACTCATTCAGACATGCTTGAAACATTATCGTGCATTTAGTGGAGATACTTATACACCTCCACTACGTATTGGTGGTGGTACATATGCTCGTAGTTTTGAGAACTTTGCGGCATTTGGACCAATCTTCCCAACACGTGAATACGCGTCTTGGGTTGGTGCTGAACATGAAGCGGATGAGGGCTTTGAAATTGAGACAATGATTCTTGCCTGTGCAATCTACGCAAATGTTTTGTTTGATTTAGCTTGTGAACAATAAGCAAAAATAACCTAGGTTAGGAAGTATCCGTGTGGATACTTCCTTTTTTGAAAGATAATTCATGTGCGTATGATGTAATAGTGTGGTTAAATAATAGGTATGAAAACGACCAAGAAGTTACCAGCACAAGATAAAGCATTCTCATTTCGCTATTATTGGCATGGTTTACCAGAAATTTTATATTATCAAATTCCTGCAAAAATTATTTTGTTTATCATGTTTTCTTTTGCGAAGGGAATTCTTGGCTCTATTATGAACTTAACAGGGATTTACTCTGTTAGTAGTGGAGAATTGCCATCTCTATTGCGTAGTTGGTATGGGTGGGTTGTATTAATTGCGATTACAATCTTATTCACGATATATATGGCATTTGATATTATTATCCTGATTTTATTAAGTCGTAATATCCTATACGATCAAAAGAAAAAGATGAAAGAGATCATCTCTACTGCGATTCGTGTATCTCGGAAGTTCATTAATTTTCGGGGATGTTTGATTGGAATGTATTTTGCGGTTATTATCCCACTTAATACCGCAATGATTGGATTACGTTTAACAAAACATTCAGTACCGCAGTTTATTTATTCTGTCATACGCACAAATCATTTGTATATGCTTGTATATGTAATGCTTGTGCTTGTTTTAGACTTTATCGGTATTATACATGTATTTACATTCCATGGAGTATTATTTGATAACTATTCATTAGCAACGTCCATGCATGAATCAAGAAGTTTATTCTTTAAAAACTGGAAGAAGGTTGTTTGGGCATATCTAAAGTTCTTTAGTATGTTTGTATTGATACTAGGAGTAGGCGTTTTAAGTATTATCGTGATACCGTACTATGTATCACATTTAATTATGCATGCAAGATTCTGGTATCACTACCTAATTATCATGGTGGTGATTATAGGCCTGATATTCATTTTCTTGTTTACGATGATTTTTATTCAGGCACAAGCGATGTGCCTGACACGTGTGTATGATGAATGTACACTTGCAGGATATCAAGAAGCACAGTTTAAAACACCTGTTTTGTTCCAAAAGAGTTTCCGTGTTGTCGTATCTATAAGCCTTTTGGCATCGCTCATACTTGGGTATGGTGGTGCGATGACGTTTGATGACTTATTTCCTAAGGAATATACGACTGAGGTGATTGCGCACCGTGGTGGTGGAGATTTATCGACGGAGAATACTGTGGAGTCTATTCGTGCTGCGATTGAGGCTGGTGCCACTGCATCTGAAATTGATGTTCAAAGAACTGCAGATGGTCACTACGTTATCTTTCATGATAATACGTTGAAACGTTTATGTAATGATCCACGTACAATTCAAGAGCTAACTTTAGAAGAGATTAAGAAGCTTAGAATCACCGCACCGGATGGTCATCAGGTAAGAATCGCTACATTAGAAGAGATTCTAAATACTGCGAAAGATGAAATTAATCTCTATATTGAATTAAAGGGTAAAAGTGCAGGTATGCAGATGGCGAATGATGTCTATCAGATGCTTGTGGAAAGAAATATGGTGGACCAAGTACGTATTATCAGTTTAAATGCGAATCTAATTACACAAGTTGAAAAGACCTATCCTGATGTTGAGACGGAATATCTTTGCTATATCGCTTATGGTCAGCTTGAATCGATGGAAGTCGATGCGATAGGTTTAGAAGAAGAACTAGCGACCACAAAGAGAATCGACAACTTACATGATGCAGGTAAGAAGGTAGATGTATGGACTGCAAATTCCTTTGGGTCTATCATACGCTTTATGGTTTCAAATGTAGATGGTATTATTACAGACAGTGTACAATTAGCAATTAGTATCAAGGATGGAAAGAGTGATTCACCTGATTTTATAAGGTTATTACGAATCTTCTTTCCACAGTTCTGATTATGCATGCATGTTTCTTGCGGAAACTGGCATAAAGAATTTAGAATGTATTAATTTTCTTGGTATCGACAATGATGTATAATAAAACCACTGTAAAGATGAGAGTATTATTTCAAACTTTATAGTGGTTTTAATTCTATTAAAAGGGGGAATATATGAAAAACTTGATTCATAACTTAACAAAAGAGAAAACTCTAATTAACAAAGTATTTCTTGCATTATTATGCAGTCAGCTAGTCATTATTTTAGCGACGTTCTTTAAGGTTGCGATGTTACCTAGCTTTGGTAAATTAAATTTATATGCACTAGATAGTGTAGCGGTATTATTTTTGATTTCATCAGTAATCGAAATAGTATTTACATTAAAGAAGAATGAAAAAGTATTTATTCCATTAAGAGTTGTTAACTTATTATGGTTATTTAGTATGATTGGTAATCTTACAAAACAGATTGAAAATCTACAAATGACAGAGTCTGCTTTGGATTTTGGTGCAGGTGTTGTAGAGAATCTTTATTCATGGTTAACATTTGGTATCGTTGACTTCTCAATTCCTAGATCGGGATATTCTTCATTACTTGGAACTGTGAATGTAATTCGCATTGTAGCAGATATTAGTTTGGTACTCTTACTTGCTTACTTATATTTTAGATTTATCAAAAAGGATGAATTTGATACAACCCCATGTTTAAAGGGTAGTATTATTGGGGAATTACAGACAGCATATCATCTGGATAAGATTGTAACAATTGCGAGTATTGCATTAATTGTCTCACCATTCTTACGTTTTATGAGTAATGGTCCTATTGTGGTTACTGCCTTTGGTAGAAAACCTTTCTTTGCGCTAGCAACTGTAGTACTTGGAGTAGTCGTGATTCATGGAGTTTTATCAAAGGACGCAAAGGTATTAGGAAAATCAATTCTTGCGACACTGATTACTTTTATCCTCTGGAATCCAATCTATGTGATGCGTCAAGGACACTTTGGTTTAGGGTATATTCTATATCTAGCTGGTGTGATTACTCTTGGGGTTATCTATATAAAGAGACAAGAAGTAAGAACAGCCGCTACAGAAGCACAACCTACAAAAACAGAAGAAACCAAGAATGAGGAACCTGTAGTAGAAGAGCAGCCTGCTAAAGAAGAACAGGCTGTCCATCAAGAAGAGTCAAAGCTAGAAGATGAGAATTCAAAGAAGGAATAAAGTGATATTGGACATCAATATCAACCGATGTTATAATACTGTGGCAAGCGAAAGGAGCTTTTTAGATGCTTAACGCTATATTAATGGTTGTATCGGCTTTGCTGATTGTTTTATCACTATTACAGGGTGGAAAATCTGACGGTATTTCTAGTGCATTTACTGGAAATGGCGGATTAAATCTATTTGCCAACACAAAAGAAAGAGGATCCGAAAAGGTCATTTCTAATCTAACGTTGGTACTTGGAATTGCATTTTTTGCTTTAGTTATCGCGATAAGAGTGATTAAGTAACCGGTGAAAGCCGGTTTTTTCTTACGAAAAAATATTGTATTTTATCAGATATTGCTTATTACAAAGATACAGAATAAATACAGTTAAAGATGAACTGTAACAGAAGGAAGAATTATGGAAAATTTAAAAGAGAGAATATTAGAATATATTGAAAATCATCCGAAGAAGAATCGTAGAGTGGACGATATTTTAAGTGCACTTGGGATGACTTCCTCATCAGATTTCGTGAAAGTAAGCCAAGCATTATCTGAATTAGAACGTGAATTATTATTATTTAGAGCGGATGATAATCAATATTTAACACAAAAGCAGGCTGGAGTTATGACTGGTAGAATTTCTATCAATCGTAATGGTCTTGGTTTTGTAGACCGTGAAGATAGAGAATCTATTAAGATTGATCCTACTGATCAAAATACTGCATTAGATGGGGATACTGTTCTTGTTCGCTGTAAGCCATGGGAAACATATGGCGAAGTATTACGCGTAATTACACGTGCAAAAGATTTCATGATTGGTACGTTCTTGCCACGTGGAAAGAGACTAAAATTTATTCCTGATGATGAAAAGCTACAGGATAAATTAATCACAGTAAAATATGATCAAAATTTTCTTCCTGTTGAGGGGATGAAGGTTCTTTGCCGTATACAGAAGTATGGCACAGCAATTGTTGTATATGTTGAACGTGTCATCGGTTATAAGGATGATCCAGGCGTAGATATTCTTGCAATTCTTCTTGACCATGATATTGATCCACAATTCCCTGAAGCTGTTATGGAAGAAGTTAAAACAATTCCCCAGGAAATTCAGGAAAGTGATAAAAAAGACCGTGTCGATTTAACAAATGAAACAATCGTAACAATCGATGGTGATGACTCAAAAGACTTTGATGATGCGGTGAGTGTAACTCCTGTTGAAAATGGGTGGGTATTAAAGGTTTCTATTGCGGATGTATCTCATTATGTAACAGAAGATAGTGCTTTAGATAAAGAAGCACTTGCACGTGGTTGTTCTACATATGTAACAGATAGAGTTGTACCAATGTTACCACATGAATTGAGTAATGGTATCTGCTCCTTAAATCCATATGTAGAAAGATTGACGATTACATGTCAGATGAATGTAAATCATAGTGGCAAGATTGAGGAATACTCTATCTATCCAAGTGTTATCCGTTCTACAGAACGTATGACATATGCAAATGTAAATAAGATTCTAGATGGTGATGAAAAACTACAGGAACAGTATAAACATTTGGGTAATCTATTCTTTGATTTAAGAGATTGTGCTGACGCAATTCGTGCAAATCGTACAGCCAAGGGGGCGATTGACTTTGATGGAACAGAGACAGTCGTAGAAGTAGATGAGAAGGGTCGTCCAATTGATGTACATGCACGCATGAGTGGCCATGCGGAAAGAATGATTGAGGACTGCATGATTGCGGCGAATGTATCTGTAGCCAACTATATGAAGTGGTTAGATGTTCCATCTATCTATCGTATTCATGAGTCTCCAACCGCAAAGAAGATGAAGGAATTTGTTCGTATCTCAGAGGGGATGGGACATAAGTTAATACTAGGTAAAACAGCGATTTATCCAAATGAATTGCAAAGATACTTAGCATCTGTACATGATCTTCCAGAATATCCAGTACTAAGTACGATGTTACTAAGATGTATGCAGAAGGCTAGATATGACGCTTCTTGTGTTGGCCACTTTGGTCTTGCAGAAGATGAATATCTACACTTTACTTCTCCGATTCGTCGTTATCCAGATTTAATCGTACATCGTATGTTACGTAAGTATTGTTTCCAAGCAAACGATAACTTAGAACAACGTGCAATTGATTTGGAAAAGTGTAAGTCACAAGCTGAACATGCAAGCATCCGCGAAAGAAATAGCCAAGACGCTGAATATGCATGTGAAGATATGAAGATTGCAGAATACATGCATGAAAGAATTGGCAAGACCTATTCTGGTATTATTTCAAGTATTACAAGCTTTGGTATGTATGTAAAACTAGAGAATACTGTAGAAGGTATGATTCGTGTTGCGGACTTAGACGATGACTATTATGAATTTAATAAAGATCGTTTTGAACTTGTGGGTCAAAGACGTAAGAAGACATATCGTATTGGTATGCCTATTAAGGTAACGGTTGTGGATGCGAATAAAGATGCGGGTACTGTAGACTTTGCAATCGCAAAGAAGCCATCTAGATTTTCTTCAGGACGTGATCGTTTTTCAAGTGATCGTCGATCAGCACAAACGCGTAAACCAAGAGAAAATAAGAGATTTGGGGATAAGAAGGATAAAAAACCTTTCACATCCCAGAAACGTGGTAAATTCGATGGTTCTAAACCAGCACGCGTAAAACAAGGTGATAAGAAACCATTCTTTAAGGGAAAATCAACCGGAAGGAAGATGACGCATGGTAGAAAAGACGCATGAAAAAACAGTCGCTCTGAATAGACGCGCTTCACATGACTACTTTCTTGAAGAGAAGTTCGAGTGTGGTATTGTTTTGACAGGGACTGAAATTAAATCAGTTAGACAGGGAAAGATTCAATTCCAAGATTCATATATCTCCATTTATCATGGAGAGGCTTGGATTAAAGGAATGCATATCTCTCCATATAAGTATGGAAATATCTTTAATGTAGATGAAATACGTGATCGAAAATTACTATTACATAAACTTGAAATATTCCGTTTACATCAAAAAGTTAAGTTAAAAGGCTATACATTGATTCCAGTACGTATGTACTTGAAGGATGGTAGAGCCAAACTTGAAATCGCACTGGCAAAGGGTAAAGACCTATATGACAAGCGTGAAACGGAAAAATTACGCGATGCAAAACGTGCAATGGAAAAGGCATTAAAACTGCATTAACTATAAGACGAAATCCCTAATTTGGGATTTTGTTTTGTTAACCCATAGTTTCATTTTTAGCAAGGGACTTGCAATGAATTCTGTAGCATGATATATTCCAATTGCGTTACAAATACTGGGGCTGTCATGGTTTCGACAGGTTTATGTTTGATTTGTGCGGCAGTGGAGTGGTGACCTAATCACTAAATAAATTTAAACGCAAATAGAACAAATAGTTTCGCTTTTGCTGCCTAAGAACGCTAGATGCGTTGCAGCAACCCAATCAATGCTTTAGCCATTCTGTATTGATTGCGTAAATAAATGGATACGGTGAACCCAATGCCTGTAGGGGGAACCCGACAATTTACAGGTAAATTCAATAACTTGTTCGCTCACTGTCGTGGTTATTGTCTTACTTTACAGTGAGATAAACTGTAGATGCGCAAATGTGGGACTATTCTTGGACAGGAGTTCGACTCTCCTCAGCTCCACTGGATGATAAAAACGACCTTAGAGTCGTTTTTATTATGACCATGTATAAAGAATTTGAATATTGTGAATTACATTGTTAGTTATAGTAAACTGTGCTAATCTAAAACTGAAGTTAGCTTAAATTTTGAACTAATAATGAAGTTGTTATGTGTGTTTTTGACTGTAGGTATAACCGAAAGGAATATTGATAAGAATGCTAAGTCAGAAAGAAAAGGCAACAATTACAAGAAAGTATCAAAAGCGAATGAAGTCTGCATGTCAAAATTTACTTGCGAAAAGATATGGTGTAGATGAAATGGATTCTTATTGGCAAAAGGTAGAAGAGCGATATGATCAAATCTTAGATGAAGCACCAGATATTGGTGGTGAAGCAAATTCAATGAGCCATAATTTCTATGAAGTTGCGTGGATAATTGCCCTCTATGATGTGGTTGGAAGAAACTTAACAACGGAAGAAATCAATACTGTAATTCATGATGTGATGGAAGATGGTCTGCATACTCTTCGTAAAATTCCTGGTAAGTTTTTGATGGAAAGAAAATTCGTACGAAATCGTATCATTAAATCTTTAGATAAATATCAAAAAAAACTAGAACCACATCTTCATAATGATTGGCATAATACATGGGGTATGGAAGTACAACATGATATTGATGATGGTATTCACTTTGTACTAAGAGGATGTCCTATTAAAGACTATTGTGAGAAACATGGAATGATGGAGATCTTGCCACATTTTTGTAATATGGATCATCAGATGATACAAGCATTACAACTATATTTAATACGGTCAAAGACGTGCTCAAATGGTGATGAGACATGTGAGTATACAATCGTCACAAATGATAATGCTTTAGTAGAAAAGAATCCTATCATTATTAAGGAAGATGGGCTGATACTAACAAAAGTATGTAGTTTAATAACTAATAATCAAAGAGATTAAAACTTTGATGTGTATATAAAATCTTCTTTTTATATAGTAAAAGTGAAAAAAACGACTAATTATATGAGTTTTTTTGCTAAGAAGATGAGTTTCCTATTATTTCTTTTATGATTTTGGTGATACTATAGTTCTATGGAAAAGGGGTTACTATGTTAAAACAAATTAAGTGGAGATCTATATTAGTTGGAATTGGATATATTCTTGCAGGTTTATTATTAATCGTTTATCCAGAGAGTAGTAGAAATCTGATAGCATATGTGCTAGGTATCGCATTAGTTGTATATGGTATTGTTTCTCTTACAACATACTTTGTTATCAATGTAAAAGAAAGTCTTCGTCGTAATGAATTCTCGGTTGGTATCATGGCAATATTCGCCGGTCTTATCATTATCTTTAAACAACAAATTTTACTGGATATTATTCCAATTCTACTTGGACTTGTTATCATAGCGGATGGTTTTGGTAAGCTACAGAATGCAGTCGTTGCGAAACGTATTGGTTCATCTCAATACGCAACGTACATCGTATTAGCAGCTGTATCTATTGTACTTGGTTTTGTTGTTATGTTCGTTTTGACTGGAGCAGAACTACAGAAGATTTTGTTTGTTGTGATTGGTGTTAGTTTGGTTTATTGCGGTGTTTCGGATATCTTTGTAGTCTTATTTATCGCAGATAAATTCCATAAGTTCTTAAAGAGTTTTGAAGCAAATGGAAAGATTATCGATGCGGAAGTAGAAGATGAAAGAGAAGAAGAATCTACAGTAGAAACGGAAAAAGAAAATACGGAAGAAGAGAAGTCGGAATAGCCTGACTTCTCATTTTCAATACAATCACTTAAAATAGAGACATGGAGGAAGTATTTTAATGTTTAATGACTGGTTTAAAATTGGTCCTGTAACTGTACATGGATATGGATTCATGATTGCAGTTGGCATATTGTTTGCGTTTTGGTTATCAGAACGTCTAGCAAAGAAACAAGGACTAGAATATGAAAAGATTGATGGAATGATTTTCTTTATCATCATCTTTGGATTTATTGGAGCGAAGTTGCTCTATATCTTTACCGTATGGGATTCATTCATACAGAATCCTGTAGTAATTTTGAGTAATGAAGGATTTGTGGTCTATGGTGGTATCATCGCTGGTATTATTGCGGCGTGGTTCTACTGCAAGTGGAAGAAGTGGGACTTCATGAAGTACGCAAATGTACTAATGCCTGCTGTTTCACTTGGACAAGGTTTTGGACGAATTGGATGTTTCTTTGCTGGATGCTGTTATGGTATTCGTACAACGGCCTGGTATGGTGTAGAATTCCCAGCAGACTCTCTTGGGCCTGGTGCGGGTATCAAGGTTATTCCTACAGAGTTAATTTCTTCTGCAGGTAACTTCTTAATCTTCGCTTTCTTATTAAGAAACTTATTAAAGGGTAAGCATCCAGAAGATACAGCAGCGTGGTATTTAGTCCTATATGGATTAGGTAGATTCTTAGTAGAGTTCTTACGTGGTGATTTAATTCGTGGTCAAATTTGGATTTTCTCCACATCACAATTTATTTCAATCTTTGTATTCTTAGCAGGAGCGTTCTTGTTATGGTATAGACAGAATCATTCAGATTTGAAAAAGGAGGTAGCCGCATGAGAATCGGTATTGCAAATGATCACGCATCTGTAGAGATGAAGAAGGAACTTGTTGCGTATCTTGAATCACAAGGACATGAAGTTATTAACTACGGTACAGATTTATCGGAAAGTACAGATTATCCTATCTGGGGTGAAAAGGTATCAATGGCTGTTGTGAATGGTGAAGTAGAACGCGGTATCGCAATCTGTGGAACTGGTGTTGGAATTGGGATTGCATGTAATAAAGTAAAGGGCATTCGTGCATGTATCTGCTCTGAACCATACAGTGCTAGATATTCTAGATTACATAACAATGCAAATATCATCACCTTTGGTTCAAGAGTCATTGGAATCGAAACAGCGAAGATGCTAGTGGATGAATTCATGAATACTGAATTTGAAGGTGGTCGCCATGAACGTAGAGTTAATATGGTGATGGACATTGAAGCGAGAAACTTTTAACCGGTGAATGCCGGTTTTTTCTTTTGGCAAAAAGAAAAACCTTCACGAATGTGAAGGCTATTGTACTACTGGTAAATTGTAGTCTTCTTTCTTTTCAAGAATCTCCATGAATTCTTCACCAGTAATTGTTTCTTTTTGATATAAGAACTGTGCAATTCGATCAAGATCTGCTTTATGTTCCGTTAATAGTTGCTTTGCTTTCTCGTGTTGTTGTTTCACGAGAGCTACAACCTTTTGGTCGATTGTTGAAGCTGTGCCATCTGAACATGCTAGTGATGCATCACCACCAAGGTACTTGTTATTTACAGTCTCCATTGCGACCATATCAAACTCATCGCTCATACCATAACGGGTAATCATTGCACGAGCAATTTTCGTTGCTTGTTCGATATCGTTGGATGCACCTGTAGTAACTTGACCAAATTCAACTTCTTCCGCTGCACGGCCACCTGTAAGTGTCGCAATACGATTTTCTAATTCAGACTTTGTGTAAAGAGGATGGTTACCTTCTTCTACCTGCATTGTATAACCGAGGGCACCACTTGTACGTGGGATGATTGTAATCTTCTGTACAGGTGCACTATGTGTCTGTAGTGCCGCAACTAATGCATGTCCTACTTCGTGATATGCAACAACAAGTTTTTCTTTGTCTGTTAGAATTGCATTCTTTTTTTGATATCCTGCAATAACAACTTCAATACTTTCTTCTAAGTCCTTTTGACTTACTGCGTTTCTCTTTTCACGTACAGCACGTAAAGCTGCTTCGTTGATGATATTTGCAAGTTCTGCACCAGAAGCACCAGAAGCCATGCGTGCAACTACATTGTAATCAATGCCAGGTTCTGTCTTAACTTTCTTTGCGTGAACTTTTAAGATGTCCTCACGACCTTGAAGGTCAGGTAACTCAACTGGAACACGACGGTCAAATCTTCCTGGACGTAATAAGGCAGGGTCTAGATTTTCAGGTCGGTTTGTGGCTGCTAGAACGACAATACCATTATTGCCTTCAAAGCCATCCATTTCTGTTAGTAATTGGTTTAATGTCTGCTCACGCTCATCATTACCACCAAAGTTACCTGCATTACGCTTACCACCAATCGCATCGATTTCATCGATGAATACAATACATGGTGCTTTTTCTTTTGCGTCTTTAAATAAACTACGAACTTTAGAAGCACCCATACCGACAAACATCTCTACAAACTCTGAACCGGAGATAGAGAAGAATGGTACGTTTGATTCACCCGCAACTGCCTTTGCAAGCATGGTCTTACCTGTTCCTGGAGGACCAACTAAGAGGATGCCTTTTGGCATAGTCGCACCAATGGATTTAAACTGATTTGGATCATGTAGATAGTTTACAATCTCCTGCAGATTCTCTTTGGCTTCATCCTCACCAGCCACATCGTGGAAACGAATCGTTGTCTTATCCTTATCGTAAACACGTGCATTTGATTTGCCTAGGTTGAACATACCACCAAGACCTCCACCTCCAAGTGGAGAATCTTTTCCACCACCTTGCATTGTACGGTTAACATAGCGCATTAACATTACCGCAATGATGATTGGAAGAATCCAACCAAAGAAGATATTCATAAATAGAGAACCCTGTTGTACACGTGTACCAGAGAACTTCACATCATGACTTTCGAGACGATCAACTAAATCTGGGTCATTTATTTTTACAGTAGAGTATACTGTATCACCATCTTTGAGCTTGTATGTAATCTGAGAAGAGTCAATCGTCACCTCATCAATTTTGTCATCGGTGGTTTGTTGAATAAATGTACTATAAGGAACTTCTTCAATTTGTGCCTGTTGAATTACAGGTCGTAAAACCAAGTTAAGTAATACTAATACAATTGCGACAAATGCATAGTAGTACATAAGAGGTTTTTTCTTCTTGTTATCATTCATATATAAAACTCCTTTCGGATAAAAAGATTTTAGCACATCCATTCATAGAGTGCTAACAAAATACTATGTGATTTCGTGTGAAATAAAGAATAATTCCAAAAAGGATGAAAGGATAATTGCGTAGTGCTTCTTGACGATACTAGGTTTTACAATGGCAAGTTGAAAAAATGGGATATTTTTAATAATATTTAGAATGTAGATACAGTTAACTAAAGGGGATATCATGGGGATATTTAAAGATGCTTTAAAGGATGCAATGAAGGAAGCAATCGTTGGTGCAACAGTTGGCACGGGATTGTCTGTTATTGGGGGAGCTTTAAGTGTAATTGAAGAAAATACTAATAAATCACAATTAAATAAAATGGCAAAGGAAAATGAATATTGTTTATTTGTGGATTGTGATAGAGAAATTGGGGAAGGTATTTATAGAGTTTATACAAAAAAGAAAGAGGAACTATATAGTACTTTATTGACTATAAATAAAGATGGGTATTCTTTGGCTTTTTATGATGTCCTAAAGGGAAAGATAGGTAGTATTCAGAAGAAAGTTATTGAAGATAGATCGCTGTTTAGTAAAAAAGAATTTGTAAAATATTCATTTAATTTAGGTGATTCTTTTGGAGATATCATTATTACTACAGAAGGTAATAAACGAGTATATAAAACAAGTTTTAATTCATGGGTAGCAATGGGCGATTTCAATTTAGGGAAATATAGAATTATTGATACAGCTTCTGGAAAAACAATCGGATCTGTTATAAATACAACTTATAAATCTAAGAGATACGGTGTAGTTTGTGAAGATGATGATAACAAATCAGTTCTCGTATTCTTAACTATTTTTATCGATCATTTTAATAAGTATCACCAATAATCTAAATCTCGAGCGAGTGATTAATGTGAATGTTTCTCATGTATTAGCAATCTGAATACAGAAATATCATGATTAGTATATATAAAAGAGTAGAATAAAATGAAAATAATATATTTAATGAGACACTCAATTCCTGAAAAGATTAACCTAGAAACATCATTAATTCCTCTTTCGACTGAAGGTTTGAAACTTGCAGGATCTAAGCGTGCATTGTTTTTAAATATAGATTATTGCTATACATCTCCATATTTTAGAGCAGTAGAAACTGCAAAGCAAATCAGTAATAAAATTGAGATTTTATATGATTTGCATGAGCGAATTATTGGGGAAGCTTATGAGGATTTTTGGCTAAAACAATATTTAGATTATGATTATGCTAATAAGAATGGAGAATCTTTAAACCAAGTTAAAGAACGGATGAAAAATGTTATTAATAAAATTTTGAAGAGTATAAATGAAGGTGAACAGGTATTGGTTGTTTCTCATGCTACGGCTATTTCTGCTTATTTATTAAATTACTGTCAAATTATAATAAACAATGCTTCGGAGAAAAGTAGAAAAATCATTTTTAATAATGATGTTATTTTGAATGGAAAAATTGAACCGACCAGTTATTTTGAAATAAAATATCAAGGAAATAAAATTTATTCTATTATTTTTCACAAGTAGATGTTTTGAACTTAAAAGATATTTATAAAATATTATTTTGATATTTATGTTGCTTACAGATTTGCTTTCTAAAACAAATCTCGCATATATAATATTTTATATAAATTGTATATTAGAAAATTATTTTTGAATCTCATATAAATAGATAAGGGGACACTATATGCTAGATAATAATGATAAAAAAGCAAAAAAAGAAGAAAAAAAGAATAATAAGCAAGATAAGAATCAGGAAAAAAAGAAGTCTAAGGCAAGGTTGGATGACAAGTTGAGGGATGCAATCAACAAGTACAACGAAGCATATACAATATTAAATGAAGATGGACTAAGTTTACTTATAGAACGTAAGCGTGTTGTTGATTTGTTAGGACATATTGAAAACTTAGTGAATAGTATAGCAAATCGTCCGAAAGAATATGATAAATCATTAGAAGAAGTTAAAATAAATAAACATAGTTTTAAAGATGTTTACGAGCATGCTGCAGCGGATTTGAATGATATAAAAGGTGCAGCAGTTGGAATGGGGTCAGGCGTTCTAGGTGGTGCGGCTGTTGCGTCGTTAGCACCAAGTGCTGCAATGTGGATTGCTACTACTTTTGGAACTGCTTCCACAGGAACAGCAATTTCGGCATTATCAGGTGCTGCGGCAACGAATGCTGCATTAGCGTGGCTAGGTGGTGGAACACTTGCTGCTGGGGGTGGTGGAACTGCTGCTGGGGCAGCATTCCTTGCATTCGCCGGGCCGATTGGCTGGGGAATCGCAGGTGCAACAATTCTAACATCGGCTGCTCTTTTTGCCAGAAAAGCATTTAAACGTAATAAAGAGAAAGAAGAGGAAATTCTTACTGTCTTAAAGAACACAGAGAAACTTAGTGAATGCTCTGTAAAAATTACCGCAATACTAAGTGAAATTGATTACCTAAGACAGTCAGTTTCGAGTGAATATGAGAATTGTTTGAAATACTATAATAATAACTTCTCAGGTATTGATGGTGATGGGAGATTTGCATTAGGTACACTAGTAAATAATACTAAATCACTTTCTACTAAATTAAGAATATCAATTGGTGATTAACAATGGATATGGAGAATGTTATTAAGACATCGCAGGAGCAGGCGGTTGCATCTTGGATCAATTATCTAAATCAATTACGTATAGACGAATTATTGAAAAATATAAAACAGGAAGATATTAATCTAAGTGATGCATTAAGTTGTATAAATGAAACTCTAGATATTATCAGTAATGAAATTGTAAATAATGGATCTGGACGTGGAGGAACTTCAGGAATGCATGGATTTATTGCTGAAGTTGCCGAGTGTGGCATTAGTAATGCACGTAGTTTGGTGAATGGAGAAATACCGATATGTGAATGGATAAATGATAATGGTCCTGCAGATTTAGCACGTGGAGGTACTTTGATTCAGCAGAAATTTGTTCAGTCTGGAAATCATTTATCCTTATGTGCAATTAAAGAACATTTATCTAAGTACCCAGATTTTGTGAAGAATGGTGGTAAGTATCAAATACCTGAGGATCATTATAATAAGATAAAAAAATTGCTTTCTATACCAAGTAAACAAGCAAATAAGATGCCTACTGAAACCAATGATTTTTCGTTACGCCAATGGAAAGAGGTTCATCAGACTTTCGGGGATGGAAAATTAAACATTAATGATATTGAACCATCAAAGTTAAAATATAAAGAAGTTCAAAGAGGAACATACGAAGAAACATTTCAGCGAGAAAAAAATTCACTTAAAGAAACAAGCCAAAAAAATAGAAATCTTGCATATAGTAATAGTAAACCGTCTTTCAAACAAGGGGTTCAAGCTACATTAATTTCAGCTGCGATTGAAGGAGGAGTGGGTTTCTGTGTTGCGATAAGTGAGAAGAGAAAAGAAGGTAAAAAAATAAGTGAATTTGATGCGGATGATTGGAAAGAAATAGGTGGGGAAACAGCCGTAAAAACATCGAAAGGCGGTATTCGCGGTATAACAATTTATGCACTTACAAATTATACTGCCACACCAGCTGCAGTAGCGAGTTCGATGGTTACAGCTTCTTTTGGGATAGCTGAACAAGCCCATCTTTTTAGAAAAGGGGAAATTTCAGAATTAGAATTTTATGAGAACTCCGAAGCACTTTGTGTAGAAACTGCCATTAGTGCAATGTCTTCCTTTGCAGGACAAGTTTTGATTCCAATTCCTGTTATAGGAACGGTGATAGGAAATGCTATAGGAACAACTTTATATAGTCTGGTAAAAGACAATCTATCTCAAAAAGAAGTTGATTTAATTCAAACATATTTAAAAAATATCAATCAACATGAATTTGAATTACAAGCGAAATATCAAGAGTATATTGAACATTTAAATGCCCAACTTGAAAAATTCTTAGATATTATGGATAGAGCATTTGCTCCAGATATACGAATTGCTTTCGAGGGTTCTATTGAGTTAGCTCGCTTAACAGGTGTTCCTTATGAGGAAATCCTCGATACACCAGAGAAGATTGATGATTATTTTTTAGGATAAAATATTTGATAGTAAAAT
Source organism: uncultured Solobacterium sp. (assembly GCA_963525775.1). Classification (GTDB taxonomy): domain Bacteria; phylum Bacillota_I; class Bacilli_A; order Erysipelotrichales; family Erysipelotrichaceae; genus Bulleidia. The sequence goes on along the minus strand of CAURLC010000004.1, from coordinate 64,234 downwards.
AACTAATTTTGCTTTAGGCGATAAAGTATATATAGTAGATTTGTAAATGGTTGTTTTTAAGGAGGTGATACCATGAAAGTAACATACTTAAATCACAGTGGTATCTTAGTGGAACTGAACGATTGCTACTGTATATTTGACTATTACAGAGGCGAATTACCGCTTCTAGATAGGGATAAGGAAGTAATCGTTTTTTGTAGTCATGCCCATGAGGACCACTATAATCCGCTTATTTTTGATCTCCTTGATGAAAGGGGGATGCGTTATCAAGCTGTACTAGCAAACGACATCAGTGATGAAAATAGATTATCGAAGATTAAGCATAGCTTTGTTAAACCTGATGAGTGCTATCAGTTTGATGGTGGAATTCAAGTTGAGACTCTACTTTCAAACGATAGTGGTGTCGCTTTCATTGTAAGTGCTGGTGAAGGTGTTGTTTACCATGGTGGCGATCTGAATGATTGGTATTGGGAAGGTGAACCGGAAGAGGAAAACCTAGAACTTCGCACTATATATTACACGGAGATTGGAAAAATTAAAGGTAGACATTTTGATGTTGCTTTTGTTCCACTTGATCCAAGACTGGAAGCACACTACGCGGATGGGTTATTATATTTTCTAGAAAATGTGGACTGTGATGCCGTCTTTCCAATTCACTACTGGGGAGAACCTGCTGTGATTCAGCGCTTTATCATAGAATACCCACAATATCAGTATCGCATTAAAAATACCGAGATAGCGAAAGGAGAAATGATATGAAATTTAAGATGATTCACGAGAATTTGAATGTATCCGATTTGGATAAATCCATCCGCTTCTATAACGAAGCTCTTGACTTACATGAGGTAAGAAGAAAGATAAGCGATGATTTTATCATTGTGTATCTAAAGAGTGAGGTTGGCGATTTTGAGTTGGAGCTTACATGGCTTAAAGATCATCCTCAGCCATATGATTTAGGTGAGTGTGAATTCCATCTTGCATTTTGGACAGATGATTTTGAGGCTGCACACAAAAAGCATAAGGAGATGGGTTGCATTTGTTTTGAAAATGAGGCAATGGGTATTTACTTTATTGAAGACCCAGATGGATATTGGCTCGAAATTTTACCATAATATCAAAAGAGGCTGTATGCTCAAATAAATCTAGAAAATTTACTGGAGATATACAACCTCTTTATTGTTAATGGCGTCCTCGATGCGATTTGAACGCACGACCTACTGCTTAGGAGGCAGTCGCTCTATCCAACTGAGCTACGAGGACGTAAGAAATCATGAATGATACATTATGGGATGCATATTAGGCCACCACATTTAATATTATACTTTTTTTAATGGGTTTGTTATAGTAAGCACATTTCTATCATTTAAAAAATGCTTTAGGTTGTTTTGTTTTTGAATAATTATTCTAAATTTTGAAAATTAATTACATAGATTATGAAACTGGATTATTGATAATAACAATAGAAGGATTACGAAAATGCGATAAAATAGGCTTTTTTGATAATATATTTCGAAAAATTATATGAAAAATACACTTTCACAATACTTTCACGATTTCACCATATATCTCACACATGGTTTGGGTATATTATAAGTGTCTTAAATGACAGAGAAATTATAAATTTCTTTCCCTCCCAAAAAAATAAAAAGAAATCGAGACCTGTGCCAGCGGGCCTCTTTTTCATGTATTCTTCATTAGTTTAAAAATTAGAAATGGTATAATGATGAAAAATACGAGTAGAATTCGAACTGGAGGTTTTTTATGAAGACAGTTGAAATAAAAGTGGAACAGGGTATTCTGCGTGGGGAAGTTACAGAATCTAAATTGATATTTAAGGGTGTACCATACGCAAAACCTCCAATTGGGAATCTGCGTTTTAGTTCACCACAGGCACCTGATCGTTGGTTGGGTGTTAGGGATGCTTTGGAATATAGTAAAATCTGTCCTCAACCTAAGGCATCGAATCCGTTCTATCGTAAAGAGTTTTATAACTATGAACAATATCCGTATCCTGAAATGAGTGAGGATTGTTTGTATTTAAATATCTGGGCACCAAACCGTAAATCAGAACATGGACATCCGGTCGCAATTTGGATTCATGGTGGTGCATTTGACCATGGCTATGGAAATGAAGTTCCATTTGATGGAGAAGCGTTTGTACAGAATGATGTGATTCTTGTAACGATTAATTATCGTGTTGGTGTATTTGGGTTCTTTGCCCATCCGCAATTAAAAGAAGAGGATCCTGCACATTGTGTATCCAACTATGGAATTTTAGACCAAGTGTTTGCGATTCGCTGGGTTCGAAAGAATATTGAAGCTTTTGGGGGAGATCCTGATAATATTACTTTATTTGGACAAAGTGCTGGTGCTATCAGTGTTCAGACATTAATTGCTAGTCCTACAACACGTGGTATGATTGCCAAGGCTATTATACAAAGTGGTGCAGGAGTAGATAATCCTATCTTCAAACAAAAGACGGTAGAAGAGGCTTATGAGACAGGTGAGGAAATTATGAAGTTGGTTGGTGCGAAGAATATTCAAGCTTTACGTCAAATTCCTGCTCAGAAGTTAGTGGATATTTTACCAAAGCTTTCCAAACATGATAATCGCTTGCTGTTTGGGCCAGTGGTGGATGGTTTTGTGCTAGAGGATACTTTGGATGAACTTGCAAAGCGTGGGGATGTTCAGAATATACCGTATATCATAGGTGCTAATGGTAATGATTTTGGCTTAGGTGTTGATGAACCGATGCGTAAGTCTAAGTACTATCAGAGTATGATTGATTTTGCGAACTTAAGAAATCAACACCAAGGGAAACCGACTTACTTGTATTTATTCAACCGCAAGTTACCATCAGATGATGCTGGTGCTTTCCACTCTGCAGAGTTATGGTACATGTTTGGTACGTTGAGTCGTTGTTGGAGAGAGATGGAAGTTCGTGATTATAAGATTAGTGATGAGATGGTTTCCGCTTGGACAAATTTCATGAAGAGTTCAGAACCTGGTAAGGGTTGGAAACCTTATACGGAAGATAATAGTTTTATTCGAATGTTTCTATAAAAAAAGAACACCGGCGTGTTCTTTTTTGTTGGCATTATTTACTTTCGTTTCCGTCTGGATAGAACAGAGATTCGATACGATCGGAATCAAATACGTTATTGTACTGTAGACAACGGTATGTATTGATATCTGGATCATTAATGTCATTTACGGATTGATAGTACTTTCCACTTGCGTCATAACAACCATATAGACCAATAACAGGATACTTATCTTTTAATTCATATAGGAATTCCTGATATGGAGTCATTTGATAGTTAGCTGTCTTCATAATGAGTGAAGATAGGAAGTTGATACTTAACTTATCGAATTTCTGATCTGGAATATCATAGTTTGCCCAAATGGAGAATGGTGTAATGTATTGTGTCATGTCGTTTTCAGGCGTACCTGCATGTGGGAATAGAAGGTTATCACAATCTGCTCCTAATGATGGTTGGTGGTCCCCAAACATCACAATCATTGTAGGTTCTTTTACCTTTGAGAAGTATTCAATCAAGTTCTTGTAGTCTTGATCAGAGATCTTCATTAATGAGAAGTAGTTTTCCGCATGACCATATCCGCCACCAATAGAACTGAAATTGACGGTCTTCTTTAGATCATCTTTATCATCATATCCACCATGGTTTTGGTAGGTGATATTGAAGATGAAGTTCTTTTTATCTTTTTCCTTTTCGTAAGTCTCTTCTAGAACTTTGAAGTTCTGTGCATCACTTGGGTATCCGTGGAGTGTCTCTAGGCCATCGAATGTTTCAGCAAAGACTTTATCTTGGTATTGTAGTTTCTTCCATGCGGAGGCGCGGTTCCAGTTGGTAGATTTACCAAGGTGAATACCTGTAGTAGTAAAGCCGCTTTGGTTAAAGTAGGAAATCATAGAAGGTACGTTTCTGTGCATATACATGTTGAATGGATATACACCACCCGCAAAGAACGCTGTTGTATTACCGGTTAATGATTCATATTCACTATTACATGTACCGCCACCACGTACATCGACGTAGAGGTTACCACGAATCGTATTATCTAGTGATAGATAGTAAGGAATGATGTTATCGGCGTAGTTTGTACCACCAACATTCATATCCGCGAAGGATTCATTCATAACCATGATAATATTCGTTGGTTTTGTGACATTTGGATCAACGTTGGCTGCGGCACGTTCTTCGAGTTCCTTGCCCAGTTGTTTGAGGTCATCTACAGAATATCCTTCTGGTTTCTTTGGTTGGTCAGAGATATATTGGTTTACAAGACCTGTGAAACTTAGTGCTGTACCATCTGTTTGGAAGATGGATAATAGGTTCATATCCCATAGGTAGTATTGACCAACACTATTTAAGAAGAGTGCTATAACAATAATCAAGATAGGATATGTTGCATAGTATACGTTAATCTTTGTATTATCGCGTGGTACAGCGCGCATCAAGAGATAAATTAAGATGGCGATAATAATTGCGATAACCATGAAGTAACGAATCTGGACATGGTAGTTGGAGATGACATCTGCAGCTGTACCAATTGCGGTTAAATCCCAAGGTGCGATTGGACGGTTGCGGAATTGTGTTACGTACATATTTACGATACCGAAGATTACAACAAATAAGTTACTAATCAGTACTGAGATTGGTAATCGACGGAATATTAAGTAGACTACTTTATATAGAATAATATAGATTGCAACGTTATAGAAACGATTCATCAAGTTGATATAGTAGTAGTTACCAGTACAGATTTCTGACATAAAGAAGCACCAGATAGGAGCTGCTATTAACATCATTTCGTTTTCTGGAACGTGTTTTGCCCATGTAATCTTCTTATCAATGAGATATGCGATGATCCAACTTAATACCAAAATGGATAGGTATACTGCAACCCAAGCAGCTTTTGGTAGATACTCTTGGGTTTCAAGTTGGAGCCAGCCTTCAACACCGTTTACGGTTAAGTTAATGGTGTTGTCATTTGTATTGATGACCATACCTTGAGAGGCGATGATCTTGTTAGAGATACTCTCTGGTGTATACTCTGCAAGTTTAAATGGTCCAAATGACACATCAATCTTTGAAATAGCGATGTCTGTCTTTACGTTGTTAAAACCTAATCGTAAAGAGTTTGTAACGATTGGAATGTTACTGAGGTGAATTACTTCCCAGGATGGTTGTGCATCTAGCCATGTCTTATGAGAGTTATAGTTATAATTTGCAAAGATTTCTTCTCCACGGTCCGTGTTGAAGTTTGATACGACCACAGTACCTTGGATACCTTTTTTCATATGTACATCAAAGGAAAGATGTGGTGCATAAAACAGCAAGAACATTGCCGAGATGAGTAAGAACCACACGGCTCTACGTATATTTAGTTTTTCTTTTATAAATTTCATCATTTTATCACTTCCCTGAATAATGGTAGCACAAATGTGCAAAGTGCGTTAACTAACATAGGTGAAAATTAAAAAAGTTCAGAATTAAAAAAGAGTAATTCCTCGGAATTACTCTAGTGATTAGCTGAAATATACAAACTCATCTTGTGGTTTTTGGTAGTTTTGAATGCGGTTTGCGTATAGGACAAGCGTTTTGCCGCCATTATCTAATGGGACAGTTTTGAGGTTACCTTGCACTTCATACCAGTTATCCTTCACAAGTTCTTCTACTTTCACACCTGTGACGGTTAAGCCACACAAGCTCGTATCATTTGCACAACATACCATTGCTTGTCTACCCATGATAAATGTTTGATGGTAGCCTGGCAAAGTCTCGGTGAACTTTCCGCGTAGGATGATTTCTTTTCCATCGTATTTATCTGGGTTTTCAATCGCATCCATATACCAGATGCCATAATCATCATCTTTGATATCGATGATAGGGGCGTTGATATTAAATGGTAGTACACCTTCTTTAAGAGTGACCTGGGCACCGTGTTCGCCTTCATAGAAAATCTGAGCTTTTTTATTAATAGCTTTGATATTGCCGCGCAACATTGATGCGGAGGTATCTGGGGTACAACGATTACAGATAATTGTATCACTGTACTTTAACTGCTCGTAAATGACAGAACGCATTGCGTTAATATACATTTGGAAAGTTGTCGCATCTACTGTTGTAAGAATTTGTACCAAAGGCCAAAAGTTTGGCATTTGTGACAAGATAAACGGTGTGATTGCGAGGGTTCCGTTGTATTCGATAAATACTTGGTTTGGATGATAGATGGTATCTAATTCACGAATCTTTTCTACGTTAAGATCATTTGGAGAATCCATATATTCAACGAATACTTTGCGCTCTGCGAGGTATTTATCGTTGTATCGAACTTCACCTTGTTCAAAACAGATAATTAATGTACGACTGTTTTCTTCCATAAAGGAAGGGTCGTTGAGTGTATCTAAAATCAAAGATGTTTTCCCGGAATCAAGAAATCCCGTAAAGAGATAAACAGGGGTTGCCATCTTACTTCACCGCAAAGATTTCTTTAATGCGATCAACATCTACCTGATCACCAATGACAGTGATTAGACCAGTATAAGCAGGGGAACCAATACGGATATCTGCATCTCCTGGTACATAGTCAAAGAATAACCAACTTCCGTCTGTGCTTGGAACGATGCCCTTAGCACGAATGATATGTTCATCTAACTCGGAAAGTGCTAGTGCAATGTCTTCTACAGAGTATTTGTTTACTGTTTCAATACCGATTGATGTGAATACTTCATCAGCATCGTGTCCATGATGATGGTGGTGATGGTGGTGTTCATGGTCGTGATGATCATGGCCACAACAGCAGCATTCTTCCTCATCATGTTCCTCTTCCTCGTGGTGGTGATGGCAACATTCTTCATCATCATGATGATGTTCATGATGGTGCTCTTCATGTTCATGAGAACCACAACAGCAGCACTCTTCTTCATCGTGGTGGTGATGATGTTCATGTTCGTGGTGGTCATGTTCGCCACAACAATCGTCATCGTCATCATGACAACCACATCCACAACAGCAACACTCTTCTTCCTCTTCGAGTTCTGGGAAGCCGTCTGTAGAGCCTTCCATTGCGTCGATGATAGCTTGACCAGAGAGGTCATCCCATGGAGTTGTGATAATTCTTGCGTCATGGTTTAATTCACGGATGATTTCGATATCCTTTTGTAACGTTTCCTCTTCAACAAGTTGTGTTCTGGATAAGATGACACAAGCGGCTGTGGAAATTTGATCATCAAAGAATTCCTTAAAGTTCTTGTGGTAGATTTCACAACGTTTTGCGTCTACAACTGTACTGTAACTATTTAGCTGTAAACCTTCTACATCTTTTACGACTGCTAAGATATCGGATAATTTACCAACACCGGAAGGTTCAATGATGATGTGGTCAGGGCTATACTTCTTGACTACTTCGTGTAAAGCATTGCGGAAGTCACCTTGTAATGTACAGCAGATACATCCACTGTTGATTTCATTGACAACGATACCGGCATCTTTTAAGAAACCACCGTCAATTCCAATTTCGCCAAATTCGTTTTCAACAAGAACTACTTTTTTACCTGCATATACTTCTTTGATTAACTTTTGTATCAATGTTGTTTTTCCGGCTCCTAAAAAGCCCGAGATAATATCAATCTTTGTCATTTCGTTACCTTCTTTCATTATTATTATATCCTTTGCGTCAAATTCACCAAATAGAATGCCTAATGCGTATCGCCATTGAAAATAGAATTCTTTACAATGACATAATCAACATAGCGAATTGCGTTTAAATCTTTTCCGCCTGCATAGGAGATGGATGATTGAAGGTCTTGTTGCATTTCGATTAGTGTATCCATGATAGAACCTTTACATGGCACAAGCATCTTTTTGCCTTCCACATTTTTACGGGTGCCTTTTTGATATTCAGAGGCACTACCGAAGTATTCTTTCATTTCAATACCATCTTGCATGACGGTATTACCTGGTGATTCTATATGTCCAGCAAATAGGGAACCAATCATAACCATACTTGCGCCAAAGCGAATCGACTTTGCAATATCACCGTTTGAACGGATACCGCCATCAGCGATAATTGGTTTACGTGCAGCTTTTGCACACCAACGTAAAGCAGCTAACTGCCAACCGCCTGTGCCAAAGCCGGTTTTTAATTTTGTGATACATACTTTACCAGGACCGATACCAACTTTCGTTGCGTCTGCACCTGCATTTTCAAGTTCACGAACACCTTCAGGGGTTCCTACATTACCTGCAATGACAAATGTATCTGGTAGGTGTTTTTTGATATGTTTGATCATATTGATGACAGCGTTGGAGTGGCCGTGAGCAATATCAATTGTAATGTAGTCTGGAACTAGGTGATGACTTGCAAGGTCTACAATGAATTGATATTCATTTTCTTTTACACCAACACTAATGGAAGAAATTAATCCTTTGTCGTTCATCATCTGTACAAACTGAAGACGAGTTTCAGGAGTGAAACGATGCATGATATAGAAATATCCATTCTCTGCAAGTTTCATTGCCAGAGATTCATCGATGACCGTCTGCATGTTTGCTGGAACGACTGGTAATTTAAAGCAATGTTTGCCGAATCGTGTTGTTGTGTCACATTCTGAACGACTGTTTACAATACACTTATTTGGTATTAGTTGAATGTCTTCGTAATCAAAAACTGTAAAATTTTCCATAAAAAAACCCACTTTCTTCGAAATGGGGAAAAATTTTTATCCTCATATACAATAGCACGAATTGATAGGATTAGTTTGAGATAGTTAACGGGAAGCGAGGATATTTTCAGACATAAAACAGTATAAATGTAAGAATTTACATAAAAAGAATGATAATTATTTACATAATTTATGAAAGAAAAGAAAAAAGTACTTGAAAATAATTCTGAAACATTTTAAACTCAGTATATCTTTTAGGAGGGAAATAGTTATGAAAGCAAAGAAGATAGCGGCAACTGGTTTAGCTGCAGCGATGAGTATGGCAGTTCTAGCGGGTTGTGGTCCAAAGTCAGAAGCTGCCACGACTACAACAGTAACAATTGCATTCGATGCGGATATGAGTTCAATGGATAACTCAGTTGCGACAGATGGTTCTTCCTTCTCGATGCAAATGATGGGTTTATCTGGACTTCTAGCGTTGGATGAATCAGGAACACCTGTTCCAGACTTAGCGGAAAGTTATGATGTAAGTGATGATGGTCTTACTTACACTTTCCATCTAAAGAAGGATGCACAGTGGTCTAATGGAACACCAATCACAGCAAATGATGTTGTTTATAGTTGGCATCGTTTAGCGAGCCCTACACTTGCAAGTGAGTATGCTTTCATCTTAGATACGATGCATGTTGTAAATGCGGCTGATGTTATCGCAGGTAAAAAAGATGCTAAGGAGTTAGGCGTTGAAGCGGTAGATGATCATACAGTAAAGGTAAGTTTATCTCTACCATGTAGTTTCTTGCCATCCCTGATGGCATTCCCACCACTATTCCCATTGAATGAGGAATATGTAACATCTCAAGGTGATCAGTATGCATTATCTCCAGAAAACATGATCTACTCTGGACAGTATGTCATGACAGATTGGAAACAGGGTAATGAATATACGTTTGAAAAGAATGATAAGTATGTTAACGCAGATGAGGCGAAGGATAAGGCTGATACAGTTGTCTTCAAGTTCATTCAGGATACACAGGCCGCAATGTTGTCATATCAGAATGGTGATATTGATGCGGTTAAACTACAGGGTGAACAAGTTGATCAATATAGTTCTCAAGAAGGCTTTACAAATCGTTTACAAGGTTACCTATGGTACCTATCCATCAACTACAACAATCCAATCTTCCAAAATGCAAACTTACGTACAGCACTCAGTTATGCTGTAAATCGTGAAGCGATTGCAAAAGATGTATTAAAAGATGGTTCTATCGCTGCTAGAGGTTTCGTTCCTTCAGAGTTTGCGACAGGCCCAGATGGAAAAGACTATGTTGATACTGCAGATACCTTAACGGAGTATGATCCTGATAAGGCAGCAGAATACTATAAGAAGGCTGTTGCGGAATTGGGTGGAGATGTTTCTTTTACACTATTATTTGAGGATACTGAAGCTTCTAAGTCAGTTGCCGAGAATCTACAGGCACAGTTACAGAAGAATTGTCCTGGTTTAACAGTAACTCTTGACCAAAAGCCTAAGAAGACAAGATTACAGCTAATGATTTCACATGACTATGATATTGGTCTAACACGTTGGGGACCAGACTATGCAGATCCACAATCATTCATGGACTTAGTAACAACTACAAGTACTTACAACCAAGGTTCTTACAGCAACCCTGCATATGATGCACTCATCGCAAAAGCTGAAACAGGTGAAGATGCCGCAAATGCGGAAGCTCGTTGGAAGGATTTCCAAGAAGCTGAAAAGATTTTAGTACAACAAGACCATGGCGTTATCCCAATCTATCAGAATGGTGGTGCGATGATGATCAATCCTAAGGTATCTGGTATTCGTTTCCACAGTGGTGGCGTTGACGATTACAGATGGATGGTCGTTTCACAGTAACATTGTATAAAACAACATTATAGAGCGGTATAAACGCCGCTCTATTCTGTTATCAAAAAGAAAGGAGTCTTCATGTTTAAATATATTACCAAGCGTGTCGTGATTAGCTTTCTGACATTATTAGCAATCTTGCTTGTATTGTTTCTGATGTTGGAATTAATGCCTGGTTCTCCATTTAATGATGAAAAGTTAACATCCTCGCAGTTAGCTTTGTTAAATGCGAAATATGGTTTAAGTGATCCAGTTTTGATTCGCTTCTTCCGCTATGTCGCAAATATGTTTCAAGGTGACTTTGGTGTATCTTATGTTATCAATAAGAATAAAGCTGTATCTGCTTTGATTAGTGGGCCACTTTCCTTATCGATTCGCATCGGTGCTATGGCGATGGTTGTCGGTTCGATTCTAGGACTTATTTTAGGAGTTGCGGCTGCACTCAATCACAATACTTGGATTGATACACTATGTTCTTTTATTTCTATCATAGGTGTATCCGTTCCATCGTATGTATTTGCATTAGTGTTAATGTATTACGTCGGATTTAAACTCAGCTGGACGCCAATTCTATTCTCCGCAAAGAATGCTGGTGCATCCATGATACTACCTGTACTTGCATTATCGATGTTTCCGCTTGCGAATGTTTCTCGTTTTACACGTTCAGAATTAATCGATGTATTAGGCTCTGATTATATTCAATTAGTCAAGGCGAAAGGTGTAAAACAAACAGGTTTGATTCTAAACCATGCATTACGGAATGCATTAATTCCTATCGTTACAATTATGGGCCCATTGTTAGTAAATCTTTTGACAGGATCAATGGTTGTTGAAAAGGTATTTGGTATTCCTGGCATCGGTATGTTAATGGTACAAGCAATTCAGAATAACGATTATAACGTTGTGATTGCATGTGCATTTATCTATTCAGCATTGTATATCTTTGTGATGTTAATTATTGATATTCTCTATGGTTTCATTGATCCACGTATTCGTGTGGCAAAGGAGGGTAATTAAATGGATATGATTAAAAATAAACCTTTTTTGACAGATGAAAAAGTTGATGATTTTACAGCGGAAGATTTTGTCTTTGTACATCGTAATGAAGAATTATTAGATGAAGCGTATACTGCAACTTCTTATGCAAAAGATGTTTGGATGCATTTTAAAAAGAATAAGGGTGCAGTTCTTGGAGCTATCATTATTATTGTAATCATCTTACTGGCTATTATTGGACCGATGATTTCAGGGTATAAGGCTGATGCGATTAACCTTGATGTACAGAGTTTACCACCGCGTATTCAAGGAATTTATAAACTAGGAATCTTTAGTGGTTATGAAAAGGGCGTTGATCAATACGCGGCTCATGGTGTCTCACAAGCATTTTATTGGTTTGGTACGGATACCAATGGAAGAGACTTGTTTGCGCGTGTATGGGAAGGCACAAGAGTATCGTTGATTATTGCACTAAGTGCAGTTGTAATCGACATTGTTATTGGTATGTCCTATGGATTAATCTCTGGTTACTTTGGTGGTAAGGTTGATATGGTCATGCAAAGATTCATGGAAATCTTAAATGGTATTCCAACCCTTGTGGTTGTAACACTGTTAGGACTTGTTCTTCCTCCGGGTATTACTTCCATCGTCTTTGCGTTAATGATTACGGGATGGATTGGTATGGCGCGTATTTCCAGAGCGGAAGTATTAAAGCTGAAAGAATCCGAATTCATTCTTGCAAGTAGAACGCTTGGTGCAAAAAACTTCTCTATCATCTTTAAGGAAGTTATGCCAAATATTTTTGGGCAATTGATTGTAATGTCAATGTTTTCGATTCCAAATGCAATCTTTACAGAAGCTTTCCTATCCTTTGTTGGTTTAGGGATTCAAGCTCCTGATGCTTCCCTAGGATCACTTATTTCCGATGGATATAAATCACTTACAGGTCATCCACACATCATCATGTCTGCGATTATCGTACTTGCATTACTGATGTTAAGTTTCAATCTATTCGCAGATGGTATTCGCGATGCGTTTGATCCAAATCAAAAACAACGCTAGAAAGGAGTTTCCATGTCAGCAAACAAAGATAAAAAAGATAAAGTATTATCGATACGTGATCTGAATATTTCGTTTGAAACAGCTTCGGGAAGAGTGAAGGCTATTCGTGGTGTACGTATGGATTTATTTAAAGGTGAAACAATCGCCATCGTAGGTGAATCTGGTTCTGGTAAGTCCGTTACTGTTCGTGCCATCATGGGAATTCTTGCGGGTAATGGTAGGATCGATAGTGGCCGTATTGAATACAGTTTTACAAATGAGAATGGTGAACGCGAAACGGTTGATATGACTACCTTATCGCAAAAAGAAATTCGTTACCGCTTTAGTGGAAAGCATATTGCGATGATTTTCCAAGACCCGATGACATCCCTTGATCCAACCATGCAGATAGGTAAGCAAATCATGGAGGGTATGATGATTCATGAAGGTATTTCCAAAGAAGAGGCGAAAAAGCGTGCAATTGACCTTTTAGCAGAAGTTGGAATTGAAAACCCTGAGAAGAGATTTAAAGAATATCCGCACCAGTTATCTGGCGGTATGCGTCAACGTGTTGTGATTGCGATAGCACTTGCATGTAATCCAGATATTCTGATTTGTGATGAGCCTACTACAGCGCTTGATGTAACGATTCAGGCTAAAATTCTAGAAGTGATTAAAAAACTTCAGGTAGAAAGAAATATCTCAGTTATCTTTATCACGCATGACTTAGGAGTGGTCGCGAAAGTTGCGGACTATGTCGATGTCATGTATGCAGGTAGAATTATTGAGAAGGGTTCCATTGATGAAATCTTCTACGATCCTCGTCATCCATATACATGGGGATTACTTGCGTCTATGCCTGATACAGAAACTGATTCTGATCGCTTATACGCAATTCCAGGCACACCACCAGATTTATTAAAACCAATTACATATGATGCCTTTGCACCACGTAATGAATATGCATTAGCGATTGACTATAAAGCAGAACCACCAATGTTTAACGTCGGTGGACAGCACCGTGTGGCTTCATGGTTATGTGATGAAAGAAGCCCACATGCAGAGATGCCAGCAATACTAAAAGATAGAATTGAACGTATGAGAGAGGAGAGTGAAAAGTATGGCAGTTGATTATAACGCAACACCATTATTGCATGTAGAAAATTTAAAACAGCACTTCCGTATCTCTCGTAATTACACAACGAAAGCTGTTGATGGTATTAGCTTTGATATCTATGAAGGCGAAACCTATGGACTTGTAGGTGAATCTGGATCTGGTAAGTCCACAACAGGACGTGCAGTCATCCGCTTATATGATCCTACTGAAGGAAAGATTATCTTTGATGGTCATGATATTAGTGGAAAGCTTTCCAAGCAGGATAACGATTATCTCCGTAAGAATATGCAGATGATTTTCCAAGATCCGATGGCTTGTTTAAATCCTCGTAAGAAAGTCAAAGAAATTATTGCGCAAGGATTGCGTATTCATCATGACTATAAGAGTGAAGAAGAGTTAACAGAGCGTGTATATCAAATTTTAGAGAAGGTTGGTTTATCCCGTGAACATGCGACACGTTATCCACAACAGTTTTCAGGTGGACAAAGACAGCGTATTGGGATTGCGCGTGCGTTAATTATGAATCCAAAACTTGTTATCGCAGATGAAGCTATCTCTGCCTTGGATGTATCTGTGCAGGCACAGGTTGTTAACCTCATGAAAGACTTACAACAAGAACTTGGAATTACGTATCTATTTATCGCACATGACCTTTCAATGGTGAAGTATATCTCTGATCGTATTGGGGTTATGCATCTAGGTCATATTGTAGAAACGGGTACGACAAATGAAATCTTTGATAATCCAATTCATCCATATACAAAAGCACTCTTATCTGCAATTCCAAAAGCAAATCCAGTTGTAGAGAAAAAGCGTATCGCACTTAGCTATGACAAGGTAAAAGAGGGCGTTGATTACACCGCTGGAAGCTATCATAAGATTACGGATACACATACAGTTCTTGCGACAGAGGAAGAGTTTGCGAAGTGGACAAAATAAATAACATTAACAAATGACTACAATGTGGTCATTTGTTTTTTTAGAAGAACAAATTATAATTCTTGTGAGGAAATGATGCGACTAGGAAATATCAACTACAAAGAGATTCGCTATGAACGTGAACAGTTGAAGATGTTACAAAATCAACTCTTTTCGTTGCGTACGCAAGAAAAGAAAAACATCCAAAGTATTCATGATCGATGCCAAGAGATTGTCATGGATAAAGTTGAAGATGAAATCCGACAAATTCCAATTACAGATTTAGCGAAATCTTTTGCCAGACTTCCTTTACAGGCATTATATGCAAATCACATTACAACAATGTATGATTTGTTGAAATATAATCATAGACAACTAGAAGCGCTCGATGGAATAGGCGAAGAGACAGCAGATAAATTGATGCTTGCGCTGCATCGTAGTACTACAGCTATCAAAAGTCAGATTCACTATCGAATCGATCTAGAACATCTAAGTGATAGAGATCGAAACATCATGCAAGAAATCTATTTCTATCGATATACAAAAGATAACTTTTCAAAGTTAAATACAATCTATCAAGAAACAGAACACGGAATTCAAGAAGCCTTAGATAATAGTGGATTGATTCGAAGTTTCTTTAGTTGGATCTTTAGTGGCAGAAAAAAGAAACATAAATTTCTTGAAGCAGTAGAAGATGTTAAATATTTTAATCAATCTTCTTACGCAGAAACAATCAAGCAATTTTATGATAATTGTTCTGCGCTAAAAGATGTAAACTTTGAAACGATATTACAAGATTATAAAGAGAATGCAATTCAATACTATACGGTGATTGAGAAACTTGCGGATATTGAAATCAAAGATGATGTTGATGAAGATATTGATGTTTCACTGTTGAAACAGATACAAGCAATACCATTATTTTTAGAATCATTCCATACGGAGTTACGTCATTATCAAGAGTTTGGAACGAAGTATATCTTGCATCAGAAAAGAGTATTACTTGGAGATGAGATGGGACTTGGAAAAACCATCCAAGCGATTGCGGCAATACATCATCTACATCATGAAGGACATCGTTATTTCCTTGTGATATGTCCAGCCACTTTATTATTAAATTGGAAACGTGAAGTTGATAAACTGACAGACATGCAAGCATATATATTGCACGGGGATAGTTTTGGCAATTATGAAAGTTGGAGGCGTGATGGTGGTATTGCAATCATCAATTACGAAGGATTAGATAAAATTATCTTTGATAAGGATTTTCCGCTTGATATGGTAGTCGTAGATGAAGCACACTTTGTAAAAAATAAAGATGCACAACGTACTCGCTATACGCTACGTATCATTGAACAAGCAGAGTACGCTCTATATATGACGGGTACAGCCATTGAAAACAATGTTGATGAGATGTGTTATCTCATTGAATGTTTGAATCCATCGTTGGCAAACGAAATTAAAGGAATGAAATATCTAGCGAAAGCAGACCTATTCCGTAAGAAGATTGCACCAGTGTATTTACGCCGCAAGCGTGCAGATGTACTGATGGAACTCCCGGAACTTACAATCCACGATGAATGGTGCATGATGAATGATGAGGAAATCAACTCTTACCGCAAAGCGGTTGAATCAGGAAACTTTATGGCAATGCGTAGAGTATCTTGGAATTCACTCAATTCTACAAAAGCAGAGAGAATGGTTGAACTTTGTTTACAAGCACTTAGTGAAGGAAGAAAAGTTGTCATATTCTCTTACTTTCTGGATACACTATCTTTTGTCTCGGACTTATTATTAGGGAAAGCTTTACCTGTCATTAGTGGTAAATTATCACTGGAGAAACGGCAAGATATTCTATGCCAATTTGAGAAGCCGATTGCACGTGTATTACCAATACAAATTCATGCGGGTGGAATTGGCTTAAATATTCAGACAGCTGAGATTGTCATTCTTTGTGAACCACAATTAAAACCTTCGGATGAGATGCAAGCCATCTCTCGTATCTATCGTATGGGTCAGGTTCATCATGTATTTGTATACCGATTATTATCAGCAGATACGATAGATGAAACACTGGTTAAACGATTACATGATAAACAAAAAATCTTTGATCAATTTGCGGATGAATCTGAGATATCGGAGCAGTTAGAACAGTTTGAAGAAGCGGATATTCAAGCACTGATTCAAAATGAAAGAAAAAAATTAAATCATTAGAGTAGACAAATAAAACTGATAGTACTATGATAATTCCCGTAATAAGAACGGTGAACAGGAGGAAGCGGGCATGAACAAACAAATGATGAATCAAATGTGTTGCTGTTGTATTTTAAACAATGTCCGGATGAATGCTGTTACTGCGTCGGGACTGCTTTAATTTACAATTATTGCAGTGATTCGCAAGTGTAATCGTAAATAAATCCGGGCATATGAATGCATGCTCGGATTTTTGTTTTACCGCTTGTCTATATTACGTAAAAGAAAGAGGAAAATACTATGTCAAATATCAAAAAATCAACAACTGAATTAATTGGTCACACACCATTATTAGAATTTACACATTTTGAAAAGGACCTTGACTTAAAAGCACGTGTTGTAGCGAAGGTTGAATATTTTAACTTAACAGGTTCTGTAAAGGACAGAATTGCATATCAGATGATTGTAGATGCTGAAGAAGCAGGTTTATTAAAACCAGGTTCTACAATTATTGAACCTACATCAGGTAATACAGGTATTGGTTTAGCTGCAGTTGGCACAGCGAAGGGTTATCGTGTTATCCTAGTAATGCCAGATACAATGACTGTTGAACGTCGTAAGATGGTTAAGGGTTATGGTGCTGAAGTTGTATTAACAGAAGGTGCTAAGGGTATGAAGGGCGCAATTGCTAAGGCTGAAGAACTTGCAGCTGGCATTGAGAATTCATTTATCCCACAGCAGTTTGAAAATATGTCAAACCGTAAAGCACATTACTTAACAACAGGACCAGAAATCTGGGAAGATACAGACGGTAAGGTTGATATCTTCATTTCCGCTATCGGAACAGGAGGAACAATCTCTGGTACAGGTAAGTATCTTAAGGAAAAGAATCCAAATGTGAAGGTAATTGGTGTTGAACCTGCAACAAGTGCTGTATTAACAGGCGGTAAACCAGGTCCACACAAGATTCAAGGTATCGGTACAGGCTTTATTCCTACAACATTAGATACAGACATCTATGATGAAGTTATCCGTGTTACGGATGAAGAAGCTTTCACAACAGGTGCTGAAATCGGCAGAAAGGAAGGAATATTAGTTGGTATTTCTTCAGGCTCAGCAGTATACGCTGCACTTGAAGTAGCGAAGAGAGAAGAGAATGCAGGCAAGTTAATCGTTGTATTATTACCTGACTCAGGCGATCGCTATTTATCAACTGCATTATTCGCAGAATAAAATGAAAAATTACGAAACACTACTCGAAGAACTAAATGATATTACGGATGAAGATTTAGTATTAAAAATGCGAATCCCTGATCGTACAAATATCATAACGATATTAAAGCAGGTACAAGCAGTTATTTTGCCAGACTATTATCATGCTGGAATGTTAAACCAACAACAGGCGCTGAACTATTTATCGGAAGGTTTGCAGAAGGAAATTCAAGCATCTTTACAATTTAAGGGTGCGGATTGTTCCATCTGCGGACATTTAAGAGATATGTTCTTGCAGGAGCTACCTGCAATCAAACGTTCTGTCTTAACAGATATCCAAGCAATCTATGATGGAGATCCGGCGGCGAAATCAAAGCCTGAAGTTGTTATTGCATATCCTGGTTTCTACGCTATCTTTATCTATCGTATTGCACATGTGTTATATAATCTGGGCGTTCCATATATCCCACGTTTAATGTCAGAATATGCACACGAAAAGACGGGGATTGATATCAACCCTGGTGCGACGATTGGTGATTATTTCTGCATTGATCACGGTACAGGTGTTGTCATTGGTGAAACGGCAGTGCTTGGTCACCATGTGAAGTTATATCAGGGCGTTACACTTGGCGCGAAGAGTTTCAAGGTCAATGAGAATGGTGAGCTTGTAAAGGGAATAAAACGTCATCCAAATATTGGTAATAACGTTGTTATCTATGCCAACGCTACAGTTCTTGGTGGTGATACCGTAATTGGGGATGGTTGTGTGATTGGAGCGAGTGTATGGATTACAAAATCTGTCGAGGCTGGCACAACTGTGTACTTTAATCCAAATAAATAAGCATAAGGGGTACTCCAAAGGGAGTGCCTTTTTGTATAATAGGCATATGAATACACAGCTAGCAGAAAAGATACGGAATGCAGAACAGTTAACATTTTCCGATAAAATCAAATTGATACGTGATTTAAGTATCCCAGGTATCTTAGCAGTCATTACAGAGACAGTGATGGGATTTATTGATACAGCGATGGTTGGTGCACTTGGCGCATTGGCCTCTGCTTCAATTGGCCTCGTTATGTCGAGTACTTGGTTATTTGGTGAACTAATCAACAGTGTTTCAATCGGCTTTTCGGTGCAAGTTGCACATGCTGTTGGTGCAGGAAAGCTTGATCGTAGTAGAAGGATATTTAAAGGATCAATTTTAACATCTTTATTGATATCATTTTTGATTGCTGGAATTTGTTTTGTGTGGGCACATGTTGCTCCATCTTGGTTACAAGCACAGCCAGAGATATGGAAAGATGCGATAGATTACTTAGGTTTATATGCAATCTTCCTTCCGATACGTCAGTTAAATTATTTGGTGAATGGTATGTTACAGTGTGCAGGTGACATGAAGACACCTAGTAAGATGGCTGTATTAATGTGTATCTTAGATATTATCTTTAATTTTATTTTGATTTTTCCATCTCGTCTTATCTCAATCTTTGGTATTGAAATATGGGTATATGGTGCAAATCTTGGCGTTTTTGGTGCACAGCTAGGAACATCACTAGCAGTATGTGTATGTACTGTGATTTCCTTTAAGGTAGCCCTAACAAAATCAAAAGAGTTACATATCAAGGAAATTCATGGGAATTGGTTCGCTAGTAAAGAGGTGTTATCTTCTGCGTGGAAGATTGGAATGCCAAATGCATTAGCACAAAGTGTATTATGCATGGGACAGATTGTCTCAACAAAGATTATTGCACCACTAGGTACAGTGGCTATTGCGGCACATTCCTTTGGCAATACAGTAGAATCAATTTGTTATATGCCAGGCTATGGAATCGCAGCTGCAGCCACAACCCTAATTGGTCAGGCAATCGGTGCAAGTAAAAAAGATCTTGCGAAGGACTTTGCCAATATCATTACGTTATTAGGTATGTGTGTAATGGGCATTCTTGCGATATTCTTGTTTTTTGCTTCACCGATGATTTTTGCAATCTTAACCCCAGATGTTGAAGTACAAAAGCTAGGTGTCAGTGTGATTCGTGTTGTTATGCTTGCAGAACCATTGTTTGCAGCATCGATTGTAATCACAGGTGTATTACGTGGCGCTGGTGATACGGTAGTGCCATTTATACTCAATTTACTAAGTTTATGGGGGATTCGTATTACACTAGCGTTCTTCTTGGCGCCAACGATGGGTCTTATGGGAGCTTGGTTAGCTATGACGATTGATATTGCGATAAGAGGTGTATTATATTTAATTCGGTTATATAAGACGAATTGGTTAAGTGGAGTAGGAGGTCAGTAGATATGCATACAATGATACTTGTTTCAATAGTGACGATTTTATTGCTTGCATTGATTGTATTTTTAGGATGGCCGCATAAAATTGATGCGACGAGAAAAAAGATATACTCACCACTTATTTCAAAACGTGTTCGTATCTGTGTGATTTCTGATTTACACTCTCAAAGTTTTGGCAAAGACAATGATCGTATTATCCGTATGGTAAACAAACACAAACCAGATTTAATTGTATTTCCAGGGGATATCTTTACACCTAGGGGAGACAATGAAAGTATGCTTGCGCTCATGCATGCATTGAGACAATATCCACGTGTATATATCAGTGGAAATCATGATGCAATGTTGAAAGAAGAACTACATGACTATGTGATTGCGATGCGTTCCGATGGTGTGCAGGTTCTATTAGATGATAGTGAAGTAATGAATATCAATGGGCAATTACTAGAAATCATTGGTTTAACGGATGGTGGCCCTAAGATGAATAAAACAGTAGAGGAAGTAGATTCTCTTTGTATGACATCGTATTATAGAATTCTTTTATCGCATCGACCACATCATATTGCATTTTATGAACAGCTGCCTGTAAATCTAATCATCAGTGGACATGCACACGGTGGTCAATGGGCAATCCCATTTATTAGACAAGGATTATATGCGCCACAGCAAGGACTATTCCCGAGATACACGCATGGCATCAAGAATCTTGAGGGAAGACTTTTATATATTTCAAGAGGATTTGCGACGGGAAATAAATTCTTTGTTCGCTTGTATAACAATCCTGAATTGGGATTTATCGATTTATTACCAATCAATGAAAAACGATGAGCAAACTGTTGCCCATCGTTTTAGTTTCTTTCTTTTGTAAGAATACTCTTTTCTAAACGAGAATTTTCTTCATCTTGAATTTTGTTATGCCAGATATAACGACGTGTTACACGGCTGCTAAGTAAACAGATAATCTCATATGGGATTGTATTTAATTCTTCAGCCATCTTTTCTAAAGAGATGTGTTCACCAAAGATTTCAACAACTGTTTTTACTGGGACTTCGTAATCTAAGTGGATCATTGCTTGATCCATACAGACGCGTCCTACAATCTCGGCATATTGACCATTTACGTATACCTTTCTACCTTGGTTTGCACGGATAAATCCATCCGCATAACCAATTGGTAGGGTAGCGATGATTTCGTCATCTTTTGCAGTGTAGGTAGCGCCATAACCTACTGTATCACCTGCATGCATATGTTTTACCATTACAACTTCACTGAAAAGTGAAATTGCTGGTTCAAGGGATTTTTCATAAGTAGAGATGCCATACAGAGAGATACCGATACGGCAAGCGTTAGAAGTATCTTCTTTAAAGAATGCAGTTGCATCACTATTATCACAATGCACCCAAGGAAATGTATATGAGAAGGATTCTACTGCTTCTTTGAATTTGGAGAATTGGCGATTTGTAAGATCTAAATCACTATCTGCACAACAGAAGTGGGTGAAGATCCCTTCCATATCACAGCTTGCAGCTTGCAGTTTTTCGAAGGCAAAATGAAGTTCATCTATTGTACGAAACCCAATACGACTCATACCTGTGTCAACTTTTAGATGTACGTGTAAACCTTTGCAGTTTTGTTTTGCTGCATCTAGTACCCATTCAGTAGAGTAAGCAGTACAGGAAATTCCGTATTTGATTAAAACAGGAATATCATTAGCTTCTGTAGCACCTAGTATTAATAGTTTTCCTTCATAACCTTCATTACGAAGTACAAGGGCTTCATCTAGAGATGATACAGCAATCATCTCTGCGCCCGCTTCTAAAACAGCACGTGCTACATGAATATCACCACAGCCATAGGCATCTGCTTTTAATACAGCGATGATTTTCTTCTGACAAATTTCTTTTAATTGAATCAAGTTGTGTTCAATCTTATCTAGATTGACTTGCATCCATGTTTTTCTATACATATTACACCTCTATAAAATGACCGATTGCGTATAACCAATATATATACCAATTAAACGGAATGCTAAACTGATTAATGCATATGGATTCAGAGAAGCAAAAATACGTAGATAAGATAGGAAGGTAGTTGCGATAACCGATAAATTTCCGCTAGTAAATAGGACGATAACGCCATTGATTGATATGGAACTCGTTAAGTCTCCGATAAAGATTGCAATAAAAGTCATGATCGCTCCAACTACCATAAATCTGGTATGAACACCTCTTCCGAAATGTTTGATTGTGGCCGCAATCCCATAGCCGATAGCAATAAACATAATAGAAAATTCAACATGTAAAAGTGCTGTGATTAGTCCATATAAATTACCAAGTATAACTGCAGCGATAAATCCTGTGATGATTGCTACAATAAAACGTTGGTTATTATCTAAGTATCTTGCGTTATAGATTTTCATTTGAAACCTCCATAAAACATCTATTATTGTAACACATTCAACTGTGAAACATTATTATGGGTTCCATATCTATAGAATAAAATGCAGAAGAAAGGGAGGGACTTGAGGTATTTTGAAAAAAATTAAAAAAAGAAATTAAAAAGTGTTGACGATGAAAAGTCACCATGCTACTATATTAAAGCATTCCATGAAACAAGGAATGTAAGGGATAGATGGAGGTTTAGCTCAGTTGGGAGAGCATCTGCCTTACAAGCAGAGGGTCAGCGGTTCGAGCCCGTTAACCTCCACCATTTTTTTCGCCGACTTAGCTCAATTGGCAGAGCAATTGATTTGTAATCAATAGGTTGTAGGTTCGATTCCTATAGTCGGCACCATTTATTTGGAGACGTAGCGAAGTGGCTAAACGCGGCAGACTGTAAATCTGCTCCCTCTGGGTTCGGTGGTTCGAAACCACCCGTCTCCACCATTTACTGATGATGCATCGAGTGATGCTTACGAGTTGGACTTGATTATTGGGGTATAGCCAAGCGGTAAGGCAAGGGACTTTGACTCCCTCATTCGTAAGTTCGAATCTTACTACCCCAGCCATTTAAGATGTCTCGGTAGCTCAGACGGTAGAGCAACTGACTTTTAATCAGTGGGTCGAGGGTTCGAGTCCCTTCCGAGACACCACTTTATTTAAGACATGCGAGTGTAGTTCAATGGTAGAACGACAGCCTTCCAAGCTGTATACGTGAGTTCGATTCTCATCACTCGCTCCATTACATTCAAATAGGTAGCTATAGGTAACTTATAGCTACCTATTTTTGCGTTTTACGGAATGTGTTTGGAATGGAAAGGAGAACTAGCAGATGGTAGATAAATGTAGAAAAACGGTTAGATTTAAAGAGGATCTTGTGGCTTGGCGATATCTTCTTGCTGATCTCCAAGAGAGGAATAAGGAAGATAGAGATTATATTAGCCATGACACTCTAGCACGTATGATTGGTATGAAAATGAGTACATTTGAGAAATATAACCGAGGAGATATCCCGAGAATATCACTACATTATTTCTTTGAGTATTGTAGAGCATTAGATATTGATTATACTGAATTCTTTTCTGGGTTAGCAAAAACCATAGAAAAAGATAAAAAAGAAAATCCAGATGATTACAAATAAAAAATCACCGAACGCTCAAACTTGCCGGAATGAGTTCTGTGATTAAAGGGGAAAGAAGGTTACTAACCTTCAATATTGCATATGTAGAGGATAAGTATAGCCTGATAGCCTCAGTGTGACCCGAATGACCTGATCGAGATACCCTTAGTACGACCTGAAGAACCTCACCTCTTTGCATATATAAATATATAAGATTTAAATAAAAAAATCAATTTTAAAGATGTTAAAAATTTATTAAAAATCACAAAAAAATAAAAAAACAACATAGGAAACCTATGATGTGTAGTTAATAAGATGAAAGGACACTTATGTATTCATTTTTCAACCGTAGCAATCTGTTTGATGACCTTCAATCAGTATTAAGTATTTCCGAGTGGCTTGCTGAAACTGGTGGTGAATTAGTAGTTGATTCTACTGTAGCTTCTCTGGGTTATTTAGAATTCTTTTCTCAACTTGAGCAGTTTGAAATTCTTCGAGCAGGAAAGAGAACTCAAAGCAACAACATTCAAGCAAAGTCCTTAGAGATTTTGATTCCAGATAGCATTCAGGATTGTAAGCCGTGTGCTTGCTCCATCATGGATGAAATCTTTGGAGATGATAAAGCGTTACCGTATGTTACTTTCTTGGTGACACGAGGAAAGGGTAGATATTTACGAATTCTCATATCTGAGCGTTATTACAGTGCAGAGGAGATTGTTTATGTAGACCGCTGGAAAAGCGATCGCTATCAAAATAAAGTGACTGGACGGTTATGCAAAGCTGCTGATCCAGAAGCTAGAAAGATTGTTAGCGCTGGAGATGTTAGGAAAACTTGGGTATCTCATTTCAGTTTAAAGAGCCGAATGTTCAGTGCTGATGGTTTTGCTAGAAAACATTCCAATCGAAAGGAAAGAATTGGATTTGATAGATTGTTGAAGCATCTAAGACAGTGCATTGTTGCAGCTTTTGTTAAATTGAAAGTCCTATTTACGAAAGAATTCAATATTCCAAAACTTAAGAGACATGATTGGCTGAATCAATATCAAAATATCAATCTAACGAGAATCAATAATGCAATACATCATATTGAAAACGAGCTGCAAGAAGAATGGATTGCCGTCAGAGATGGCTATTTTATACAAAATGCCAAGACATATGACCGCTTCATGGCACTTGCAAAGAGATACTTAAATCGTTTTAAAAATGGCTTTTTCAATAAGAAAGTTGGAGGAAACAGAAAACTAAAATTATCATTCTCACCGTTTATGAATGTTGTGAGAGTTCAAGAAAATCTGGATTCTCTAATTGAAGATTTTGATCAGGAAATTGAAGAATTCCGTATGAAATACAGATATGGAATTTAAGAAAGGAAGAAGAATATGATTACATCAATTTGGAATGTTAAAGGTGGTGTTGGTAAAACACTGACTAGCATTAATTTAGCTGCAGGATTTGCGAAGGAAGGAAAGAAAACACTATTAGTGGATATGGACGGACAGTCCAGTGTGTCTTATCTCTTGTTCCCAGAAAGAGAGTTTGAGGATGGAGATTTGACGATTGTAGATGCTTTGGCTGGAACAGGTGAAATAAGTGAATGTATCTATCATACGAATATTGAAAATTTGGATGTTATTCCTGCAACAATCTACTTATTTACGGTAGAAAAGCAAATGTTGGTAAATACATCATCTGGAATACAACAGACAAAACTAAAGAAGTTGCTGAAGAAGTTACAAGGCTATGACGAAATCATCGTAGACAATAATCCTTCTATCAATCTCTGTACTACCAATGCATTGTGTGCATGCGACAGATTAATCATTCCTGCCGACCTTGAAAAGGGTGCTTTGAAAGGAATTGAATTGACTCTGCAGCATTCTCAGGAAATATTAGAAAACATTGATGGTGCAAACTTTGAAATCAGAATCCTTCCTACAAAAATCCAACGAAACAAGATTGATACAGAAACATTGGAAGAATTAAAGACGGCATATGGATCCATGGTTTATCAGACCAATATCCGTTATCAAGCTGCACCGATCAAGGATTCTTCTATGAAAGGAAGAATGTTGATAAATGATATGAAATCACGTTCAAAGGTTGCACAAGACTATAGAGATCTAGTAGCAGAAGTTCTGCAGGAGGAGAAATAAAAATGGGACTACTAACATCTAAAAACGGATTATTAAATAGTGCTTCTCTTGAAGCAGCAAAACTAGGAAAGATTATCTATGTTTCGGTTGAGGAACTTTGTGCTAATGAGAAGAACGTCTATGAAATGGATGATATAGACCTGCTAGTTGAAAACATCCAGGAGATGGGTTTGATTGAACCACTACATGCATTTAAAAGTGGTGATGGACAATATGTCCTTACATCTGGACATCGTAGATTACAGGCAATCAAAAAGATTATTGAAAGTGGAGAAACTGTCAAATATAACGGGAAGGCACTTGATGATCATGAGATACCAGTGATCTTGAATTATCCAGAGGATGAGTTGCAGGAAAGGGTAATACTGCTAAGTTCTAATGCGTATAGAACGATGGATAAAAAGGAACGAAGACAAGTCATATTGGAAGCACACCGATGCTATACGATCCACTGTGCAAATGGAGATAAGCCAGAAGGGCGTGAAAGGGAATGGATCACAGCTATTACGGGTATTTCCGATGGAACAGTAAAGGATGTGTTGGCAGAGATAAATAAGAAAGATATTGATGGTGACTCATCAATATCTGCTGAAGATATCGTAGAGAAAGAACCGGAAGAAGATGAGTTTCAAAAGTGTATCAAAAAGATTCAAAGCCTGGATAAATTTCTACAAAAGAAATCACCAGATTTTAGAGAGAAAGATGAATTAACCAAACAGCAACTAAGGATAGCGATTGATGGGCTGATTGATACCTTGGAGATATTAAGAGGATAAGTGATAAAGGTTTAGTGATACTTTGGGGCAAATTGCCCCAAAGGAAAGAAAGTGAAGCGGAGGAAAACTATGGAACTGGAAGATATGGTAAAAAATATTGATGATATCTGTGGAACAGTTTTACAAACGGCAAGTAGTGAAACAAGTCCGGAGATATGGCATATGATAGCAACTCTTAAAGTGCTTTCCGGCGCTTCATTGAACCAGGTGCAGACTTTGGAAATGAATAACCTTGAATTAAAGAAGTCTGATCAACTGCACTTAAAAGACCTGATTTATCTTTATTTGAAAACTGCATCACTTAACAATTTGATGGAACTAGAACAAATGATTCCGAATTTCAAACTGAAATACCAAGCAAAGATTCTAAATGAAGCAGAGATGGAACTGATTAGAAAATCTATGGAAAATAGAGGTGGATAAATGATTGGATATGAAGTGATGATTAAAAAAACAAGCTCATATGCAAGACTGAAATACTTGTTTGGTATCTGGCAGGACTTCTCTAAGATGGTTGGCAATGTCTATTCTATAAATGATGACTATACAATCCATGTTGAAGAAGATTTTGAAAGGATGCACTATAAGTCGGCAACGAAATGGATACTATCTGCATCTGATGAAAACAACCATCATCAAGAAGACACGGTGATTCAAAGAATGGATAGAGATAAAGATACTTATAACTTTATAAAATACTGGGCTAAAAGCATTAATGGAAACTATCTTGATGAACTCGAAAGAGAACTAATTATCAGAAAATGGCTTTTAAATCAAAAATATGAATGTATCTGTCGAGAATGTTATATCTCTAAGAGTACATATTTCAAAAAGATTAAAGAAGCAGAGAGAATACTAATACTATTGTGGAAGCTGGATCATTATGACGAATACGGAAATATGAGGCAATATCAAGAAATATTCCAGGAGCGATATGAAGCACTTGGAGAAAGGGCGAAGATAGATGAATACTATCCAGCATTCCTCTAAAAAGACCTTTGGGGCAATTTGCCCCAGGAAAGGAAAGTAAGCGATGGATGAAGAATTGATGGTGATCTTATCTAAAGATAATAGAGCCTTTGAGACTGCTTGGTTCAGTAACATGAAAGCAGCTAAGAAGTGGGCAGATAAGATTAGAGATACTAGCAATTATGTAGTTACGATTTTTAAGGGTTCAGATGACGATCCGATAGAGCAGTATATGGTGAGATAAAAAGCTTGGGGGCGAAACGCCCCCAGAAGAAAGGGTAAATAAATGAAAATAATAGTAATGATATTTATGTGTGTAGTTACAGTTACAGCAAACAAGGGAATTGCTAAATTTTTCAATACAATGATTGAGTGGGATGATGGAAGCAAATGGTATGACATTGTCGTGAGAGATTTCGCATTAGGTATGAAGGGTGTGCTACAGACAAGCGTTTGGATATTCTTGCTTATTGAGATATATCAGATATGGAATATAGAAATGGTTGTTATTGCGATATTCTTCATGTACATACTAAGCAGATTTGTTATAGAAAAGGTTTATTATAAAATTAAGGAATATATAAAAAACAATTATACTAAATTCAATATAGACAGGAAATAAAATATTTATTTTCGATGATTTGCTAGAATGGGATATTTCATGCTTTAAGAGAAGAAATAAATTTATACTATATATTCCGAGAATTACTACACTAGCAGAAGTAATTACGGATTCCTTTAGATAAGTGGGATTATTAAACATTTCAGGAAGTATTATTTGTGGGTTATATGAAACGGCAACAATGGCGGAGTGAATGGATGATAATTGATTCCACCAATATACAAATATAATCATTGTGAAAAAATATACACATAAAGTAACGTATGTAGTTTTACTTGGTAATGTGCCATGATTTCTTTTATAAAGAGCTATATAGATTCCAATAAAGATGGAGAAAATAATAGTATTTACCAAGATGATTATCGAACTGTACTTAGCAAAAAATACTATTCCTATTCCAAGTAATAATATATAGGTAACAATTATGTCAAAACCGCTACCATCAGAAGAAGTTGTTGCTGAGGAATGATAATGGGTGTTTATATTGGTTGTATTATTTGAATTGATAGTGTTGTTAGAAAAATAGGTGTTATCAGAATTATTCTTAATCTGAATCGTTGGAACTTCTGTTTTTTCTGACTTTTTCTTCACAAAACGTTCAGTAATAAATTTACTGAGGATTGTAAATAGTAATGAAATTATAGCTGTCATAATTAAATAAAAAAGTGTGTTGGTTTCAAATTCTTTAAATAAAAAATCCATAAAAAATCCTCCAATATATGATTAGATTATACTCCCATAAGGGAATGAAAGGAACGCTAATATGTTATCAAACACAATCGAACAATTAAGAAAAGAAAAAGGATACACTTTTGCAAAGCTATCCGAACTATCAGGAATCAGTACAGGAAGATTATCTGATCTGGCTACAGGGAAAAGAAATAATCCAACTATGGATACTCTTATAAAATTGGCAGATGCATTAGATGTAACATTGGATGAGTTGGTGGGAAGGAGTAAGGGTTGGAACCTAACACAAGGTATATGTGTTGCGGGTGCATGGATGATAAAGAACCACAATGAGGAAGCCACGGTCGTTGACATGCTTGCATCCATGCAGATTACAAAAGAACTGATGCAACAGGAACATGTTGCAGAAGAGGATTATAAAATATTATCCGAAGCAATAGATTCTAATTGGGGAAGAAACGGAAAGAAGTTACAACCAAAGTAAATCTTGGG
Organism: uncultured Solobacterium sp.; assembly: GCA_963525775.1. Classification (GTDB taxonomy): domain Bacteria; phylum Bacillota_I; class Bacilli_A; order Erysipelotrichales; family Erysipelotrichaceae; genus Bulleidia. Next base: position 34,617 of record CAURLC010000004.1, on the reverse strand, counting down.
GCAAATTGCCCCAGAAGATAAAGAGATTACTTGAAAATTATAAGATGAGTGAGTTCATTTATCACATAAAATAGTAGAAGTCAATAATGAATGGGTCTCAACTTTTTCTCGGAATTTTTAGGAATGAAACGTGGTATTATGGTAATGTGGAAATTCACATGAAAGGTACCCGGAGTAGTAGCCAGGTACCTTTTTTCAATGATTGGAACAAATTAGAGACTTGGATGGTTTTTGGTACAAAGCAAGTGGTAATTTGTAAGAGAAGGGATGGAAGATGAATGAACAAGAAAAGATGAAGCATCAATTATATGGCTTGAATACAGTCGCTGTATTAGAAACCTTATGTATCAATGTAATAGATGTTATGGAAAGCATAGAGGCTTTTAAGAAAGAATATGGTGTAGGTGCTGGTGCAGAGGTAATCCGTGGGCTGGATGAGGTTCAGAAAAACTTTGATATGAATCGAAAGAAGTTAGTTAAGATGGTTGGCGTAGTGTCTGATGGCATAGAAGACTATATGAGCGGCAAAAAGATGATGCCACGTTACCAGATCCAACTGATTGATGATGATCTAGTCTTTAAGAACACAGATGATGCAGTGTATTTGAAAATTCCTGAAGAAGTGTTGGATGGAAATATGAAGGTGAAGTTGTCTAAGCGATTTCTTACAGTCTACGATAAAGGCTTTATGGAATGGAGATATTATCCAGAAACAAAGATTTATTTATATAGCGGAGACAATAGAGAAGAGTGTAGTTCATTCTCCTTTGTAAAGCTGCTAAAGGAATCAAATTCTGTAATGGAACGGAAAAGACAGGAAGACCTGAGTAAGAAGGCTAACCTGATTGGAGCAATAGATGGATTCTTTCATAAATATGATCCAAACGGGTATGAAAAAGTCTATGCAAATCAAGAAGATGCAATGATTGATTTCGATAGATATCTTCTGCAGCAACCGGATGCACTTAAAAATGCAATCAGTAAGACTGCAGAGAATGCAAAACTTACTGATGAAGAGTTACAACACATTCAAACTATACTAACAGCGATTGAAGAATTTACGAGTAAACATTCTTTAAAAACAGAGAGTTCATTATTCAACAACTTGGAAACAAGTGCAGAAATAGAAATTTAATAAGTCGAAAGGAAAAGTTATGAACAGACAAGAACAGTATCAAAATGCATTAGTAGACACAAACAAGGAATTCTTTATCACATTGATTGAAGGAATCATCTTATCGGTGGCTATCTGGATGATAGGTAAGAATGAGATGAAATTTGCGTATCTTGTGTATTATGCAATGATTCCATTTGGTTACAAACTGGTAAATTACTTATTATCTAAAACGAGAATCATGTTGATTGCTTCACCTGCATTCTGGATCGGATTATTCATTGCAAAGGTCATTGCTGCAGGTATCATTTGTGTTCCTGCATTCATTTATCAGTTGGTCAAGGTTATTATGAGTAACCGCAAGCAAAAGCAAGCCTAATCACTATAGATAACCTTTAAAAGATAGCAATATATTCTTTGGGGTAATTTGCCCCAGGAAAGGAAAGATGGTGATTGTTTGGAAGAAATAGACAAATATAGGCAGCTTGGTTTCAGAGGTAATAAACTGCAGCAGATTAAGATGGGACTTGAAGAGGGACTGGATGTTTCAATTTACGCAAAGCCAGAATATAACGAATGGCAGATGGAACAAATCAGACTTGGACTAAAGGATCATATTGATGTAGGTGTTTATGCCTTTATAACGATACCTGCAGATGAAATGCAGCATATCCGAGAAAAGCTTGTATACGAAAGCGGACAGCTTGAGATACGAGATGAGGAAATCAAGCAGAAAAGATTAAAAAAGATATTGCTTCTGATTGTATCTGCAATTGCAGTTGTTGGATTGGTGTTGATCAGCGTGGTTGGTGGAGATAAAATCAAACGCTATATGCAAAGACTTGAAATCAATTTAAAAGATAGTTCTGTTGAAGTGGATTATCAATCAATGTTTAATCCGAGAGATTATATCGTAGATTACTCAGAGGAAAACGAAGTGAAACTAAGCATTGATAGTGATGTTGATACAAGTAAATTAGGTTTGTATAAAGTTAAATATACGATTGATAACGGAATCAAGAGTATCTCCAAAACATTAGATGTCAAAGTTGTAGATAAGGATGCTCCAGTAATCACATTAAGAGAAACCAATGTATCAATGTATCGAACAGATGCATTCTCTTGTGAGGCATACATCCAATCAGCAACAGATAATGTGGATGGTGATCTTTCCAAAAATGTTAAATGTAGCAGTATCGACACAACCAAGGATACTCAGGTAGTAACGTATAGTGTTGAAGATAGTCAGCATAACAAAGCTGAGTCTACATTGAACCTGCATCTATCCGATAAACCAGCACCTACACCTGATGTTATCTATGTTGAGGTTCCATCGGAAAATACATCACAACAAGGAAACAATGATTCGGGGCAAATTGCCCCAAGCACAAGTACATCACACGGAACGCAATACTTTATGTTTAGTGATGGATACAATCTTGATTCAGGATATTCAGCATGCATAGTTGCTGGCTCTGCTTTTGGAGCTTATTCATGTGAGCCTATTATGGGTTCAGATGGATTATATAAGGGATATAAATTAACTTATTAAAATATTGGGGCAAATTGCCCCGAAGGGAGAAACGACATGAAAAACTTATTCAACAGATTAAACGATCGACAAAAGAAGTCAGCTAAAATCATTGCTGCTATGTTGATAGTTGCAGTGGTACTATTTGCAGTTCTGAATGTTTTACCAAAACCAAAGACAAACAATTCAGCAAAACACGAAACAAGCACAGAAACTGATAAAGACGATAAGAAAGATAAGAAGGATAACAAACAATCCGACAAGAAAGATGATAAGAAGAAGGATGACACTGGTAAGAAGGAAGATAAGAAAGAAGACACTTCCACTACATCCGAAACACCTGTCACACCAACTACAGGAACAACTAGTACTGAGGCACAGAACAATAACAACAGTTCTTCAGTAACAAATACTCCAACTACTACGAATACAACCCCATCTCAACCAGAACCACAACCGATCTATCAAACGATCCATCATGAAGAGGTTGGACATTGGGAAACACAGGTGATAGCTGAAGCATGGGATGAACCAGTTTATGAACGGAAGATTATTGGTAACAATACTGGTACAGTCTATGCGACTGTAGATGAATTTGCGTTTAATACAAATGGGGACGAAGGTTACCACGTAGGAAATGTTCAGGTTGGCACAACTCACCACGAAGCTGTAACGCAACAGGTATGGGTTGTTGATCAATATGCTTGGGATGAAACTATCATTGTAGGTTATAGATAAAATATAAAATTAAGTTCAGTCAATTTTCTCCTTGATAAGGCGATAGATGTAAAAGTCTACCGCCTTTTTTAATGGAGAAATCTTAAAAATAACATTGCCTATTTTGATTATCTGCTACAGCAAATAGGCGATGAGATATATAGCAGTAAAACAACAAGTTTCATACAATGCAGAAAAATTCAGGAGGAAAAAATGAAAGATAAATCAATTAGAAGTAAAATTACTGCCATTCTAAGTATGATGGTAGCCTTTTTGTTGGCAACAATTATTCCGGTAAAGCTTACAGCTGCTACAGTATTCGCAAATGGTGGTGCTGGTTCAGGTGGCTCTGGAGGCGGTGGTGTAACAGGTGATAACCCTGGATACACGATTTGGTATGACCAATGGGACTCTAATGGAGAGCCTAGACAAGGCTGGAACGAAGCATCCATGAACAACATGCAGGCACGTATTGAAAGCACGCTGGGTAAAACAATGGCAACAAGTGGTTGGGCAGGCACAACAGCATACCTAGATATTTATCAAAATGCAGCCCGTGAAGCACTTGCAGACGCAATGGCTCGTTCTGCTACAGGTAGGGCAAGAATTGTCGGTGTGTCAAGTATTTATTACGATGGTGGTTCAGAGTTGCAAACAGCATATGATAGCAAATCAAATGTATTGCGTTTGGCTGGAACACGTTCTGGTACTGCTACAGAATTACCTGACAATACAGGTTGGTCAACTTTATATAACAATGGTAGTGGCGCAACAGGTGCCAATTGGAGAGATTGGTTACAACAGTATGGTGTTGCAAAAGCACCAGACAATCATTTAACAATGATTGTTTGGGCGGTTGCTGAGGGTGAACCGGTTCCACCAAACATTGAACTTAAAATTAAGAAAACAAACGCACTTCCTACGTTAACACAAGGGAACAACTGTTATGCACAGGATTTAAGTGGAGCAGTATATGAGGTACATCGTAAGTCTGATTTAAGTGATGCACCTATTTTGACATTAACAACTGATGCAGATGGCAATGCTACTGCACCTAATGAAATTCCGTTCGATGGAACACAGCCTTATTTATATGTTAAGGAAGTAACTGCACCAAGAGGATTTACATTAGATCCAACAACCCACGTTGTATCTCCGTATGATAGAAGTACATGGGTTGTAAATTCCACCGATACTCCGTTAAATGACCCTTTAAGAATCACTTTAAATAAAGTAAGTCCAGATAGTGAGGTAGTGGAAAATCCAGCAAGTTTAGAGGGTGCTGAATTCACCATCAAGTATTATGCAGATCAATTTACAATGGATACATTACCAACAACTCCAACAAGAACATGGGTAATTAAGACGGTAAAGTCACCTAGTGAAAATAAGTATATTGCTACACTATCAAATACATTCAAGGTTTCTGGTGATGAATTCTATCTTGACGGCGGTGCTCCAACACTTCCACTAGGAACAATTACGGTTGAAGAAACGAAAGCACCTGAAGGTTATACTTTAGAGAACAAGACATTAAGTGCAGGTGGTCAGGAAGTAGCGAATGGAATTGCATTATTCAATATTACAGAGAACGAACAACACATTGCGGCAGTAGTTGGAGGTAATGAGTACACTGTTGTGGAAGGCGTTGTACGTGGTGGATTGGAGATTCAAAAGAAAGATGCAGCTACAAATGAAAATGTAGGGATTGCTGTTTTTGAAATCATTAACAAGAATAACTTTGATGTTGTAGCTAGAGATGCGGACGGAAACGTACTTGGCACTGCCGAAGCAGGACAAGCTTTAAACTATGCAATCACAACAGATGCAAACGGTCATTGGAAATCAAGTGATAACTTCTTGCCAGTTGGTGATTATGAATTAGTAGAAGTATCTGCACCAGCAGGATACTACTTAAATACAAATCCAAAGCCATTTGAAATCAAAGATAATAGAGCAACAGTAAGTCTTGAATTTGCTGATGAGAAGATAGTGATTGATGTTGCTAAAACAGATGGCAAGGGAAACAACGTAGCTGGGGCTAAATTAACATTAATTGAAAAAGATACTGGAAACGAAGTTGCCACATTTATCACAACAAAAGAAAATACAGACATTTCTAAGTTTGTTGAAGGTGGAAAGACTTACATCTTACGTGAAGACGAAGCACCATTTGGATTTGAGAAGGTTGATGATATTGAATTTACTGTAACTGGAACAAGACAAAGCGAGCAAATTATATCTGCTGTGGATCAACGTAAAGTGTTCTACGTGAGTGCAATCAAGGTAGATGCTATGGATAACTCAAAGAAACTAAAAGGTGCTGAATTAACGTTATTTAAGGCTGATGGCACGGTTGCTGTAGATAAGGACGGAAATCCATGTGTTGGCATTACTGATGGCGAGGGTGTAATTACCTGGGCTGTAGAGTTTGCCGATGATTTAGGCGGCTACTACGTTCAGGAAACAGCAGCACCTGAAGGTTACCGAATCAATCATGATCACTTCCAAGTAGAATTAAGTGAGGATTATGATTTTGCGATTAATAATGCTGTGAAAGTGGTTGTAAACGATATGGCGTTACCATCAGTTAAAACTGGTGATACATTCAATGCAGTAGGATTATCTATGATGTTTGTAGGTGGTTTGGCTGTAGCTGTATTCCTATTCTTAAAGAAGAAAGAATTAGTGAAGTAAAGTTATAAAGATGCTTGGGGCAATTTGCCCCAAGTTTTTTAAAGAGAAAGGATGTGAAAAGATGAGTGAGATTACTTATAAATCAAAACTCTATACTGTAATAAGAGAGGCATATAAACATGATCAAAGAGTAGAAGATTATTTGAAGTTCAGAGTGCAGTATATAAAGAAAGCTCTGAAGTCAAAAGGAGCATCGTATAATACACAAACAAGGACGATAGAAATGCTTTTAAATGGTGAGAATTATGAGGATCTATTATTATCCGTTTTGATCCACGAAGCAACACATCATGTGCAGTATATGATGGAAGGGAAGACTAATCATTCATCAAATTTTAGAGCAATACAGAAAAAGCTCTTATTTAAGGCAATGGATCTGAAGTATATAAATGCTTTTAAACTAAGAGCATATTATAAATATTTATCATCATATACTGAGGCTGGGAAAGTGTTAGGAATGATAGAAGAATATGTAAAAGGGAAAGAGCAAGATTGTTTCTTTACAGGCTACATTATTCCATATGACAAAAACGAAATTGCGAAGTTGAAAGAGGCTGGATATAAATATTGCAAGCATGGTGTTCGTGGTTTGTCTAATATATGGTATAAATTCAGCAACACAAAAGAAAAACCTTTATATACGAGTGATGCATGTGTAATCTTACAAGATTAATGTGACTATAAGGGTACTGAAAAAAGTATTAAAAGAAAGGAAAAAGAAATATGTGGAACAACAGAGTAATTTTATCAGGCAATTTAGTGAAAGATATTGAAGTGAAAGTTACAGGAGATGAAAGTAGGAAGCATGTAGCAAACTTTACAGTTGCTGTGCAACGTACAAGATCCAAAGAAGATGCTGCAGACTTTATCAATTGCGTTGCCTGGGGACAGGTTGCTGATTATCTAGGCTCTTATGGAAAGAGAGGAAAGCGTATTGAGTTGGAAGGACAGTTACATACACGTTCCTATGAGAAGGATGATAAGAAAATCTATATAACAGAAGTGTATGTGGATGATTGCCATCTGACTTCAAGCAAGAATTCAAATGAAGAAGAATAGAGGCTTTTAAACTATGGGTATAGAGGAACTTAGAAGAATAAACAGTGATATAGTACACGAAGATGGAAGCATTGATTCGTTTGATAGACAATTAATTGATTTGTCCAGTGGAGTATATAATGTTACGAACCCAATGGTTGTGTCGCCAGAATCTAAATCTATAGCATATGCTGGTGGAGTGGATAAATCAAAACCAATTGTTATTAATGTATCAACGGTTATCAAGCTACGTGAAAAACATCAACTTGGATATGCTTTTGTGAGTAGAATTAATGAGATGTTAGATAAAAGTTATCTGGCATTTGATAGTTTGGTACAGGATACAAGTAGAATTTTTTTACTTGATGAATCTAGTGAATTGCAAGCATATCCTTTAATAGCAGTATGTAGATATGATAAAAACATTAAGATGATTGAAGTAAATGAAATCACATCAATTTACGAGAAAACGGATTTTGATAAATTTCTCTTAAAAACATATGAAAATAACAAAAATTTCTACTGCAACGAGAAAACAAAAGCATCTATTAAATCTCATGCGGGCTTCCAATTGCCCCGAGAAATAATAGATGCTTTATCTGTAATTGATTATAGTGGCTCATTCAATAAAAGTCAAATAGAAGATACAACATCAGTAGAACTAGAAGTGATAGAAACACAGCAAGAGGTTGTAATACCTGTAGAGGAAGCTGAAATTATAGAGGAGAGTAATTCATCTTTATTGGAGAATGTATCCATGGAAGATGATGGAATTGATTTTGATTAAGAATGCTTGGGGCAAATTGCCCCAAGTTTTTAAAGAGAAAGGATGTGAGGAAATGATATATGAATGCTGGTACACGATCCAAGATAAGAATGGGATTGATTTGATTTATTATAGTCAGATTTCTTCAATAAAAAATGAGTTCAGTACCAGTTATAACTCAGTGCCTGAGTTAAAGAAAGCGATGGAAAGTAGATTCTCAAAGTTATTGAGAAAAGGTGTAACGGTCGAACTAAATACAAAGGAGCAGAATAATGTTACTTTTGATATTTTCTTCAATGGAATTCCTATTTTAGAAAAGTGCTGTAATTTTATTTATCTAGGTGATGCTAGAGATGCAATCCATCGAATAGAACGGTATAAGATTCAAAGCTTAGAATCTGTAATTCACAATAAGAGATTGTATTACAAGGTAGCCATCAAAGATAAAGTATTAATGGTTCTCAAGTATCCAGAGATTGCATTTCAAGGATATGCGACACCAAAGAGAAACTTTGAAGTAGTTACAGATAATCTCATTTCAAGAATCACAATGGAAATCGCAAAGATAATGGTAAAGATAGGAGATTTGGATGCAGGAGGGATTTAATCAACTACGGATAAAAGTTGATCCAATGAAGTTGGATGAACGAGAGTATAAAGTATATTTTCCAAAAGGATCTAGATATGAAGGATATTATGTGATTTTGAATCTTTCAAAAGCAAAAGTAGATAAGGCTGAATTAAATAGTTTGATTATTGAAGATAAAAAATATAGTAAATACACCATTACGAATGGTATCGAGAAACAAATCATTTCATTTGATGAATTGATCTATGTCATGTGTTTAGAAATTTTATCAGATTAGTTATAAGTGATTTTAAAAGATTTGGGGCAATTTGCCCCAGGAAAGGAAAGCAATAGATGGAGAAAAGACGAGAGATAGAGATGACAGAGGATGACTTTAAAGAATTATTGAAAACGATCAATGAAGAAGATGAAGAGTCATCTCTATTAGAAGAAAATCCAGATGAGGAGATCCTGTTCTATGTCAGAAAATAAAAAGTTTGTTACGAAGACAAGAGAACAACTTGCGGAGTTCTACCTAAAATCATTAGAAGAAAACGTGATCCCTTGGGAAAAGACATGGCAAGGTTCACGACCAGAAAATCCTATTTCAAAAACAAGGTATAGAGGAATTAATTACCTACTGTTAGAATACATTGCAACTAAAAGAGGGTATGAAGATACGAGATGGGCTACATTCAATCAGATTGCTGATAAGGATAATAAATATCATCCTAATCAAAAATGGCACTTAAAAAAAGGTTCTGAAGGAGTGCCGGTTGAAATAGCCAAGATGATTAATCGTGAAACAAAACAAACTATTGATTTTGTGGAATATGCAAAGATTGTTGGCGATGATCCAAATGAAGCACAGAACTATGCGGTGATGTTACGTACCTATACAGTATTTAACTACTCATGTATAGAAGGTGTACCTGAGCGTACTAAGCGAAGAGAACACACAGTATCTATGCCTGCTTTACAAGAGTTTTGTGATGAAGCTTTAAAAACAATGGGTGTTGAATTGAACCATTATGGTGATAGAGCATTCTATAGTGTGAAAGATGACAAGATCGTATTACCTACAAAGGATTCATTTGAAACTATTGCGGATTATTATGCAACACGATTACATGAAACGGCGCACTCTACCGGTGCAGAAAAACGCTTGAATAGAGACTTGAGTGGAAGATTTGGAAGTGCTGAATATGCGGGAGAAGAACTGAGAGCAGAGATTGCATCATCTATTCTTTTTGCAGATCTACATATGCCAACGGAAGCTAAATTATTAGATAATCATAAAGCATATATTCAATCTTGGATTGAGATATTAAAAAACGATCCAAAGATTCTTTTCCAAGCAATCAAAGATGCAGAAAAGATTAGTGATTATGTCCAAGAACAGGCACCGATTGCAAGAGAGAAGATACGTCAAGAAAAGTTACAAGAGGAAAATCAACAGGATCATTCCAAATACATCCAGGAGAAAATCAAGGATGATTTTTTAAATGAGAGAGTATCTGAGATGGAATATAGATGCTTGGATGAACATCAGGACTGGATTAACGATAAGTTCGATGCATATAAGAAGGGCGATTCTGAAGAGGAAAAGAGTGCTACATATGAAACCTTACGAGATGCAATTCTAATCAATGCTGGTTTTAGATTAATACATGAAAACCAAGAAGTATTATCCAGTGATGCAAGCATTATGAATGAAGGCATTGTAGGGATGGGCTTTGAAGATGAAGGAATAAGTTTTTAATTAGAAAGAAGGAAAATAACATGAAGAATATTAGAAATAAAGTATCTGCAGCAATTACTACAGTATCTGTAACTGCATTGAACATAATGACTACACATGCTGAAGGATTAACATTTAATGAAGGAGAAGCTAAATCGCTTGTAGAGACATTCTTTAAACCATTAACAAGTTTCTTATTATGGTTTGTACCTTTGGCGGCTTTAGCGGCAAGCATTTGGGTTTATATCAAGTGGACAGGAAAAGATGAAGCTGAGCAAGAACAGAAACCATGGTCAAAGTCAGTTGTAAAGATTGTTACTGGTGCAGTTGTTGTTGAAGCCTTATCAGCAATCATGAAAGTTTTTGGACTTTAAAGAGTCTGGGGCAAATTGCTCCAAGTTTTTTAAAGAGAAAGGATGTGAGGAAATGAAACCAGGAGATATACTGTTGGACATGATCAGAAATATGATCTGGTTCTTTTGCAAAGCTTCATTTGGTTTAATGGATCTGATATATGGGATTTTAAAAGAATTAATAGGATTGAATCTAGGAAACTTTGATTTTATTTGGAATTGGTGGACTGGATTGCTTGTCCTAACGGGTTCTTTGATCATCATTCGATTTGTATTCTATTATTTACAGACAATAACGGATGAAGAAAAGATTCTAAAGTTTAGTCCAACGGATGTATTTAAAAAGTTTGCTATTTTAGGAATTGTCATCTTACTCATGCCAGGGTTTTTTAAAGGGATCTCTGGTATTTCAAGTGGATTAACAAAAAGTATAGGCACATTGATAACAGGTTTTGATGAGAATACAAAACCATCATCAATTATGGTTGCTGCAGGATATGGTGGAAGTGATGTTTCTGAAGTTAAATTAGATACGATTGATATTAATAAACTGAATGCAACAAAAGATGCTTATCTAATTTATCCGTCTGCTTTTGATATTGTATTTGCTGGAGTCTCTGCTGGTGTGGCAGACTTTTTATTTGTGTTTATAGGAATACAAGTTGCACAGAGAATTATTAATCTTCTATTGAAGATATTGATTTCACCATGGGTATTTTCTGGAATGTTTGATCCAGACAATAATACCTTCTCGATATGGTGGAAATTATGTTTAGCTGATTTCTTAACCAACTTTTATCAGATGATGCTGGTGATTTTAGTATTGGCTGTAACACCAGCCGTTCCGATTTCTGCACTAGCAAAAGTAATCTTCTTCATCGGAGCCTTATCTGCAGTAATGAATGCACCTACTGGTATTGCACAGTTGCTTGGAGGAGATGTTGGTGTAGGCACTGCATTCCAACAGATGCAATCATTAGGAATGATTTCTTCTGCAATGAGCGGTATTGGTGGTATGGCTGCTGGAGCGGCTCTTACAATGGGCGCTGGTGCCATTTATGGAGGCGGACGTTTAGCAGGTGGGACTGGATTACTACATTCTGCTGGAGAAGCTTTAGGTGGTCTTACAGGAGGTTCTGGAGGCATCCTTGCAGGAATTGGAAATACAAATGGTTCTGAAGGTGGTAGCACTAGTCCTTTGGGGCAAATTGCCCCAAGTCAGGTAGCTACAGGTGGAGTACTTGGATTAGATGACTCTAATATGCCACAAAGCAGTGTAAATCCATCCATGATAAGTGGATTGGGAAGTGGAGATGGTGAAGGTACACCTAGACGAATGACAAAAGACGGAAATTCTATTGCAAGAAGAATTGCAGATATGAATAGTAATAGCAGAATTGGACGAATGGTGAATCAGGCTGGTTCAAGTCTATATCAGATGTCAGCAAATCGTTTATCTAGACCTGTTCAAACACGTACAAGAGGTGGAATGATACAGAGTAGACAGTCTCATGTTGTTACTGCAGCTAGAGCAGCACATAGAATGTATGATGCGGCTAAAGGAGGTAGCAACGAATGAGATTTAATAGTCCAGCACCTTTTAAAAGTGGAAAATTGGTTTTAGGAAAATATAGAAAGGTGGATTTAATAATATTTGCTGCAGGTATTATTAGTACTTTCTTTTTCATGTATGTTTATTTATCTGCACTGGAAGGAAGAAGTGCAGTTGTAATCGTGCTATTGGCACTTCCTGCAGGTATTGGGTATATGCTGATACAACCTTATGGAATCTATCACAACTGGCTAGAGTATCTACATGTACTCATTTTATTTAGCCGTACAAGAAAAGTATGGTTAAGTGCTGGGGAATATCAAAATACTGGTGGAAGTTCAATAGATGAGGAAGTTAAGCTATGAATAAAATAAGAAAACTAACGAGCCTAGAAAAGAAACAAAAAGATAGGCTGATAAAAGCAAAGAAGGATACAAAAACTTTGCGGAAAAAAGTAAATACTACAATGGATTGGATGAATATCCGTGAAGTTGGAGAAGACTATATCATGTTGAAGGATGGGAACAAGGAAGCATGGATCAGGGGTATCAAAGTCAATCCACATGATATTTTCTTAGATGACTATGAAGAGCAGGTTAGACATGTCGATGGACTGAGAATTTGTTTGAATAAGTTACGCTTTAAAATGTATTACAGTTTTGTATTAACAAAAGTTGATGTGCAATCATATATTGATCAGATTATTGAAGGACAGAGAATGGAAGATGATCGTATTATCCAGACACTGATGGATGGAGATATCGACAAATTAGACAGTTTCTGTGATGCATATAAAGAATTAAATTTCTTTATCATGATCCGTTCTAGCGATCCAAAAGAGTTGGATAAAAATTATTGGGAATTGTTTAATGAGTTTTCTGTTGCTGGCTTCCAACCAAAGAAGCTGAATGAATTCGATTTTTATAACTACATTGCGTATGTCTTTGAAAATACCCCAGTGCCAGATTACTACTATTCCAGGGGAATATTCTCATATGAAAATGTCGAAATGGAATACAATGCGAATGATGATCAATATGAGTTGGTAGATAATACAAAACCATTATTAGATGCAAGGGATGCACCTATTGAAAATCTCATTCCAGAGATTAGTACGATCAGACAATCGAGAATGGCACCATTTTGTTTCTCATTAAAGCCAGATCATTACATGATAGGCGAGAAATATGTATCTAATATCTTGATAAAGAGACTGCCACAAGGATACAGCCTTGGAATTCTTTGCGATTATGTAAATAATCCAAATATCAAGTTATTTATGACAACGGATACTGCAGATGAAAGCATTGCTAAAGGACTCAAGATGGAGTACCAGGAAAAAGAAAGAAAGTATTACCAGACAAGAGATCCACAAGTCAGACAACATCTACAAAATGACCTAGCATCATTGAATGAGTACATTCAGGAAATCTTACGTGATACGGATAGAACACATAATGTCATTATGGTGTTATCTGTATATGCAGACGATCTGCAGAGTTTAAGAGGAATGGTGAAGGATATAAAACTACGTATGCGTAGCATAGGCTTCATGCTTGCAGATGCAAGATATTTAGAAGAAGCTGTTTTACGTATATCCTGTCCTTTATTCTTTAAAGCAAAATCACCGTTTATCGTTGAGCAGAACTTTGGTTTCTTGCTACCTTCTAGAGGTGTTGCAGGACTATGGCCATACGTTTTTGAAACCCTGAAAGACCCAAAGGGGATGCTGCTAGGATGTGAGCTACAGAATAAGGGAATCATCATGTTTGATCCATTCTTCTATAACACACATAAGAGTGATGCTCGTTTAACACAGCGTATCAATGGCAATATGATTGTTGTTGGTAAATCCGGTTCAGGTAAGAGTACAACTATGGGACTACTTATCAGAGACCTCATAAAGAGAAAAGTCCGTATAGTATGGATTGATCCAGAAAACAAGAATAGAAATCTTACCAAGAAATATGGTGGGACGTATGTTGCTTGGGGACAAAAAGGAAATATCATCAATATCTTTGACCTGAAGAAGATTACTTCAGAGGAAGAGGATGGAGATGAGAAGATGTATGATACTGAGATTGCGATATACAACGTCATTGAAGATATTAACCAGGTACTACAATTCTTATATCCAAATATTTCTGAAGATACTTTAACTTTCACTGGTGATATTACGTTTAGAGCATATGCGAAAGTCGGCATTACAAGAGATGAGAATGGGCAATTTGCAAGTTTTAAGGGACTACGTTATGAAGACATGCCTACATTTGAGACATTTAATGAATGCCTGGAAGAGAGAATCAAAGAGTTAAAAGAAGATACTGCAGCTAGAGTCGAATTGGATCGCTTGATGGATCTAAGAATGAAGATGCAGCGTATCATGGTTGAATGGAGTGTTTATTTTGTTGGTCATACAACAGTTACATTTACAAATCCAGAAAGACAGATCATTGCCTTTGGGACAAAAGCATTATTCAACGCATCTTCTAATTTGAGTGCAGCTTTAAACCACATTATGTTCAAGTTCTCCTGGGATCAATGTTTGGATAATAATGATCAGTCAGCCTTCATTATCGACGAGGCACATACAATGATTCTACAAGGTTCAACAGCACCATTGATTGCTCAATTCTACAGACGTGCCAGAAAGTATAACTGTATGATGATTGTCGGTACACAGGAACCACGAGACTTCGCAGATGATAGTATCATCACGCACGGCAAAGCAATTTTTAATAACTCTACATATAAGATCGTCATGTACCTGGATAAAGATGCATGTAATGACGTGTTGAAATTATGCAACTTCAATAGTAATGAAATTACTTATCTGCAGAATTTCCAATTAGGTCAAGCAATCTTTATTTGCGGCAATAGAAGAATACCGATTCAAATCATCGCTACTGAACAAGAATTAAAGGAAATAGGAGTTGAGTAACCACAATGAAGATATCCTTTGAGAAGCTGTTTAAATGGGTTTGTACGGGGTTTCTTATTATGATGATAGGAATGGTACCTATAATGGCAATTGGTACCGTTCTGCAGCCCGTAGTGACTGCTACGAATGCAATCGTATCCTTCTTCAAAGGTCTGAATGGAAATGCAGATATGGAAGGCATAGAAGAAAGTGTAAAAGCCTGGATAAATAGTCCGGAATACCAAGGTATATCTAAGTATAAGCCTTCTGATTATCGCTCATATTATCTTGCACAGTCTGTCTCATTTTATTATTACAAGACAACAGGTGAATTTATCGTAAGAGATGGTGATTATGCAGCGTATATGCAAATCTTCAAAGATGCAGATTCACAAGAGTGCTTGAAAGAGATTGAATCAAGATATGGTTTCAAAATGAGTGAAGATGAATCAACAAATGTAAAATCACTGGCAGTTGCGTTGATACCTGGAGGACAAAGAGGAATCAACGATCCAGTAGGCGAACCGGTTGAAAGGGCGATTGCATGGATGACACAAATAGCCAATGATGATAGTCATGGTTATTCTCAGGTAACTAGAAATGGCAATCCAAACTATGACTGTTCTTCATTGATTTGTTCAGCAATGAGATATGCAGGTGGATTTAATGTGCCAATAACTTCCACACACTCAATGCGGTTGGTATTTACCAATGCGGGAAATTGGATATGGATTCCTAGATCTGAGTTAGGAGATATTTCTAATGAAGCTGTCATAAGCGGACGTTCCAATCTGAAAAGAGGAGATATCCTTTTGAATGAAACAGAACATACAGAAATCTACCTTGGAAATGGACTTGATCTAGGAGCGCATTGGGACTGGGATGGAGTTAATGGTGATTCATCAGGAAAGGAAATCTGTAGTGGATTGTATTGGGATTCAAATTGGGACGGCGTTTTACGCTATATAGGAAATTAGTTTTGGGGCAATTTGCCCCAAAGAGTACCTGGTAGTAGATTCATATGGATACGCAGCAGCACACTCAACCATTCAGGTCTTGTGTGCTGCTTTTAAAATGCGTTAACTGCATGGATGCCTTCGCAGTTGATTCTGCTCAGGCTTCCTTTTTTTAAAGCAATCTGTTTTAGCAAACAGACTGCTAAATTAATTCTGATTTATCTTTCAACCCTTGGCACTCCGACCTTATCGCATAGACGAGATAAGAAAACAAGGATACGAGTTTCTTCAGAAACTCTATCAAGCAGCTTTGCTGTCCTTGTTTTTTATCTCTTGGCGTTACACATTTACGAGCCTGATTTCATGGATTGACCCTTGTCATTTTTTTCATCCTATGACAGTAAACTGTCAAGGACTTCGCAAGCTCAAAAAATGCAAGGGCTACGCAAGTCAATCACATTTCATTGGCTTGGCTCTTCAATGTTTCACTTGTCTATGCTCTTGCGTAGTCGTGCCAAGGGTGGCACTAGAAAGACTATCGAAAGGTAGATGGGGAATTCCACATGAAACACTACTACAGATTCATTATCAACTACGATGAAGACGAAACACGTATCTTCATTAGTCCAAAGGAACTAAAGAAAGGTGCTGTTGCTGTTGTCCATTCTTATGGTGAGCAATTTGCGATTGCTACCGTTTTAGAACCAGTCAGTGAACTTGAAGCACTTACCGGTTATCAACGCAAGTGTCTTGAAGATGTCATTTGCACAGTTGATGTTACAGAGTATCTAGTAAAGCAAAAAGCAATTTCTGAACGTTCTAAACTTGAAGAGTTGATGGACGAAAAGATGGCAGAGTTGAAGTATGAAGACCAACTCAAAAAGACGGCTGATAGAAGCGCAGAATTCAAAGTTCTCTATGAAGCATATCTCAAAACACTATCGCCTGTTACGGATGATGTACAGGAAACTTTAGATGGTGAATAGTTGTTGGATGTGGGAAGAGCAATCTTCCCACAACAACATCAGATGAAAAGGAGAACATATGGATTACTTGGCTATGAAAGCACTCTTTCAACTAATGATTGATAAGAGCCATCGTGAATTTATCAAAGCGATAATTTCAATTGAAACCGATGTAGAAGATGATGATAGATTAAACAGATTATATGACTTCTACATGGAAGATGATGATATGTCGTTATTAAATTATGCGTTAGTGGAGTGACGGCTTTGGGGCAATTTGCCCCAAAGACTGCCGGCTCCACCCAGCCAAGATAATTTCCTTGGCGGACGTTACGCACGGCAGTAAAAACGTAGCAACACTTCACAAAAAAATTACCAAAAAGATTCTTGGTAATAGTTTTTTGTTCGTGTTTATATTGGTTCACCACTTCGTATCTCATATAAATGGATACTCGTGGTTTTCAATCTATGGTTCCAGCCAAAATCGCAAAAAACGCTCTATTTGTCTGGAAAGCAAGATAAGGAATTTCGTATTACGAAATTCGGTGTTACGCAATTGCTCAACGAGCAATTCGTTTATTATAAAGGCTTTTTTCGTATTACAAATCGTAATACGACGTAAACGCTTTTTTTATTTTCGTAATACGTTCGTAAACGTTTTTTTCGTAGTTATTTTTTCGTAAAAATAATTTGAGTTTTTAAGAAAAATAAAAAAATAAATGATAGGAAGGTGATGTGATTGTGGCAAAGAATGTAGTGGCTTTTCGATTGGGAGATGATACAAAATCTCAATTAGATTTGTTAGAAAGTATGGATTATAAATTAGCAGTTTCTGAAAATAGAAGACCATTAACGAGAACAGAAATTGTAGAACAAGCAATCAATAATTATTACATACAGAATACGAATGAATATAAAAATGATCCACAAGTTAAGATGATGTTTAAAGTCATGGATGAATTATTTCAAAAATATTTTGGTGAGTTGAATGATGATTTTGGGAAACAATGGTATGACATTCGTCTGTTACTTTTATATGTTCAGGTGATTTCACGAACATTAAATTTCCAAGAGCAACCAGCAGAGTTTGCATTGAAATTTATTAATGGACGATATGATTTTGAAGATGAAATTGAAGCAAAAGTAAATCGTGATTTGGCTGATTCAAGAATTATTTCTTTAGTGAAATCTATTCAAGATTTGCAACGTGAGTCAAAAAAATTAAGAACAGAAAGTGAAGAGGAAAATGAAAATGAATAAGCAAAAATTACTAAGCGAAATTATGAAGAGAGAGCAAAAGATAGCACAACTTTCTAAAAAAATTCATGAGTATACTTCTCAAAAGAATGGAGTACAAAGTGAACTTAATGAATTAAATCGTATTAGAAAAAAGATTGAAGATATTGAAGCTGAAGCAATCAAAAAACAAAATACTTTGGAAGAGGATTTGAAAAAAATATTAGATAGACCTGCCAAGCAAAAGCAAGAGAAGGTAGCTGAAACAGATGCCGGTTGAAATAGATAAAGTTAGATTCTTTCAATTAGGAAGTCAGGCTCCAAAGAACTCTAGATTCAAAGGAATCATCACACAAGATACATTATTTGGAAAAGGTGGATGGTTAGAATATACACAACGTGATGAGGCAACGCAGCCAGATAAAGAGTATTATGCTGAGCGTGATGATGGATTCTTTGGGTACACCTTCAGACAAGAAGCGGCAGATGGATTGACCATGACTTCAATGGGAGATTTTTCTGTAGATAATATTTCTACATTTGCTGAAGCATGTAAATCATCATTTAAAAATGATGGAGATATTGTTTGGGATATGGTAATTTCTTTACCATCATATGACTATGCAGAGAAGTGTGGATTACATAGTCAAAAAGATTATGCAACTATGATTTCTAAAATCATGCCAGAGTTTTTCCGGAAGATTGGATTAAGACCAAGCAATATGCTGTGGTGGGAAAACTATCATAAGAATACAGAACATCCACATATGCATGTGTGCTATCTTGAAAAAAATAAGACAAGGGATAGAGGTAAACTTACTCTTTCAGAATTAAAAAAATTAAAAGCAATCATCATAAAAGAAATTGGATTAAGAGAAGAGCTATTTAAAAATACTGCTATTGATCCAGAACGTTTTTTCAAAAATAAAGATGCAGAAACTAGAGAACTTATACGTGCAACTCGCAATTATGATTTTACAAAAATCAAGAATGTTCTAGATCTGGCTACAGTGTTACCTAGATACGGACGTATGCAATATGGTTCTTATCAGATGATGCCATATAGAGAAAAATTGGATGAGATTGCGGAGGAATTTCTAAACTCAGATGCACTCAAAGAGATGTATAAAAGTTTCTTAGAAAAACTAGATACTCTTTCACAAACAATGGATACAGCTGCAGGTACGGATATAGCAACTATTAAAGATACAGAAATCAAAAAACTACATAAACAAATCGGAAACATTATTTTGGATCAGATCAAAGACATGCGAGCTGCCAATTATAAAAGTTCAAGATTAGACAAGCCATTTGTCGAAAGACAATTTGAAAAGACAGAAGTACCTTTATTAGAAAAGAACAGTAATAATCCAGAATGGAAAGAGTACCTGGAAGTGAAGAGGCAATTAGAAAATGTCAATTCAGAAGGTGAAAAGGTAAATCATTCCTTTTTACACGGATGTCTAGAAACACTTGAAGGATTGGTAAATAAAATTACAGATTCTAAATTAAATGCTTTGGTTTCACATAGATTAGCAAAAATGTATTTCTATGGTGAAGGTGGTATCACTGATCCACTAAAGACAGTCAAATATGCAAAGCAAGCCATCAGGAATGGATACACAAAAGATTATATTCTCCTGGCAAAGGCACAGTTCAAGCTGGATAGGGCATCTGAAGGGATGGATACATTGTACGTTGGAATGACACATGGAGATCCACTGGCTACATACTCATATGGAATTCATGAAGTAAAAGGGGACATGTGTAATAAGAACAAGATAGATGGCTTTAGATGTATCAAAGTAGCTGCAGAGATGGGTTGCCTTCCTGCAATCAACTACTTGAAGACACATGATAAGGCTGGATTTAAAGAAACTGTGGGGAAGAATCTTGGAGTAAAGATTAAGAAGCCTGTTATTTCTTCAGGAAAGCAGATGAGTGAAGCTGCTAAGTATATGTATAACTCTTCTCAACTTAGCGTAGCGACAGGGCTAATCAATCGAGAGATTGAAGCGTATCTGAATAATGATAAAGAGTTAGAAACGGAGTGGTAAGCAATGGGAAAGATTATTAGATTTTTATTTCTATCCATCACTGCAGCGATAGGAATACTCTTTTTAGCAATCCAGGTAATTCACTTAGGAGTTACCCATGATCCACAAGTATCTTTTGATTATAGGTTCCTTCTTCTTGGTGAGGATTATGTATTGCTGAAGGTAGTAGGAGCATTGATTGGACTAATGACCTTCCAGATCTTTTATGCTACCTTCTTTGGAAGAAGTGGACATGGAGCAAAAGGAAAACATAAACGAGCATTGACGAGCCAGGAGAAGAAACAGTTTTCCGATGTTGCTAATTGGCGAGAGATAAAAAGAAATAGTCAGAGACTTGAATATGATAATACAGGACATTTGAAAACAAGATCCATTTTGATTTGGTTGGATCATGTACTAGATCCATTTAGAAAATTCTGGAATGAATGTTGTACGATTCTAAAGGTTTCTGATAAGCACCGTAAAAACACAATCAGGACTTATGAAATAGCAGGTAAAAAAACGAATTTTAGAGGTGGTATTCCTTTAGCTGTGAAATGGAACAGACTCTATGTTGATGCAGGCGATAATCACGCAATTATCAATGCTTCATCCAATGCTGGTAAGACTGTTTCTTTTGTAAATCCAATGATTGATGCCTTACGTATGACAGGGGAATCTATGATTATTAACGATCCAAAGGGAGAGTTGCTTTATGAACATAAAGAACAATTACTTTCAGATGGATATGATGTAAGGGTAATTAATTATATCCACCCAGAGGAAGGAGATAGATATTCTCCATTAAGTATTGTTATTGATTCTTATCGAAAGGCAGAGAAAGAATACCTGGAGAGCAAGGAAGAATATACTGCAAAAATCACAGAATACCTGGATAAAATAAACGCTGCTGAAGGGCTACAAAAACAAAGGCTAGAGAATGAATTGTTAGAGTATATGAAGTACTACGCACCAGAGTTTGACTATTCTAAAGCAGCTATGTTTTTAAGAGAACTTGCAGATCAGTTCTTTTATGATCCAAAGGCGCACAATGAGGCACATTTTAATGACCAGGCTTCTAGTTTGTTCCAGGGAATCGTGTTTTTACTATTAGAGGAAAAGTCCTATAATCCAGAAAGTAAGAAAAGAGAACCTGTTCCAGATGAGGAAATCAATTTCAAGTCCGTAATGGAAACATATAGATCAGGAATGGAAACAGTATTGGTTAAAGCAGGTGCAACCGTTATGAAAGTACCAAAGTTGAAATTCTTGTTAGAGAGAAAGCGTAAGAAGACAGATGAATCCTATAAGAAATTGATGGCATTCTTGAGTACTGGAGATAAGGAAAGAGGTTCTATTGTTACTTCATTTGAAAATAAGATGAAGGACGTTACCTTGAATGAAACTGTCTTACGAATGATGGCAAAATCAGACTTTGATGTTGCGGATATTGGAAGAAAGAAGACAGCACTTTTTATAGTCGTTCATGGGGAAAAGGACACATATTATAGATTGGTATCCTTGATCATTAATCAGACCTTCCAATTACTGATGCAATTAACTGAAGAACAACAAAAAAAGACTGGTAAAAAAAGACTGCCAGTACCATGTAATTTAATTTTTGATGAATTTGGAAACTTTCCAGCACTTAAGAATATTAAAGGTATTTTGACTTTTAGCCGTTCTGCAGGATTTAGATCATTCATGGTAGTCCAGGATTTACATCAGTTCTCTGAGATATATGGAAGGGATGTTGAATCAATCATCGAAAATAACTCAGCTAACTTTATTTACCTATATGGTAAGGATATGGATACGATCAAGCGTATTTCAGCTATGAGTGGTAAGAAGCTTGTGTGGAAATCTGATAAGGGTTCTTATGAGGAAGCTCCAGTTATTTCTACGGATCAATTACAGCAATTATCTATGGGTGATGCAGTTATTATCAGTGCAAGAAAGAAGGCATATATCTTCAGAATGCGTAATTATAAGAAGTATTCCTTCTACAAGAATAAGAAGAAGTATGTTCCTGGAGAAACAAGAAGATTGCGTAATGTAAGAGTGTATAACGTTCAAGAGCATTACGATACAGACCAAAAGATTAGTGATGCATTTGATAGTAAGAAAGACCTACTGCCTGGTGATCCTCAGTTATCTGAAGGGTTAAAAACAGGTGTTGAACAACTGCAGGATAAACAATCTTTGATTCCGACTGCAGGATTTGGATTGGGTGCCGCAAAATAAGGAGAAGTCATAATGAATACAATAAAGTTTGTAGAAGAAGTACGCTTAAAGGAAGCGTTTTGGGATAAATATAAATACAGATCAAACATTCTAGCTAGTCAATTTGAGAGTGTTGCTAGACATGGTGGTGTAGATCTGCTTACTGCAGAATTGGTGGAAAATAAAACAACAAAGGAAACAGCAATCCAATTTGTATCCTTCGAGTTCAAACTGGATGATATTAAGAAGGCTATAGCACAAGCTGAAGAAAATAGCCGTTTCTGTCATAAGTCTTTTATAGTGATTCCATTAGAAAAAGAAAAGGTAATCAATGATAGATACAAAGATTACCTGAAGAAAGCAAAGTATATTGGAGTCATGGGAGTTGCAACAGATGGTAGATGGACAATTATACACAAGCCTTGGACTCATAAAGATGAAGAGTTAGTATACAACCAGGTATTATTAAAGATGCTAGTGAATAGTAATAAGACAGTTGTTTAATATTACCTCATACCTGGATCGAAGAAAGCGTTTTTTATAAGAACGTAGCAATATCAGAACTATTAAATACTAAAGTACAAACTATACTTATGTGGGTTTCTTGTCTTCAATATATTTATTATAATTCTTTTTAAACTCAAATAACAGACTAGTAATTTGCGGGAAAGTATCTATGATGAAATTATAAATAGAAAGCGAAAGGAAGATACCGTGTATGAAAGAATATTCTATTCATCATCTATGTGCTTCAAGGTACAAGACAGGTATTTATAATTTTTCCATATGATTTAAATATTAAATAAAATTTGAAAGGGGAAAATTTATGTTTAAAAAAATAATTACATCAGTACTTGCCACATTAATGCTTTTAATTGTTTTACCAACTAAAGTAAATGCTTCCACTCAACCAATATCAACATATTCAAATAGAAATGTAATACAAATGTCGGATTATCTTACAAAAGATGATTTAGAATTTATGAAGAAATTGCAGTCTATATATCCATATTTTGCAATTGATAATAATGGGAAATTATATTTAACTTTAGAAATAAATGAATTAAAAAATAAATTTCAATTAGATGAACAATTTATTCAAAAATTAAACGACATTTTGCAATATTCTATTTCAAATAATAATTTACAATCATACAGTATCGGTTCAAATTTAGAATTAAGAAGAGTTTTTGCTAAAAATTGGAAAATTTATTTTTCATACGAAGAAGTTGAATCTTTATTTGTAGCAGCAGCTAATGCTGGACCTGCTGCTATGACAGCTACATTTGCAGCAATAGGAATAATGTATCCTGGATTTGGCTCTATATTGGGAACAGCTGTTGGACTTTGGGGAGGAGCAGCTATTTGTTATTGGGTATTGCAAGCAGCTGCTCGAAGACAAGGATTATATATTGGTGTAGATTGGAATGGTCCATTCCCTATTCCAGCAATAGGAACTTGGTGACATGTTCAATAACATTAAAGGAATAAATTATATTTTTGTTGGATTATTAATAGGAACATTTACCTTATCTATTAATGTAAATGATCCTTGGAAATTATATAAATTTATAATGTATATTATGTCAGCATGTATACTTATTACCGGTTTTATAAAAATTATTCAAATACAGAAAAAACCATTCATTTTAATAGATATATTAGGATTTATAATAATATATGATTTATTAATTTATTTAATTTATACTTATTTTGGAGGAATTGCTAGCATTACAGTTTCTATAGTTTTCTTATATATGTTTATGAAATCTAAATCATTTAAAAAATGGGAAAATAATTTAAATAACATAACTGTAGAATAATTAAGTTCCGCAAAAATACATGCCATACATCTATGATGGATATCAATACAAATAAAAGAGGCTGTAACGATTAAGTAAATTTTTTAGATTTACTTGAGGCATATAGCCTCTTTTCTTATACCCTTTTCATATGTTGCTGTAAAACTTTATAAAAGTAGATATTTTATATATTTTGGACACACTAAAGACAGGCAGACTGGAGAAGCTAGAAAAGAAATTTACTACATACAAAAACTATTTCAATAGAATTATAGAGATTAAACTACAGAAATACGAAAATGGTGATAAATAGAATAAGCGGCAATTCCTATTTTGCGTTTTTAGAGTCTGTTTTCTAGAAAAAGCAAATACGTGTATTTAGGGTATTCAATATATCCCGGAAATACATATAATATTTAAAAAGGAAAGTGTTCAAATAGACTATAGTCTATTTGAACATAACATGATGGAACTTAATTTTACTAATTTTAATTTCTTGAAGGACAAATATATATATTATTTGAAAAAAGATAGAAATTTCGCTATACTATACATGTAAGTTGATATGGGTTACTGAAAAGCCCAAAGGAAAAGAGGAGCAGCGAACTCCTCTTTTTTTCATCATCAGCAACCCAAGAATCAAATCCTACTCTTTACGAGTAGACTTTAATTCTCTAACTATCAGGTACAAAAGAATAAGAGAAATAATATTCTCTAAATTCATTTTGTAAGTTGATACGAGTTACTGATGATATATCCTTATTAGAGGTCATAAAACCACCTCCAATAAAATTATAACAAATGGAAAATATATTATCTAATTCAATTTTATATAAAGGATGGAATATGAGAATATTTTACGAAAGAGTATCTACTGAAAGGCAGTCGCTTGCACGGCAAGACGAATTACTTAAAAAATTAAATATTGAAAAAGTCTATGCTGATAAGGCTACAGGAAAGCATATGGATAGACCACAACTTAAAGCTATGCTGGAGTTTGCTAGAGAAGGAGATACAATCGTAGTAGAATCTTTTTCCAGACTAAGCAGATCAACAAAAGATTTATTGCGCCTGGTAGAAAGTATGCATGCAAAAGGAATAGCATTCGAATCTCAGAAAGAGAAAATTGACACTAGTACGCCTTCAGGAAAATTATTTCTAACTATCATAGCTGCATTAAATGAGTTTGAACGAGAAGTATTATTGGAAAGGCAAGCTGAAGGGATTGCAATTGCAAAGAAAAATGGAAAGTATAAAGGAAGGGTGCATGCAAGCATAGATAAATTTTTATTTGCAGAACTCTATAAAGAATATAAAAAAAGAAACATTACTCAAAAATACATGTGCAAGAGATTGGGGATAAGTCGATCTACACTATATAAAGAAATTAAAAAATATGAATTAAATAATATGAATTAAATAATCTATAAATACATAACTAAGATACCAGTATACGAAAAAGGACTTCACAAACAGGAAGTTCTTTTTTCGATGTGCAAGATATGGCATATACCACGAGGTTGAAAAGTATCTCTAGCCAAGGAATGTAGTCTCTAAGGTTTAGCCGAATTCAAGGGTTTCCATCGTGAGATGAAATCTGAAGATAGAACCAGGAAAACTGTTGGCTCGATGGTCACGAATCTCAATTGAGTCAGATTGATGATAGGAAAGATATATGTCTTACTCTGGGAGGTTTTATCAGTGCCAGAGATGGAATAGGGACATTAATCAGGGAAAAGATTCTAAAATTAAAAGGTCTGCTATCACTAACAGACCACTGCCAAGAAGTACATAGTTATTAAGTTTTGAACCGCCGTATACCGAACGGTACGTACGGTGGTGTGAGAGGTCGGAAGTTTTAAAGAGATTTAAAACTTACTTCTACTCGATTATGTAAATATTTTCACAAATCTTAAAAAAATTACTTAACTTAGTTTAAAAATTATAATATACGGTTAACATATCTATTAAAAGTACTACAATATATGTGAAAGAAATAACATATGTGTCGTGAAGAATATATCTATTTAAAATCAAGTAAATGTAGCGAAGCAATATACATTTATTTGAAGCATCCTATTGCGAATGATATTTATCTAACTTATATAAATAGAAAAGAAAAGGGGTATATATATAGGTTAAATAATGCTTCAGTTATAAAAAAGTATGAAGATATTGCTATATTTATAAATAGAATAATTTATTGTCAAAATGGAGATGACAAATATTTTGATAAAAAAATAAAAAAATATTCCTCTTTTTTGAAAAAATTATACTTTATAAAAAAGGATATAGAAAATGATAGTTTAGGCTTAGGTTTAAGTATGGTAGTTCTTGAATATTTTATAGATTTGAAAGACTATATTTATTATTTAATTGTTAAATTTGGGTTGCAAATTATTTTAAATGAAATTAGATTAAAAATTCCGTTTTACTATTTCTTGGTTGATATTGATGTATATCAATCTAAAGTAATTGTGAAATATCAATGTATAACAGAAATTGAAAATAAAATATCCGCAGAGTTAGAGAGAATTAATGAAAAATTAAATTATTATTTTGAAGTAGCACGTATTCAAACAGAATTATTTATAAACTCACATTTCTTTGATTTGAAATATTCTGATTTTGTTAATGATATTTGCATGTGTGAATTTTGGTTAAAGGATACGTATGATAGTAAAAAAAATTAATGTTGATAATAAAATTAATGCTTGCTATATCATTATTCCTATTTATTTATTTTCAAGAACTGAATATCATTTTTTCGAACATTGCCTAGTAACTTCAATAAAAGAATATTTTGAAAATAAAGTTATTATTTCTGGAGTCACAAAAAAGGATAATGTGATTATTAGAATTCTATTTTCAAAGGTGATGGAAGAAAAGTGTTTTGACTATTTATCTGAAGATAATGAAGAAATATTTAAAAAAGTAAATTTTGATATAGAGAAGGAGATTTTTCTATATGAATACGTATATCTATTAAATAGAAAAATTGTCTTATCTTTTATAAATTCTCAAACAGTAAAAAAAATATATCCAGTGTATTTAAAGCAAAGGGAAATATATTTTGTGACAGATGGAAAGGATACTTTACCTGAAAAATATAAAAATATTAACTTTCTGAATGACTCAAATGAAAACTATTATGATTCGCATGAAGATGTATATGAATATATTATGGAAAAAATAAAAATTCCAGGAGGGTTAAGAATATGATTGGTTTTGATAATAAATTTAAATTTTCTGAATCAACTAATAACGTTGAAGTTAGTTTAGATGGTGAATTTTATGGATATATTCCAATGCAAATTTATAATTTATTGCTTTTGATTAATGGAAAAAATAAAGATGATGCGATAAACACTATAAAGAATAAATTTAATAAATATGAAAATATTGCTAATAATATATATGACAATATTTTAAGTGCATATGGTGTTGTACTGACTGAAAACGAACATTGTATAAGATATGAAATGCCTTTTTACAGAAATGATCATAGACCGATTAATTTAAACCGGTTAAGATATTTTTCTCCAAAAAAATTAGTTATTTCGTTGACTAGATGTTGTTTCATGCAGTGTAAATATTGTTATGCAGGAGCCATTTATACAAAAAATTACATCCCTGAATATAACTTAAATTTTCATTTAATTGAACATATTATTGATGAAGCAAAAAAGTTTAATATTTATGAAATTGATATTACTGGAGGTGATCCATTTGCAAGAGAAGATATATTTCAAATATTAGACTTATTTGAAAAAAATGGAATCAAGACTAATCTTTCAACAAAAAAACTTTTAGATGAAGATCAAATTGAGAAAATCAGCCATTACAAATGTATCGAATCAATACAAATTAGTATTGATTCGATAGATGATAACGAAGAAGCTATGCTTCTTCGTGTCAATCATTATTCAACAACTCATATTAAAATGATAGAGAGAATGACAGAAAAAAATATTCATGTAAAAACTAATACTGTATTAACAAAAGTAAATATAGATAACATTTGGAAATTGGTAAAAAAATTAGAGGATTTAGGAGTTTGTGAAATAGTACTTAGTCCATATATGGGAAATTTATTTAATCGTATAGACGAATTATTTCCTAGTGTTGAACAATATATGGCATTTTCTAAACTTTTAGATACATTACAATATACAAATATTAATTATCCGGAATTTTTAAAAAACTTTACCGAAGATAGTTTGCATGGAAAAAAAGAAAATGGATGTGGGGCAGGAATTGATGGAATTATTATTTCTCCTTCTGGAGAAACATTTGTTTGTGAACGACTTTCATATATTAACGAATATAGTTTAGGGAATATTGGAGAAATTAGTTTGGCAAAAATTTGGAATGGAAATGAAGTTAATAAATACTATATGCCGTTAATGGAAAAATATAAGGGAACAAAATGCTACAAATGTAGTGAATTTAATTATTGTGTCAATGTACGAGGGATATGTTACGTTCATTCATTAATATTGAATAAGAAATTGTATTCACCAGATAATCAGTGTATTAAAGAAACATGTGGAAAGCGAATTTATTGATATGAAATATTACAGAGTAAAACCATTTTATTCTATTAGAGAAGAAACTAATAAATGGATAATATTCGATACTCGTATCGAAAAAATTGCTAATTCTATTGCTTTTATTTCAAAAAGTGATTATTTAATGTTTCATTTATTCGATGGCAGTTATTCGTACGAAGCAATATGTGAAAAATTAGAAGAAAAAAAGTGTTTGAGCGATGAATATGCTAAAGCAACAGTTAATTTTTTTCTTGATAAGTTTGGCAAATATATTGAAGAAATACCTAGACCCATAGTAAGAAATGATATTTTCATTAAAAAGAATGCTAAAAATAGTTATCGAGATAATATACCGTATTATTCCAATGATAGATTAGATACTCCGTTATTTGTAAGCATTATTTTGACGAAACAATGTTTCGTCAAATGTAAGTATTGTTTTGCTTCTGCAAATGAGAAGTTAGAAAGAGAAATGGAATTAGATGTTATTAAAGATATAATTTGTCAATGCAAGGATATGGGTGTTGCAACTATTAATCTTTCAGGAGGTGATCCATTCGCAAGAAATGATATTTATGAAATTCTTAAAGAACTTGAAGAAAAACATATAAATTACAATATATCAACAAAAAAATTTTTGATGGATATGGATATAGAAAAGTTAAAGAATGCTGATGTAAGATCTATTCAATTAAGTATTGATAGTAATGATGATGAGATTTGCAATAAATTAATCGGTATATCAAACTTTTATTCATCAATGAAAGAAGTAATAAAAAAACTAATCAAGAATGGAATAAAAGTAAAAACAAATACTGTGATAACAAAGTATAATATCGATTCAATTCCTGAATTGGTGGATGAATTAATATATATTGGGGTTTCTAAAATATATTTATCACCTTATCTAAATTCTCTAGGTAGACATAAAGATGACTTTTTTTGTAATGAAATCCAATATAATAATTTAGTAAAAAAATTACCTGATACAAGCATTATTGATTTTAAACCAATTGTTTTTCACAAATCAAAAAATTATAACGATATCCAAACTTGTAGCGGTGGTAAAAGTGGGCTTGTTATATATAATGACGGATCAGTTGGAATATGTGAACGGTTGATTCAGGGTAACTTACAAGTAGGAAATGTATATGAGTCATCACTGTATGATATTTGGAAATCAGAAAAGCTTAGGGAAATAATCGAACCTAGCAGAGAACTTTTTGTAAATACAGAATGTTATGATTGTAGCAAATTTAAAGAATGTATTTATGGAAAAGGAATATGCTATGTTAGAGCAAAAATAAATTCTGGGAAATATTATTCTATTGACCCATTTTGCCCAAAATCAAAAAGCAAACAAAGGATGAGCTAAATGAAAAGTATTATATGCAGTGATTTAAAAAAGACATATAAAATAAGAGTTTCAAAGAAAGGAATTTCAGGATTTTTATATCCTGAATATACATTAGTTGAAGCGATTAAAAACATTAATTTTACTGTTGAAGAAGGATCTATAACAGGTATTTTAGGATCAAATGGAGCTGGTAAAAGTACGCTAATAAAAATGATGACAGGTATTTTAGTGCCATCAGAGGGGAGTATTTCTGTGAACGGTTTTACTCCTTCTAAAGGTGAAGAAAAATTTAAGAAATCTATTGGATTAATGATGGGGAATAGAAGTTCTTTGATTTATGATCTTCCTGTTCGTGATTCTTTTGAGTATCTTAAAATTATTTATGATGTTGATAATGAAAAATACAAGGATGCATTAGTGTTATTAAAAAAAATTAATGCAATTGAACTTTTAGATATTCCTGTTCGCAAGCTATCGCTTGGACAAAGAAAGAAAATGGAATTAGTATCCACAATTTTACACAATCCTAAAATATTATTTTTAGATGAAGCAACAATAGGGATGGATATTCAAAGTAAACTAGAAGTATTGAATTTTTGTATGTTTTTAAAGAGGCAATATAATACAACAATTATTTATACTTCGCATGATTTGAATGATGTTGAACGAATTTGCGACAAGATTATTTATTTAGATAAAGGTGAAATTACATATGATGGGCCTGTAGATAGGTTTGGTGCAAGAAAAGAAGCAACAAAAGTTGAACTGATTTTTAATGAGAAAATTGATTTTGATATTGTTTTCTCGGAATATAAATATGAAAAGACAGATGACTACACATGTAAATTTTATCTAGAAAATGACAAAATAAATATATTTTTAGAAAAAGTTAATATGTATTCAATTCAAGAGATGCAGATTAAGAGAGTTACTTTGGAAGATAAGGTGTTAGATTATGTGGACATACATAAAAAAAATGATTGAAAACTCTATAAAAAAGGTACTCGCATATCCTTTTGAAGTATGGATGTTACTTATTTATTCGCTTTTTGAATTATCATTTATTTTACTTTTCTGGTGGTCTATTTCTAGCAACTTTATACTACCTGATGGATATGTGCAGGGAGATATGTTTGTTTTCTCGGCAATGTTAATGGTTTCAAGTGGATTCCAAGAAATATTCTTTGGAATAAATGTATTGCCATATGACATAAATGATGGGAATTTGGATAATTACATTATCAAACCTAAAAATATGTGGATACACTATATGTTGGATAACATAAACGTTCCAATTATATTAGAAAAACAAATAATTGGTTTAATTGCTTTCATTGTTTCCGTTTATTGTTTTGCAATTGATGTCAATATTGTGAGAACAATACTAGCATTTGTACTTTTATTTTTCGCAAATTTTATTTTCAGTTTACTTGAATTACTAATAAGTTTTACAGCGTTCTGGTTAGAAAATATTGATAATTTTAGAAACTTATTATATTCAGTAAGTGATATAAAAAAATACCCAATGGGATTTTTTGCGAAAAGGTTTCAGAACTTTTTTCTGAACATCATTCCTATTGGTTTAGTAACTTACTATCCATTTGAAATTGTAATTGGGCATATAAATATATCAGTTGGGATTATACTTAGATATTTGCTTATTTTGGCAGTATTGATGTTTTTTGTAAGAATTATTTCAAAGAATGGACTAAAAATATATGCATCAAATAATTAGATATATACAAAGGATGCTAGCATTTTCAAAGATTGAATTAAAAAAAATGAAAGCATATTCTGGACAGTTATCTTCTTTATTGTTGACACTACCTATCAAGGCTATACTGACATATTTAATATGGGCGAATCTATCCACATACAATTATTCCATTGATTTACAATGGTTAGTTTTCTATTCAATAATAGTTAGTTTTACGGAGTTTATAACGATGCCGTATTGTGAAATAGCATATAATCTTATGCAAGATATCCACACAGGTGATTTAGATATGTATATTGTTAAGCCAATTCATTATCTTTGCTATAGATTTATTTCGAAGCTACATATATTTTTTCTCTTTGTGATTGTAATGATGCTTTTGGAAATTGTATATAAAGTAAATATTTTTAGTTTTCATAATATAAGTATTTTATATTTCTATATTATTAGTGTTTCATATATTTATATTATTTTTGCAATGGTTGGTATATTAAGTTTCAAATTTGAGAACATCTTAACACTTAGAGATAATATCTGGAATATAATCCGTCTCTTGGCAGGATCTATTTTACCTTTAAGTTATTATCCATTTAACATAGAGAAAATTTTGAAATTTTTACCATTTGAGTACATCTATTATAAGCCGGTTATTTTTACACAAAATGTTGCATTACCTACAAGTTTTGATTTTGTGATTAGTGGGTTATGGCTAATATTAGGTGTCTTTCTGTTAATGGTTATTTGGAACAGATCAATTCGGCATTATTCATCTCAAGGTGGTTAATGATAGAAAGGAGGTAAATTATGGTTATAAAAGATGTAAAAAATGTAGATGAACAGAATACACAACAAGAAAATGTAGATGACTTAATTGATGAAATAAATATTGAAGAACTATACAATAAAGTTGTTACATGTGGTTGCTGTTGCTCATCTCACGGTGGTGGCAAAGCGAGATACGAATAATCGCCTTGCAAGTCTGGAAGGGCAATAATGCCCTTCTTTTTATGAATTGAACCCAAAAAGTTGTACAATAACTTTATCCATAGAACCTTGGGAAAAGACATTGAACATTTTTTATGATAAGGAAAATGGAAAAGGGATGAAATCCACTAGGAAATCATCCCTTAAATTTTGTAAAATTACCTGTCCCCCAAAGTTTTTGGAGACCCGAATATTGAATATTGGTATTTTTTCTTGGTGTAATTGAATGCGTGCTTGATGCCGGCACACAACAATAACAAGGAGATAGTTAAGTATGAAAAAAATAATTGGATATGTTCGTGAATCAACTCAACTGCAGGTGATTAATGGGTACAATCTTGGAGAACAGAAGCGAAAGATTGAACTTTACTGTCAATACAAATATGAGAAGGATAGTTATACATTAGAAGTTAAAGAAGAGCGTGGTGTATCAGCAAAGAACTTAAAAAGACCACAGATGAATTCAATCATTCAATTAATTAAATCAAAAGAGTTTGATACATTAATCATTCATAATCTAGATCGTCTAACTAGAAGTGTAAAAGATTTAGCTTATTTAATAGAAATACTAGAAAAAAATCATATAGAACTGATCAGTATTACAGAGAACATTGATACAAGTACACCTTCAGGAAGAATGTTTATTATGATTATAGGTGTTATATCGCAATGGGAAGAAGACAGCATATCTTGGAGAACAAAAAGAGGATTAGAAGAGGCTGCAAGAAGAGGTTTTTATTGCAAAGGGAAAGTCCCTCTAGGATACAAAAGGAACCCAGATGATAAACATTATTTGATTATTGATGATGAAACTGTAGAAGTTATCAAAAATATATTTGATTGCATCGTAAATAAAGGTATGAATGTATGGAATGTAACATCAGAGTATAGAAGAAATAAAGTATTAAATAGAAAATGGCAGAAAAATGATATTTATAAAATAGTAAGAAATTTAGTATATAGCGGCACTCTGGTGTTTGGTGGAAATAACTATGATGATGTTATACCTCAGATTGTTGATAAAGAGACACAGTTAGAAGCAATTAGATTAACAAATTTGAAATCAAGAAGCAGAAGATATAAATATCTATTCAAGGGAGAAGTTACGTGTAAGAGTTGTAAGCATACACTAGTTTGTGATTGTAGTTC
This sequence comes from uncultured Solobacterium sp., assembly GCA_963525775.1. Lineage (GTDB taxonomy): Bacteria > Bacillota_I > Bacilli_A > Erysipelotrichales > Erysipelotrichaceae > Bulleidia. The sequence goes on along the minus strand of CAURLC010000004.1, from coordinate 642 downwards.
AAGGAAGAAAAAGCATACAAAGCAGAGGAAGATATATAAGTATTATGTATGCAGTGAATGTAAGAAACGAATCAGCGAAGAGATAATAAGGGATAGCGTTAAGGGACAATTAAAGAAATATTTAATTGATAAGCAAATTAAATTAGAACAGAAAAAATCTTGCTCTAAGCTAAAGGAAATTGATGAAGAAATGAATATCGTTCTTGATATGGTTATAAGTAATGGAAGAGACGAAGTGTTGCTTACGAGATACAACGAACTTGCAGAGAAAAGAAGGAAAATATCTGAGATGGAATATAGATGCCAGGATGAAAATTTGGATGAAGAAGAACTTATAACTTATGTTAGAAAATACATTCAACAAATTATTGTAGATTTTGAAGAAATGAGTGTTAATACCATATTCAGAGGAAGCAAGGGAAAGTGATAGCAGTCTTAAAGAGATAAAGTTCATTCTAACAGTACTCAAGTTTTTGTTTACTGTTAGAAATTTAATAAAAAAGTTGTTGCATAATCATATACAATTGTATATAATATAACCGTAAGTTAGTTAGAGTACTTTATATGGATAAAGCGGGGTTGTCGCTCCATTAGTTTAATTAGTCCAAGGTCAGGGGCTTTTTTTTATATCTTTTTTGCTTT
>CAURLC010000003.1:0-132239 GCA_963525775.1 uncultured Solobacterium sp. | reverse complement strand
GTAAGTTTCATAATAAAAGCGAACCTCCTAAGTTGTTGTCCAACTTTTGGGGTTCACTTCACTAAGATTACGGCTTTTCTTTTTAACAATCACTATCTTCAAAACCTACAATTAGACCTTGGTCAGATACATAGTAGGCACACACAATGGTACATGGAATAATATCAACCTTAGCCTCTGGGAAAGATTGTAGAATTAAATTCTTAATATCATTTGCCATCGATTCATTATTGCAGTGTGCAATATTAACTTTCTTTCCGTTATAGCGGTGTGCAATCATCTCTTCTACAATTTTGCTTGTGGCCTTCTTTTCACCACGGCACTTATGTAAAATTTCAAGTGTACCTTGGTCAGATGCCTTACCAACACAACGAATACCCAATAAACCAGATAACTTCGCAATTGCTGGACTGACACGACCATTACGCGCTAAATTATCTAAGTTTGCAATATTAAATAATAAGTGTGTATGTTTCTTATATTCATTAATCGCATCACAGATTTCACTAAAGCTTAATCCCTGTGCAATTAATTCCTTTAACTTTTCAATAATTAATAGAATTTCTGGTCCTACAGATAATGAGTCAATGACGTAGATATTGGCTTCTGGATGTTCTTCCAAGAAGAGTGATCTACCCTGCATCGCTGCCGAATAACATCCGGATAATCCACCCGTAACTGTTACCGCAAAAATCGTATCGGCACCATCAAATGAACTTGCCCACTCATAGGCATTTGGACATGAAGTGGATGTTTTTCCCTTCGTATGTTTGAGTACGGATAAGAAACGCTCTACATTCGTGCGTTCATCATCAAAGAACTCTCCTTCATTCATAATAACTTTTAGAGGAACCGTTCTATAGTCAATATCTTCAATGTGAAATACGTTTGAAGATGAATCTGATACAATTCTATACTTCATCGCGACCTCCTGCTTTTTAAGCTACATGCATTATAAATATTCATTTCTTTCTACGCAAAGCAATTCACAAATGTTTCACGTAAACAGAAAAAAGTCGGTACAATTCACCGACTTTTGTAACAAATCACAAAGTGATTATGCTTGTTTCTGCTTTGGTTTTCTTGTTGTTTTTGCCAGAATACCAACTGCCTTCAAGACTTCATCCACCTGTTCAACTGGGATAATTGTTAACTTCTCTTTCACTTCTGGTGCGATATCCTTTAAGTCATCTTCGTTCTCTTTTGGAATGTAAACCGTCTTTACACCAGCCCTAGCAGCTGCCATCAACTTTTCAGGCAAACCACCAATTGGCATCACACCACCACGTAAGGATACTTCCCCTGTCATCGCAATTAATGGGGAAACCTTCTTCTTGGTAATCAATGAAGCTAAAGCAGTTGTTAAAGTAATACCTGCAGAAGGTCCATCTTTTTTAACAGCACCTTGTGGAACATGGATATGAACATCATGCGTCTTTAGAATCTTATCTGCTTCCGGGAATTTCGATTTCACAAGAGATAATGCAATGCGTACAGATTCCTTCATCACATCCCCAAGCTGTCCAGTCACAATTAACTGTCCACTGCCCTTTGTTAGTAGGGTTTCGATAAAGAGAATTTCACCACCACTTGCAGTCCATGCAAGACCAGTTACGATACCAGGATTCTTTTGAACTATGAGTTTTTCATGGTGAAGTGGTTTCATATCTAGCAGTGTTGGTAAATCACTTGCCTGAATCACAATCTTTTCTTGATGACCTCTTGCAAGTTTCACAGCGATAGCACGGCATACGGAATCAATTCTCTTTTTGAGTCCACGTACACCACCCTCCATCGTATAGTCCACAATAATAGAACGTACCGCATCTTCACTAAACTCTAACTGTTCACTTGGAATGCCCATTTTCTCAACTGCTTTAGGAATTAAATGTCGTTGAGCAATCTGGAACTTTTCACTTGCTGTGTAACCTTGAAAGTCGATTACTTCCATACGGTTCAGTAAAGGTTCCGGGATAGAATCCAATGTATTTGCCGTACAGATAAAGAGTACATCAGAAAGATCATATGGAACATTCATGTAATGGTCCGTAAAGGTATTGTTTTGTTCAGGATCAAGTACTTCTAAAAGTGCACTTGCAGGATCACCATTGTAAGACATACTCAACTTATCGATTTCATCGAGTACCATTACCGGATTTGATGTGCCAGCTTTCTGAATACCATCCATAATTCTTCCTGGCATTGCACCGATATAGGTACGACGATGACCACGAATATCTGCTTCATCACGTACTCCACCCAGCGCAACACGTACATATTTACGTTTGAGCGCATTTGCGATGGAGCGACCAATACTTGTCTTACCCGTACCTGGAGCACCGACAAATAAGAGAATCGAACCCGATTGACGCTTATTAAGATCCATTACCGCAATCTGTTGTAAAATACGCTCTTTTACTTTCTTTAGACCGTAGTGGTCTTCATCCAAAATCTTCTCCGCAGCTTGAAAGTCAATCTTCTTTGTACGTTCTTTCTTCCAACTGATACTTGTTAAAAAATCTAGATAGTTGTAAAGATTACCATACTCTGGAGAGTTACTGCCTTCTTGTTTTAGACGGCTTAAAACCTTATCCGCTTCACGACGTGCAGTTTCATTCATGCCAGATGATTGAATCTTCATCTCCATCTTTCTGATATCTGTAACATTCTCTGGATGCATGTCATCCAGTTCCTTTTGAAGATATTCGATTTGTTTCTTGATGGCCATCTCACGATAGGCTTTCTTATTGTCATTTTCTTGTGCAGCGGAAGCTTCGTTAGTTACATCTGTCATCTCTGTATATTCATAGATATACTGCTCAATCTTATTTAAAAGATTGGAGCGAAGATTTTCTTCTAGTAATGCATACTTTTCTTCATCCGTGATATTTAACCATTGTGCCATGGCACTGATGATATCCTCCATTCCCTTTAATTGAGAGATGAAGTTACGTGCACCTAATGCCCATTGATAATTCGCAGTTGCCTTCACAAGTGCACTCTTAAGTTGTTCAACCCGCTTCTTTTCATCGATTGGATCTAAATCATTGGTCATCGGTTTACGGATGATAGATAAAACTTCTAAAGTTTTATCACTATGTACAACGATGTCTTCAATATTGATACGTGATTCTGTCTTAATCACCACAAAACCACTATTACTAACTTCTGTAATAGTTCCTGATACACTTAATGGATAAAAATTTTCAGGACGAAATTCATCTGTAGATAATGCCTTCTTTTCAATCGCAAAGATGATACGATCACCTACAGCAGGTTCCTGTCCAGTTGCGTTTTTATAGCTATCACTGGTCAGGTAAATATTTGTGTCTGGTAATAATACCGTGTTATAGATAGGAACGATAATTGCCATTGTTGTATACCTCCTTGTGAGTATAGGAGTATTTTAGCACTTAATAATAAAGAGTGCTAATATTTAGCACTCAGATATTTTATTCCATTGTTTCAAGATAACGAACTACTTTTCCACTTGCCTTTGCGTACTCAATTTCCGACTTTGTACTAGAGCCGATATAGCCACCAACGTTAATTACATAAATTTCATCTGCCATATCAATTTTACGTTTATGCATATCATCCAACATCTCTTTTGTCTTCGTTAGAGTGCCTTCATCCATGTTCTCCCAGACTTCGTTATCACCACTATGTCCGAATAATCCAACGCTAATTACAATATTTCCAGCAAGCGTCAAGTATTTCTGTGCTTTCATGAATTCATCCTTAAAGCGTGTACTACCGCAGAGCGTAATCACTTTATATTTCCCCTGCATTACTTTTTCTCCTTTTGATAATCTGTCTTACCAATTGAATTAAAGTACTGTTGGAGTTTAGCTTCATAAGCTACATCAGAGAAGTGATATAGTCTTTCATTCTTGATTGCATCTGGTAGATACTGCTGTTTCACATAGTGATTTGGATAATCATGCGCATATTGATAGCCAACACCATTACCTAACTTCTCTGAACCTGCGTAATGAGCATCCTTAAGATAAGATGGAATCGGAAGATTACCTGTTTTTTCAACTAGACCCATTGCCATAAAAATACCATTGGATGATGCATTAGACTTTGGCGCATTCGCAACATATGAAGCCGCATTTGCAAGTATGATGGCTCCTTCTGGCATTCCTACTCGTTCAACCGCTAACGCCGCATCCACCGCAATTTGTAACGCTCTAGGATCTGCATTACCACATTCCTCAGCAGCCGCAATCATAATTCTCCGAGAGATAAAACGAACATCCTCTCCCGCCGTCAACATGCGTGCAAGGTAGTATAGCGTCGCATCTGGATCAGAACCACGCATCGATTTAATAAAAGCAGAAATCGTATCATAATGGTTATCGCCATCCTTATCATAACGGATTGCCTTCTTTTGAATACATTCCTCCGCAACTGACAAGGTAATGTGAATGTAGCCATCATCACTACGGTCCGTTGTAAGATCAGCAAGTTCTAGCGCATTCAACGCAGCACGTGCATCTCCATCACAGATCTCTGCTAAAAATTCAGCAGCTTCATCCTCTAATATGACATTATCCTTACCAATACCCTTTATCGCATCTTCAGCAGCACGCTTTAAAAGAGTCACAATATTCTCTTTCGTTAATGACTTTAACTGGAAGATACGAGAGCGTGAAATCAACGCTTGATTCACTTCAAAATATGGATTCTCTGTAGTCGCACCAATCAAAATAATAGTGCCATCTTCAACATAAGGTAGTAGATAATCCTGTTGTCCTTTATTAAATCGATGAATCTCATCGATAAACAAAATTGTTTTCTTTTGATACATCGACATCAAATCCATCGCATGTTTAATTACCTGTTCAAGATCTTTCTTACCTGCAATTGTTGCATTGACTTGTTGGAAATCAGCAGAGGTACTATTCGCAATCACTTGCGCTAGTGTTGTTTTACCAGTTCCTGGAGGGCCATAAAAGATTAATGATCCAAGCTTATCTGCTTTAATTGCACGATATAACAATTTATCTTTGCCAATGATATGTTCCTGACCAACAACTTCCTCTAACGTAGAAGGTCTCATACGCGCTGCTAAAGGCTCTTCATTTTTCTTTGTCTCTTCGCTTGCATACCCAAATAAATCCATAGAAACCTCCTTCATCTACCCCATATTATACTTGTAATTACTTTATTCAGAAAGAAAAAGCTCCTTGCGGAACCTTCCCTTATGATTTTCTTCTGGCACTTTGATGATACATCCAGAAGATACAGAAAACTAAAATGAATAGCGCTACTAACGTAAACTGCAATAAATCAGGAATAATGAAACTTAAGAAAACTACAAAACCACACAAAATAATATGAATCGCAATTAATTTCTTCGCACTTTGTATTTGGTATGAAAATACTTCTTGAAGCGTAAATAGAATCAATAATGATACTACAAGTCTTTCAAAATCATCTATATTAAACCGATGTAAAAAATTTGCGAATAGTTGATACCAGATTACACTGTACAACATACCTAAGCAAATACGCTTTATTCGTGGTAACATTCTTTCTAATTTAGAAAGCGGATATAGAGGAAGTAGCTGTATATCAATTTCAGATTGATATATCAATCCTGCTACATACGCACCACCGTAGGGCATGATATCTAATAAGATACTATAACTAGATTCACCACCCAAAACCGAATACGAAACAAAAAATAATATAGGTACCGCTATAACTTCACTAAGAAAATATTTTTGGCGAAGTGACAACTTCTTCATATCGATTCCTCTTTTCGAATTTCATACATACATGCAAACAGAAGAATAGTAATAATCGCAAGACATATCAAATTTCCAAATACAACAATTGAATTAGTAATTTCCGTATTATTTCTAATCCATGTAAACACAAGTGCAGCAATCATAAACAGAATATATCGAATAATCATTTGATTTGACTTCACTGTGGTCATCATTTTGAAATTTCGTAAACAGTAATACAAACAACCAATTGGAGCTACCACAAATAGTAAACTCAATTTTGAAATCAAAGTATAAAACCAAATCGTACACAACACATATAGAGCGTAGAACACAAAAGTTATTTTCATATATGCATTGAAGTAATCTTTCTTGCGAACCGGAAGAATTTGTAAGATCGGATTCCAGTTTTCATCAATCAAAATAGTAATGAGTTGTACTTGAAAAATGAAGAAGAAAACAATTCCCAGTATTTCTTGAAACGAATATATCGGTATCTGCATGAATGAAATATAGATAAGAAATATCACAAAATTTATTGCGACATTTTCAAAGTTAAATAAACGATGCCGATATAGTGTATATAGACCTTGCATAACCTTTTCCCTTCTACCAATCTTTATTCGTTAAGATACGAATGGATGAAATATAAGCTAGTGCATAAAGAACACTTGCAGATCCAAAAAACTGAACAAATAGATTTATTTCTGTTTTTAGATAAACAAGAACACTCACAACAACCACAACTAACAGAATATACAAATGGTTAAAATATTCTCGATGCCATATCTCGATTGGTAAAATAGCCGGAATTACCAATGCCTCAATCAACACGAGAATATATAGCACAACCAATATTGTACCAGTATCTTGAAATGGATAATAAGAAATCAAAAGTCCAAACAGAACGATGATATTGAGTATTACAATTTCTATAAATAGAGTATTCACTCTTGTTTTTGCCCTAATTGGAAATAATCGAATAGTACCTTTCATTGAGTGTTCACGTCTAGCAAAAGCGGTAATGAGCTGAGTTGAAAAGAAAATGATATAAAAGTTATCACGTGAGTGCTGAACTTTCATCATATATAACACATTAGCAATCGATAATATTAAGTATGCAATCGGAAAAATATATTGTTTCTTTTTTATAAATGTCTCAAACTCCAGTAATAATAGTGCTTTCATATTCTTAGAAATTCCTTCCTAAAATAGATTATTATGCTTTGTTAAAAATTATTATTCGTTTTTAGTATACGAATGGATGAGATATAGGTTGCTCCAAATAGTGCAACCAAAAATACGAGAAAACACACTTCATGATTTATCATTGTCTTAGTTACAACTATCCAATTAATTCCCGCAATTGCAAGTATGATAAAAATATGTTCAAAATACTGCTTGGACCATTTATAACTCGGTAAAGCATTTGGAATAAACATGCATTCAAATACAAGCAAAAGCTCTATATAGAATATTTCTGGTATATAGAAATTTCCTCCCATTGCACAATAGATCAACCAACCTATCGCAAGAACCAAATTATTGATGCACAATTCCAAGAAAACTATCAGTAAATAAGATTGATGTTTAATTGGCAGTAGTCTTATACTATTAGACTTTATGAAATAATTTTTAGAAAAATTATTTATAACAATGTAAGAGTACAAAAGAAGCGGAAAACTGTTAGGTTGAACATGATTCACAGCAGATATCAACCCAGTAATAAAACTCAGTATAAAACATATGATATACGCAAAATATCGTTTATCCTTAATAATTTGTTCATACTCAGCTATTAACAGTGCTTTCATATGCTTAGAAATTCCTTTCTAATATTGAATGATTATCTTGTCTAAATAATACCTTTCACAATACCCACAAAGATTTCTTCTAACGTTGCTGGATGAAGGCCTTCTAGATTTGGAGCGTGTTTACGATCAATTAGAAGCTTTACCTGGTATGGTGTTTCTTTCTTTGCGACAATTGCGCCTTCTGGAATAGTTGTAATTTCTTCTGGTGCCAAGTTCAATATTCCGTAGCTAGATAGGATGTTATCTTTTTCATCATTGATTATTAATTCACCTGCATGCATGAAACCAATGTAATCACACATCTTTTCAAGATCTGTCACAATATGGGAAGATATCAGTATTGTATGATCTTCTTGGCGTGTATATTCAATGAGAAGGTCTACGACTTCTGCACGAATCGCAGGATCTAGTGCATTCATTGGTTCATCTAATACTAAAAGTTTTGCATTGTGACTTAATGCAATCGCAATTGCGATACGCATTTTGTTACCTAACGATAGTGTTTCGTACTTTTCATCTATATCAATTTCAAACTGTTTCAATAGTTTTACAAATTGTTCATGATCCCAATGTTTATAGATTTTACTAAAGACTTCTTCAATCTTATCTACCGTTAGGATATTAGGAATACCCATATCATTGATTACAAAACCTAGCTGGTCTTTGAGTTCTACTTCATTGATAAAATTATTACTACCTAATACTTCAACATCTCCATAGTTTGGTTGTACAAGTCCTAGGATACAGTTGATAAGTGTTGTTTTACCTGCACCATTTTCACCAATTAAACCATAGATCGATCCTTCAGGGATCTGTAAAGATACATGATTCAAGCGAAAGTTATCATACTTTTTCGTAATATCCTTTACTTCAATTGCATTCATAAAGATTTTCCCCCCAATTATTCATTTTCATCCCAAATGACTTTCATCATTTTGGTTATTTCCTCTTGTGTTAGATTACAAGAAGTGGATAGTTTTTTAATTTCTGCTAGATGTTCTTCAATGATGCGAAGATTTTGTTCTTGAATGAGTTGGACATTTTTTCCTGCCACAAAACTTCCTTTACCTGGAATGGTATAGATATAACCTTCTCGCTCTAGTTCTTCATATGAACGTTTTGTGGTAATGACACTGATACGTAGATCTTTCGCAAGTGTGCGAATAGATGGTAAACTTTCATCTTCTGCCAAGGTACCATTAATGATTTGATCTCGTAATTGATTATAAATCTGGTCGTAAATCGGTTGTCCACTCCTGTTGTCAATAATTAGTTTCATAATTATCAACCTCCAACCTATCTGTATATATACAATATACACAGTTAGTATATTTTCGTCAATAGGTACAAAAAGAAAAACCCAACCAATTTTGGCTGAGTTAGTTCGTTGTTTGATATACCCATTTATGAATGCGTGGCTGGAGTTTCTTTGTAAAGTATCCTAGTAACGGCCCAAATGTTAATGCTAGAATGATTGTTCCTTCTCGTATCGGGAATAATGCATGGAAGAAAAACCAACAAATAAATAATAATATGATAAAGACTACATCCGCTAGCTGTCTTACTTTGCCGAACTCCATTTGAAATTTCTTTGCGAAAAGTACACATGTACTTTCAACTGCAAGTCCTATCATCCCACTCGCAGTCATCATCGCATCTCCAAAAGTACAGATGACGATAAATACCATTAATAAAACTAAGCGCACAATATAGAAATCTGAATTCATCCCTGCAAATACGATGTAATAGAAATAGTTGATTGTAATTCCCATCAGTAATGATACTGGAATCTGTAACAGAAACATCAGACGATATTTCTTTCGTAACATTAGTATTTGTATAGCAATACAGATGCAGTTACCAATTAATCCAACTGTCCCTACTTCAATAGCGGTGATTGAACTGATACTAAGTGCTAAAGCATCATAAGCCCCTGTTCCTAATGCGACCTTCATAATACCAGCAGCACCTATCGCTACAAGAATCAACCCTACAACTTCAATCAGAAGATGTTTTGCAAACTGTTGTTTTGTTATTTCCATAGGATTCTTGTTTCATAGAACTGTTGTTCAAAACCAACATCTTGAATGATTTCGTTTTTATCTATTTTTTCTGTAACACGAGTGACGATGAAATAAGAACGATGGTCATCTTTATGGTAGATAATACCACTTACAACTCCCTTGAATGTATCTAAAGGCTCTTTTGGGCCAATGACATAAGCATCTTGGAACTCTCCGCTCTTTTGGAATAGTTCTTCAACATAGCCTGTATTTACTGGATATGTTAAATCAGCGATATGTGGATGGAAGCTTCCGTATGTGTGATCGATAATAACTGTTACAGTTTTACCCAACCATTCTCTACCCACAAGATATTCCATCGGCGTGTAGTTCATTCCACCGGCTTCTGTAGATGTTCCAGCATCCTCAAATCCATAGTGATGATAGAAGTCTGCTGCTGAATCCACAACGTTAGCGGTGATTTTTGAAAGACGATTCTTATCTGCCTCTTCTTTCAAATGATTTAGCAGTGCTGTTGCATACCGCTTTTTACGAGAGGCTTGTTTTGTTAGTAACAGAATAATATGCATCTTTTCTGGATCATAAGCCAGGATGCTTTCTAATCCTTCTTCGTATAAGCCATAAACTGTGAATTGTTTCAGGCGTTCTGCCATAAATTCACTAATACTCTTAGCAGCTTCTTTACTCCATGAAACATCTATCTCAGAAAGAATCACTTCTTTCGCAAGGCGAATCGCTTCATCAAGTTCTGCTGCTGTTAATATTCTAATATCCATTAGAAACTGATGTTACGGTCATACATCGCAACCGCCTCTTTGATAACATTCTTACGTAGTTCATCGTTGATGAATACAACTTCTACCGGTAAATCCTTTGCATGTGGTACAGCCGCATCATGAATCTTTGTTAAGATATCATGTTCTGGCTTTTCAGCTTCCACAACTAAGAAGAATGCCATTGCTGGACCATATAGTTTTGCCTTTAACCAAACTCTGCTAATCGCATCATTTGTTTCACAATAGTCATATACAGCATTTACCAAACGTGTTGGATAAACATTTGGTTCAGAATATGTCACATTCATCGGTGCTGTTGGCTGTACAGGCTTTGGTCTTTCTCTACCTGCAAGGATTGCAATAAGTGGCTTAGGAATAACGATATTATCTGTTCCTGGGTTGATGATAACACCTTGAATCTTTGTATTTGGGTCGGATAATAACGCATCGTATTCTTGAATTGTTCTTACGATATTCTTTGGCGTATCATCCTTCTCACCAGCCACCTTGAACTTTGTGGACTCTTCAACATCTGTAAATGCTGGGAAGAATGCTTTCCCATCATTTGTATTAATGAGGAAGAACTTAATCTGGGATGGATTTACTGTTGGTAAAACACCATTGTGATCTGGCTTTAGTTCTACATCAAAATTACAAGGTGCTAGTAATCTTGCTTTCTTTAATGCGTTTGATAACGCCTCTTGTCTTTCAGGGGTACTTCCGAGTTTTAAATCATTGATTGCTTTCTTTACTTCTGGATTCGTAACAGGGGCAATCGTTCCCTGCTGGATTTTTGCTTTCTTATCTGACATGATGTACTCCTTTACATTCTTAGTAATTATACCCTTTTTTTCGCTATCATTCACTAGGTTACATCATATTCACAGAAAGAATGATGCACAGTGTGATTTGACAAACAAAAAAACAAATATTTTAATATTATACATATCCATTACAGTAAATTAGAAGTGATAGAGGTATTGAACTATGATCTTTCATGAATTTGGTGATAAATGTTTACCACATATCGTATTGATACATGGAGGCGGTAATTCATGGTGGAATTATCTCCGACAAGCACAAATATTATCCGAAAATTATCATGTCATTTTACCAACGCTTGATGGACATGGCGAAGAATATCAAAAAGAATATATTTCAACTGAAGCTTCCGCACAAAAGATTTTAGAGTACATAAAAAGTAATTGTGGCGGAAAGGTATTTGCACTAGGTGGTGTATCATTGGGTGGTCAAATCGTTATCGAACTATTATCACTAGATCGTAATATTGCCCAAAAAGCGATTATCGATGGAAGTATCTGTATTCCTCAACCTAAATTAGCTAAAATTTGTGTAGGAGTTATAAAAGTATTTGGCAAACTCATGCTTAACAAATCCATATGCAAGATGCAGTTAAGCTTGATGAAAAAAATATATCCTAACATGGCATTTCCAGAAGTACTTGATAACTATTATATAGAAGATATGCCAAGGCTTCCTATTGAAACACTGGTAACTATCTATCAAACATATATGGGAGAATATACACTAAAACGTTCTATCTCTGAAAGCAATGCCGAGGTCTTATATATTTATGGCGAAAAAGAAATGCGCTGTGTGAAGGAATCCGCAAAACGCTTTAAACAAATACATCCAAATTGTACTCTGTATGAAGCAAAGGGCTGTAATCATGGATATCTTTCCATTTATTTACCTTTAGAGTGGATAAGACTAGTAAATCCATTTTTGGAAAACTATCATTCATCTCAAGATGAAATCAAACTATAACGTATTATAATAGAGAAGATTTTAAGGAGTCATATATGAAAAAAATAACTTGGAATTCACCTGTCATCTTATCGTTTGCCCTAATTAGCTTAATCGCCTTAGGACTAAACACTATAACAAACGGTACTACAAACTATCTCATATTCTCTGTATATGGAGGCTCATTACTCAACCCCCTGTTCTATCTACGTTTATTCACACACGTATTAGGACACGCTGACCTATCACACTACATGAATAACATGTTGTTATTCTTACTGGTTGGTCCAATGTTAGAGGAAAAATATGGTAGCCAACGTTTACTTGTTGTCATCTTGGTAGTCGCTCTTGTAACAGGTATTGCACATATCATTATCGCTCCAAACACAATGTTATTGGGTGCTAGTGGTGTTGTATTTGCCTTCATTCTATTATCAGCAGTAACAGGTTCTAAAGAAGGAATCCCACTTACATTCATCATCGTTGCGGTACTATATATCGGAACCCAGATTTACGAAGGTGTATTCAATGTTGATAACGTATCACAGTTAACTCACATTATCGGTGGCATTATTGGTGGTGTCTTTGGTATGACACTACGTAAGAGTCGCTAATTTAATTCTAAAATTGCTAGAATTCTACGGAATCTAGCTTTTTAATTTGTATATATATTCTATGAAATTGCACATGAAATTCGAGTATCATTCACACTCTCTTCACATTTGTGCTCTAAGATAATAGACGTAGTAACAAGGAGGATTGAAATATGTCAGATAACTTAAATGAAACAAACAACGAAATTAATGAATCAAATCAATCTGAAACAGTTGAAAACAAACCAGAAACTGTTGAAGAACAACATACAGAAGCCACGCAACAAGCAGCTAATGTAGATGCTAAAGAATCTAGCGAACAAGCAAAAGCAGAAACAGTTAACCAAACTGTTATAACAACACCAAACAAAAAGCAAAATATTATCGGCTCAAAAGTCATTGCGACTGTCGGTAAAGGTGCACTTGCAGTACTGTGTGGATTTGGTGGTGCTTGGCTATATTCAGCACAAAGTGGAAATACTGGTAAAACAGTAGTTTATCAAACAACAGAATCAGGTAGCAGTAAAACAACTTCCGTTTCTAACGAAAAAGGTGGATCTGGTTTAACAGTTGCAGAAGCTGCCGCAAAAGCTGCCCCTTCTACAGTAGAAATTCAAACAGAAATTACACAACAATCGTATGGCATGTTCGGTGGTACATACACAACAAACGCTGCTGGTTCTGGTGTTATCATCAGTAAAGATGGTTATATCGTTACAAACAACCACGTAATTGATGGTGCACAAAAGATTACAGTCAAGACTAGTGATGGAACAGAGTATGACGCAAAACTTGTTGGGACAGACGCAAAGAGTGATATTGCAGTATTAAAGGTTGACGCAAATGACTTAACACCTGCTACACTTGGTGATTCATCCAAGATTTCTGTTGGTGATACAGCCATCGCAATTGGTAACCCATTAGGTACACTTGGTGGAACTGTTACAGATGGTATCATCTCGGCAACATCTCGTGAACTTGTTGTTAACAACGAATCTATGAAGCTTATCCAAACAAATGCCACAATCAACTCTGGTAACTCAGGCGGTGGATTATTTGATGGTAACGGTAATTTAATAGGTATCGTACAGTCTAAAGACTCTGGTACATCTTCATCTGGTGCAACAATCGAAGGTATCGGCTTTGCAATCCCAGTCAATGACGCAATGGAGGTTGCAGAACAGTTAATTAAGAATGGTAAAGTTACAGACCGTGCAACATTGGGTGTTTACTTACAGACTCTTACAACTCAACAAGGTAACTACACTCCTGGTGTATATGTTACAAATGTTATCGATGGTAGTGGTGCACAAGCTGCTGGCTTAAAGGCTTATGATAAGATTATAGGTGCAGATGGCAAGGAAGTTTCTAGCTATCCAGATTTATCCGCAATTCTAAAGACAAAGAAACCTGGTGATACAATTGATTTAACAATTGATAGAGATGGCAACCAGATCCAAGTCACAGTTACACTTACAGGCACACTAGAAACAACACAAGCCCAAAATAACAACCAGCAAACTCTCCCAAACCAAGGCGAGCAAAACAACAATAAATAACAAATTTAAATACAGAGTATCCCCTACTCTGTATTTATTCTATTTCAATAGTTGACCAATTATTGACCATTGCATATTAAAACCCGCTATTTATGCGGGTTTTTTAACTATGGCGCAGGAACAGGGATTTGAACCCTGGCACCGTGTTACCGATCTACAAGCTTTCCAAGCCTGCCCCTTCAACCGCTTGGGTATTCCTGCAAAGTTTTCATAGGACATGAATTATAATACCAATTATTATTCAAAAAATAAAGTATTAATGTAGAAATAATTTAACTTTCCACGTAAAATAAACATACTGGAGGTTATACAAAATGAGCGATTTGACAAAGAAAGCATTAGGCGCTTCTCTAAAGAAGATTTTATTACAGAAGCCTCTCGAAAAGATTACGATTACTGACCTTACAAATGACTGCGGTGTAAACCGTCAAACATTTTATTATCACTTCCATGATATCTATGATTTAATCGATTGGATTTATCTTGCGGAGGGTGAAGAAGCCATCGGAACTCAACGTAGTTATGATAGTTGGCAAGATGGACTTTTATCTGCCTTCAAGATTATTGAGAAAGAAAAACACTTTATCTTAAATACAATCCACTCTCGTTCACAATCCCACATCATGCGTATGCTAGAAGATGCGGCGGAGTACTTACTATTAAATGTAATTCGTGAACTTGCGAAAAATTATAAGGTTTCTAATGAAACAATTCATTTTATGGCATCCTTCTATCGATTCAGTTTTGCCGGTGTAATATTTGACTGGATTGAAAAAGGTATGCATGAAAATCCACAAAAGATTGTTGATCAAGTTGCGATTCTAATGCAAGGCACTTTCCCTTCTGCACTAGAACGTTTCGAGAAAGCCAAGATGTAAAAAAGACCTTATGGTCTTTTTTTAAAGTATTGATAATAAATCTCTAATGCGGTTGCAGGTTCTAAGCCTGCTCCTTTTTTAGATACAACCGCTCCCGCTATATCATTTGCAAATCCAAGGATATCCTTCATATCCGCATGCATGCATAATCCTGCAATCACAGCCCCCACATGAGAATCTCCTGCACCAATTGTATCTGCTACAGTTACTTTCTTTGATGGAACATGCACAAAATTTAATCCATCATAACTCGTAGACCCCTTTTCACCCAAGGTGACAATCACAATATTCCCTGTTCGTGTATACAGTTCCTGTAATCCTTCGTTGATATCGTTCTTTCCACTCAAACCAAACAGTTCTATTTCATTGACATGTAGGATTGGTTTGAGTGCATAGATACGTTCCATAATTTCTTTAGAGATATGTGCATATCTTGGACCTGGCGCGAATACAACTTGTCCATTACATGCGGCTAGGCAATCTACGATACGTGAACCATCCTTATCTTCAATTTCAATCCCACAAGCATAGATATATCCATAGGAAGAAAGATCTAATGAATCTGTCCATTCCTTTTGGAATGTATACTCTGCACCATGGTAAGAAAGGAATGTTCTTTCCCCACTATCTTCAACCAAGCAATAACAACAACCATTTTCTTGTTCAGTACGAATTGTGGTAGTAATACCTGCCTTTTGTAATTCTGATTCTACAAATTTTCCATATACACCTGTACCTACTGGTGAAAGAAATGTATATGGTAAGGAAAGCTGATGTAATATTGATACGACATTAAATGCACAACCACCAATCTGTAATGTTTGACCATAGATATTCGCGTCCTGTGCAGATGCAGGTATCGCTGGTAAGTTAATAATCACATCACAAACGGTTGAGCCAATGATTAAACAGGGTTTCATGTTTCTATCCTCTATGCTTTCTTATAATGAATAATACCACCAATATTCTTGGCATGTGTATAACCCAATTCTCTTAATCGCATGACTGCCAAACCAGATCTTCTACCACTATGGCAATACACAAATAGTGGTGTATCTTTTGTGTAATGCATGTCTTCAATCTGTTCTAAATTGGAAAGTGGAATATTTACACTATTTGGAATATTTTCTTCTTTATATTCATCTTCTTCGCGGACATCCAACAATACTGCACCAGGAATAGTCTTCATGTTTTTTAGTTCTTCATTGATGTCCACTGGACGAAAGATATCAAATAATCCCATTTGTTATTTCACCTCCATGAATTCTTCTGGTGTTATCATGAGTTGCTCTAAATGATATGTGCCATGACTATACGTGAACTTCGCAATCCCACCATTTGGCATGATGTGTTTTCCTTCTGCCTTCTTTTGTTCAGTTAAATCTGCACGATAGATATTAAATAAATGTTTGAGAAGTGTCATATAGAGTGAGCCATGTGCTACAAGTAATACATTTTCACCATCTTTTGCTCGTGAAACTACAAGTTTTAAAATTCGATCAATACGTTCAAAAACCTGTTCTTCACTTTCCCCACCAACATCACTGAAATCAACACGTGGATTAAAACGTTCATATAATTCATCCATGATAGCGTCTCGTACTCTAGCTTCATAGGTTCCAAAGTTAATTTCTCTTAAATCTCGATTTGGTATTGCTGTAATATCATGTGACTCTAAGATATACGCTGCAGTATCACGTGCTCTTTCTGCAGTTGAACAATACGCAAATGCAAAATCCACATGACGCAATGCTTTCCCAGATAACTTCACTTGTTCAATTCCCTGTGCAGTAAGTGGACTATCGCTTCTTCCCTGCATACGGTTATAGTGATTAAACAGTGTTTCTCCATGTCTTACATAGTAAATGTTTACTGTCTTCTCTTCCATTTTGTATACGAAGTTTTTTGGCTCTACTGGAATCTGTTGAATTTGATATTCGCCATCTTCGTATGTAAATACCATGATTCCACCATTTGGAATCATACTGCGACCTGTCGTATCACACTCTTGATGTAGTGCATCAATATCAACACCTAATAGGTACTTCATGGTACAGATTTGATACATTCCATGACCTACAAGAAGAATACGATCACCATCTTCAGCCTCATCAATAATTGTTTGTAACGTCTTGCGAATACGCGTTTCCATCATCGCTGGGGATTCACCACCCGCCGAACTATAATCTAAGCTTTCACGGCATTGACGGATTTCTTCCGCATGTGCTGTATGCCTAGCAGCTTCTAATCTACCAAAGCTCATTTCATGCAATCCTGAAAGTAGAACTGGTCGAATCTCTCTATCTTTCGCTATGATATCCGCAGTATTCCAAGCACGCTCACTTGGGGAAGAATAAATATGATCAAACCAAACATCCTTGAGTTGATTCGATGTTTCATGTGCCTGTGCGATTCCACGCTCTGTTAATGGGGAATCACAACTTCCCTGCATACGACCTAAATGATTGAATAATGTTTCTCCATGACGAACAAGATAAAAAGTAATTTTCATGTCTGTTCTCCTAACGCATTTATACTATCATTTTCTGCTCATTATAGTAATTGTATACCGTAAATTTACACTAAAAAAGAAGGACTGTTTGTCCTTCTAGTATAAATATGGATTACTTCATTACAAAGCCAACTGCAGTACCACGACGTACAGGTGATAAGCGTACATATGTCTCAATCTTTGGATAGCTTGATACTTCATGGTATTCAATCTCATCCCACTTTAGCCCTGTATTGTGTGCAGTTAAGAAGTCATCTACACCAAGTGACATCTCTGGAACCGGCACAAGCGTAATTGTTGGGCTATTATCATCTAAATAATTCCAACCACCCATGATACCTAGTGTTTCATCCAGACTTTCATGATACATAACGCTGAGGTAACGACTATCTGGAGTACGTCCATGATAGTCATATGTATTACCGATGAATAACGCACCGTTTTCATCACGATATAATACTACAACGTTTTGGTACTGATCTAATGATACTGTTTCTTTGAGTTCCATAATTAACCCCCTTGTATCAATATTATTTCATATCTTTGAGGAAAGCAACATATGCGCGATAAGCTTCGTATACGTCTGCCTTAGATACTGTTTCAAATGGAGCATGCATGTTCTGAACGCAGATACCTGCATCGATAACATTCATATTCTTATTGGCAAGAATATAAGCGATTGTTCCGCCTCCGCCAACGTCAATCTTACCTAATTCGCAAGTTTGGAACATAACGTTGTTATCATCCATGCACTTACGAATCTGCGCCATAAATTCAGCACTTGCGTCATTAGAACCAGACTTACCACGAGAACCTGTATACTTGTTAAAGCAGATACCCTTTCCAAAGTAAGCCGAATTCTTTGGCTCATATACTTCAGGATAATTTGGATCATACGCAACGGATACGTCACTTGATAACATGGCACTATTCTCAAGAGCCTCATGTAGGTTTACAAGTGTAGCGCCAACTTGCTTATCTAATAACTTTGTAACGACGTGTTCAAAGAAATCACTGTGTGCACCAGTAGCACCTACAGAACCGATTTCTTCCTTATCAACTAGGATACATACAGATGTACGCTCTGGCTTATCAATTTCCGCAATTGCACGAAGTGATGTGTATGCACATACCTTATCATCATGACCATAACCTAAAATCATAGAACGATCTAAACCATAATCACGGGCTTCACCAGCAGGTACAACTTCAATTTCTGCTGAGAGGAAGTCATCCTCATCAATATCATATTGTTCCTTCAAGAGGTCTAAAAGATATGCTTTAACAGGATCTTTTTCAACACCCTTCTTAGGAATAGAACCTACTAATAGGTCTAATTTTTCACCTTCTACAACAGTCGCTGCTGGTTTTTGTAATTGTTGAGCAGCTAAGTGAATCAATAAGTCTGAGATACCTACAACTGGATCACCTGGCTTATCACCAATGTTAATTTCAACTGTTGTGCCATCCTTCTTGCATACAACACCAATAAGAGCCATTGCACGTGCTACCCATTGGTACTTCTTGATACCACCATAATAGTGTGTATCCATTAATACTAAGCCATCCTTTTCATAGATTGGCTTTTGCTTGAGGTCCATACGAGGTGAATCAATATGTGCTCCTAAGATATTCATACCTTCTGTTAATGGCTTTTTACCCATTACAAACAAGATAACGTTCTTACCTTTGTTTACAGCGTAATAACGATCACCAGCCTTTAGTTTCTTCGCTGTTTCTACTGGTTTAAAACCATGTGCTTCCGCAAACGCTACAGAGTTAGTCACAAATGTACGTTCTGTCTTTGAGTTGCTTAAGAATACACGGTAATCTTCGTTAAATGCGTGTAGTTTCTTTAACTCTGTTTTATTGAGTTTTTCCCAAACTGTGTTTCCCATTTTTATTCTCCTTTTATCTGATACTTTGCAAAGACATGTAGCATCTTTTTCTCACCTGTGATTCGAACAATCAAACCATCTTGGTGGTACTCTAGGATATCCATATCTAGGATTGCTTTATATGTATCGAACATGCTTATTTTATCATAGCCTAGTTTACATACAATGCTTTCTTCTGCTGGGTAAATCATTTCGATGATTTCTTCCAGCAATGTATCTAAGCCTTCTTTTGTATAACAAGAGATGGTAAGACCATCTACTCTTTCTGGATGTGCTAGCTTGTCTATCTTATTGAACACATGAATCTGTGGAATGTCATCCGCATGTATCTCTTTTAAAGTTTCTTGGGTGATAGCACTCTTTTCTTGCCAACTAGGATCTGCCACATCAATCACATGAATTAATAAATCTGCATCTCTTGCGGCATCCAGAGTACTCTTGAACGCTTCAATCAGTCCATGTGGTAAGTCTGATACAAAACCAACCGTATCATATAACAAGAATTTCTTATGTTTGCTTTGTACCATACGAACACTCGTATCCAAAGTTGCAAATAACATGTCTTGTTCGAGAACCTCTTGACCCCCAGCATCCTGCATAGAAAGGATTGCATTCATCAAGGAACTCTTACCAGCATTGGTATAACCAACTAAGGCAACGCGTTTCAATAATGTCTTTTGCCGTCTTCGCTCATCCTGATAACGACGTACTTCTATCTTTCGTAGTTCTTCTTTTAAATCGTTAATTTTCTTTTGGTATCTTGCAGCAATGATGGATGATCGCATCTCACCAGCGCCACGGTTTGTGACCGCACCACCACGTGAACGTTCGTTATCATTATCCGCATGTAGTACACGAGGTAAATCATACTGTAAACGTGCCACTTCTGTCTGCAATTTTGCCTGACGACTGCGTGCACGCTTGGAGAAGATATCTAAGATTAACGCTGTACGATCAATCACATTGACTCCACAATATGCAGAGATACGATCACTGACCTGTATCTTTAAGGAATTGTAGAAAATAATACCATCTGCACCTAGTTCTTCACACATCGCTTTTAATGTTTCTAATTTTCCTGTACGGAATGCGGTATGTGGATCCATACTCTTTGATTGTTGGGTGATAGTCCCTAATACTTCTAAGTTGCATGCATTACAGAGTGCTTCACATTCCTGCATCGCACTTGTAAAGCTACTACTATTTGCTTGTAAACAAACACCCGCAAGAATAATTTTCCGCATGCATGTTCCTCCTTCTTATTTATCCTCTAACTGTAAGTAATAATAACTAACCGCTAGCCATTGATTGTGTTTATAGCCAATCTCTTCAAACGTTGCCTTTTTGACAAAGCCAAATCTTTCATGTAGCTTTTCGCTTGCGATATTACCAGCTGTTACAAGCGATACGATATTCTTATATCCAGATTTTCTAGCAATATCTATCATTTCTTTCATCAGGGTTTTACCATATCCACGATGGCACGAATTAGGATCTAAATAGATTGCTAGATCAACTGTACATGCGTATGCTTGACGACTATTAAAGTCGGAATAATATGCATATCCAACCGGTTTAGCATCTTCTTCTAAAATAATCCACGGATACTTCTCTGTAATAATACGAACACGTTGTTTAAATTCATCTAACGATAATTCTTCAGTTTCAAATGTTGCAGTACTATTCCTAATATACCAGTTATACCAATCTAGAATAACTGGTATATCATTTTCTTCAATATTTCTAATCATTAGAATATACCGTATTACCATCCATCACCGTTAACATCACCTTTGTTTGATGGATGCTAGAAACTGGAATGGTACGAATATCTTTTTCTAATACTACAAAGTCTGCATAATACCCTTCTTGGATTGTGCCAATACAATGATCCATAAACAACATCTTGGCACTGTTTGTTGTAAAGGAAGCAATCGCTTCATCAACCGATAGACATTCCGCTTCATTCATGCATGCATCATAAGAGATTGATTTTCTCGTGACTGCACATTCAATTCCCTTTAAAACATTCGGCATTTCAACTGGTGCATCCGAACCATTCGATGCTAGAGTTCCTTCTAATAACGTCTTATATGGATAAGAAGTACTTGCAAGTTCCTTACCGACTCTAGAAGCAAGAATCTGTGCGTCATAATCAATAAAGATGGATTGGAAATAACATGCCAGCTTCTGATCAAGTACCTGTTTAATTTGATCAGGTCTCATAATTTGGCAATGTACAATACCATGGTGCAAAGGATTACCTTCTAATACAGTATCTTTATATACATGCAGTACATTATCTAGTGCCGCATCGCCAATCGCATGTGCGATGGTTGGCATATTGAATTGGTTTGCTAAACGAACGTAAGTTTCAATAACATCTTCTTCCAAAGATGCAATTCCCTTCGTCGTTGGATCATCCGCATATGCATTCTTCATATATGCTGTTCTAGCACCTAATGAACCATCTGTAATTAACTTTAATGGACCAATACGGAAATAGTCATCACCTACATCAAAGGTATAACCATCATCCAAGAACTTTGAGAATTCCTTTGGATTATTAAACTCACATTGTTCATTAACACGTACCGTTATATCTTGTTTGTACGCCAGTGATGCAAAAGCACTCAATACTGGTTTATAGTCATGTGCGACTGCCAAAAAATCATCACTACCTACCGTCGTAACACCAAATTGGTTTGCATAACTTGCACCAATATGGATGTATTCTTTAATCTTTTCGACATCTGGTTGTGGGTATGCATTATGAATATTATTTAAAGCATTCTCTTCCACAAACCCATTTTCGTAGTCAATACTTCCACCTTCAATCTTTGTGTGTTCTGTAATACCAGCAGCTTTTAGGGCAGCCGTATTAGCAGATAAAACATGACCACACGCACGTGTTAAAGCAATTGGAACCTCTGTACTAATTTCATCAAGCATCTGTCTTGTTGGCTTTTGGTGGTCTGGGAAGGATTCTTCATTATAGCCACGGCCGATAATCCACTCGCCCGCTTTTGTAGTCAAAAGCTTTTCTTTCACCTTTTCGATAACTTCTTCATTGGAATGACAATCATCCAATATAACATTGGATAAGTACATGCCAAGTTCTGCCAGATGCATATGACTATCCACAAAACCTGGGACAACGAACATACCCTTCAAGTCAACGATTTCAGCACCTTCCTCACAGAGTAATTCTTCAATCTCTTGATTTGTACCAACTTTAATAATATATTCATCACTCGTCGCAAAAGCAGTTGCTGGATTTTGCCAGATATTACAATTAATATAACCTTTTTTCATATGTGATGTTCTCCGTTTCTTCTTAAAGATTATACTATCAACCACTTATTTCTTCATAGGAAATAACAAATAATGTGCTTTGTATAATTAAATCTTTCTGTATAAAAAAACAGGCTTTCACCTGCTTTTTACTCATTTTTATAAAGTCTGCTTAACAACAGCTTCAAGTTCTTCTCTTGGCATAAAACCTAAAGAGGAAGCTACTTTTTCACCATTCTTGAAGCCAATCATTGTAGGAATTGACATAATTCCATACTGTTGTGCAATCTCAGGATTATCATCAACATTTACCTTCACAAACTTGATGTCTGCATAGTCCTTAGAAATTTCTTCAAGAACTGGTCCAACCATCTTACATGGTCCACACCAGTCAGCGTAAAAGTCTACAAATACTGATTTGTTATCAGCTAATACTTGATCATATTCTGCTTTATTCTTAATAATATCCATTTTTGAATACCTCCGTGAATATATTATTGCATAAATATATTTGATACAAAAGAATTATGCCCTATTTAATTTTTGCGGCAGCTTCTTCATCCAAAATAACAGTTACGTCTGGATGATCCTGTAAGATACTTGCTGGACAATCCGTTGTCTTAGGACCCTTAATCATACCGTATACTGCATCAGCCTTATTAGCTCCTGTAGCGATTAAGATAATCTTCTTTGCACGCATAATTGTACCTAAACCCTGTGTGATTGCTAGAGTTGGAACTTGATCAATATCCCCATCGAAGAAACGAGCATTGTCCTTACGTGTCTGTTCTGTTAGTTCCATTGTATGTGTCAAACTATCGAACGCTGCACCCGGTTCATTAAAAGCGATATGTCCATCAGAACCAATACCGAGCACCTGTACATCTACCACATACTTTGCCATTTCACTTTCATAACGTACGCATTCAGCTTCAGGATCTGCTGCTTCACCATTAGGAATGTGAATATTCTCTTCAGGCACATCAATCTCGTTAAAGAGATTATCATGCATGAATGTATAATAGCTTTGTTCATGATTACGTGGTAGTCCGACATATTCATCTAAGTTGAATGTAATAGCATTCTTGTACGATGTGCCATTTGTCTTATGGTCTGCAATCATCTTCTTGTACAAACCAACCGGTGTAGAACCTGTAGCCAATCCCAATACTGGATTTTCCTTCTCTACAACCTGACGCATAATTTTAAATGCTTCTTCACTTACCTGGTCATAGGAATCTGCAATAACAATTTTTAACATTTTTCTTTCTCCTTTTTTAGAATAGTGTTATTGAATACGCTGTTTGCCAGCTATCATTTACATCTAATAATATTGTTCCTTCACGTTTTTCAAACGGAACTTCATTCTTTTCAAAATCTGTATGTGAGTACCATGGCTCGATACACACAAATGGTGCATAAGGCGACCAATACGCAAGCCATGGATAACCCTGATAATCCACCTGTACACCATGAATACCGTCTGTTAACTTTGTACAGGTACTACATGGATTTGGGATGATGATTGTCTTCTTTAATGCATCTTTATCTAAAGCAATCACATCTACTTCCTGATTGTTTAATATTTCCTTTTGATTCAATTCTAAACGGTATGCATCAAATGTTTTATCTTTTTCAAGTGGGCAATTGAATGCAGGATGCAATCCAAAGTTGAATGGCATCGCACAGATATCTCTATTTTCAATACGATATGCAATATCTAACTTCTTACCCTCCAAAGTATACGTAACTTCAAGTCGGAAGTGAAATGGATATTGTGCTAGTGTTTCTTCACTATCACACAGTTCCATTACGATTTGAGTATCAGTATGTTTAATACATTTAAATTCACTGTTTCTAGCAAAGCCATGGTTTCCAGTATGATATTCGTTCCCTTGAATATGTAGAATGCCATCCCAAGTTTTACCAACCATCGGAAATAAGATTGGATTTCTTCCAGCCCAATAGGTTTTATCGCCTTGCCACATTGCCTCGATATTCGTTTCACGATCAAAGAAACTATGTATTTCAGCCGCATGTTCATCAATCATTACTGACACAAATGAATTTTGAATTGTATACGTAGACATATCTTCCCCCAACTCATTGGCTTTATTATAACACTTTGCATGATTTTTAAATTTCAATCCTTTTGTAAAATTAGTTAATTTCATATTTTTTTCAAGATTTCAACTATATAATTGGACTTTTTTCACAGTTAGCGTGATAATTTTAATGTTCAAGGAGGAAATCACTATGTCATTTATTGACGGAATCAAAGAAAGAGCTAAACAAGATATAAAAACAATTGTATTACCAGAATCAGAAGACGAAAGAACACTTCGTGCTACTGCTAAAATCTTAGAAGAGAAAACAGCAAACATTATCTTAATTGGTGATGAAGCAACTGTAAAAGCAGATGCAGAGAAATATGGCGTTAATATTGATGGTGCGACTATCATCAATCCAGAAACTTCCGATAAATTAGAAGAATATGTAAATACATTATATGAACTACGTAAGGCTAAGGGCATGACTCCTGAAGCTGCTCGTGACGCATTATTAAAAGATCGCACAACATTTGGTGTCATGGTATTAAAGACTGGTGGAGCTGATGGACTTGTTTCAGGTGCTTGCCACTCTACAGCAAATACATTACGTCCAGCATTACAGATTTTACGTACAGCACCAGGTGCGAAGTTAGTTTCAGGTTTCTTTATTATGGACGTTCCAAATTGCGAATTTGGTTATAATGGAACATTCGCATTCGCAGACTGTGGTCTAAACCAAGATCCAGATAGTGAAAGCCTAGCAGCTATCGCTAACGATACAGCAAACACATTTAAAACTCTTGTAGGAGCTGATCCAAAGGTTGCTTTCTTATCCCACTCTACAAAGGGAAGCGCAAAACATGCATTAGTAGATAAGGTTGTAAATGCAGTAGAAATTGCTCACCAACAATATCCAGATTTAGTATGCGATGGTGAATTACAGTTAGACGCAGCTATCATTCCAAGCGTTGCGGCAAGCAAAGCTCCAGGTTCCTCTGTTGCAGGTCAAGCTAACGTATTAATTTTCCCTAACCTAGATTGTGGTAACATTGGTTATAAGTTAGTACAACGTTTGGCAAAGGCTGAAGCTTACGGTCCAATGTTACAAGGTATCGCTAAGCCAGTTAACGATTTATCCCGTGGATGTTCTTGGGAAGATATCGTTGGTGTAGTAGCCTTAACAGCTGTACAAGCACAAAACAGCAAGTAACAAATTAGTGTATGCTTGCATACATATAACAAAAGAGATGTCCAATCGGATATCTCTTTTGTTATATGTATTTATTTTTTATCCCAAGGAAGTAAGTTATCTCCTTTTACAAGATATGCATTCTCTGCGATTCTTGCGAGTGGTGTATCAGAGTAAGAATCGGAATAGAAGTTTTCAATCCTTGTATTGTTGAATACTTCACGATAACGACGTACCTTCTCTTCTCCATGGCAATTCAACCCGCTATATGCACCTGTATGTATATCAACTACACTTGCCATGCATGTTTTAATACCAACCTTCTTACAGAAAGATTGGATTAAGAATTCTGGCGAAGCAGAAATAACTACATCATCTTCTTTTTGTATATCTTTATACCACTGCTTTACATGGTCTAAATGGCTACTTGTATAGTTTTCAACTACTTTTTCCATATCTTCCACATAGCGAAACATACGATATAGATTTGATTTGAAAGTTAGCTTAGGCACAATGCGTAGCACATATAAAAGTCCAAACCAAACTGTACGCGGTAAATTGATCAAAGTTTTAGGGCGGTGTAGCCAAAGATATTTCACAAAACCTACTGTAGAATCACCACGGTAGATTGTATCATCCCAATCGTAAACGTTCATTTTTGTCTCCATTCTGATTGCTTCTACAAGATAAGATATCTCATTCTAAATTGCAAGCCCTCAAAAATAACTATACATAATCTCAACTAACATTCCGCTTTTAGATAGTCATATCAAACGTCCTAATCAACTATCAGAAAAAATAATCTTTGCTAGTATATAAACCCTCTTCATGTCTTCTTTTTGTTTCTTCGACTAGCTTCGGATAAAGTTCTAACACCTTATTTTTAATCTCTTCTGGGCAATTTTTTGTAAAATGAATATGATATCCTGGTTCTTCCTTTATCGGAAAAACAAACATATACTCCCTAGCAAAATCTAATTCATGGCCGTATGATTCATTCATATTAAATATCCTCTTCAAACTAATAATATACTTTTTTAATGTTTTAAGATACCAACGGACAATAATATCCTCTCATTTATATCTACGACTATCATAAGAATTTATTGAGATAACAAATAATGCGATAAACATTAGAAAATATATATGCTTAGATACACTGAAAATGTGTCATTAAAACTCAGAAAAGAGCATAACTCATCTTAATAAGTTATGCTCTACTGTATTTCATTTATGAAAGCTGAATATACTTTTTAATATTGACCCATTGCTGGAGGTACTGGTACATCCTTTTCTGGAAGTTTTGCAATTGCAGCTTCTGTTGTGATAAATAGACCAGAGATACTTGCAGCATTTAATAACGCTGAACGAGTTACCTTCGTAGGATCGATAATACCTGCTTTATACATATCCACCCATTCACCAGTCTTTGCGTTGAAACCATGATTTTCTTTAGCTGTTAACTGTTGTTCATAGATTTCATTACCATCAAAGCCAGCGTTTTCAGCTATCTGCATGATTGGCATCTTGAGTGCATCTAATACAACATTGATACCACGTTGTACATCTACTACATCTGACTTTAATGTAGCACGTACATCTTTATAGGCTTGTACTAATGCAAGTCCACCACCAGTCACAACACCTTCTTCAACAGCAGCTTTTGTTGCGTTTAGTGCATCTTCGATGCGTAGCTTCTTTTCCTTGAGTTCAGTTTCTGTTGTTGCACCAACCTTGATTAAGGCAACACCATTTGTAAGTTTACCCAGTCTTTCTGCGAGTCTCTTCTTGTCATAATCAGACTTTGCATTTTCGATTGTTGCTTTAATTTCAGAAGCACGTTTAGCTACTGCATCACTATCTCCTGCACCATCGATAATTGTTGTCTTATCTTTGCTTACTACTACTTTCTTAGCAGAACCCAAATCTTTCATTGTCATTTCTGCTAAGTTCATATTCAAGTCCTTTGCATAGAAGTTTGCACCTGTTAGGACAGCGATATCTGCTAATTGATTCTTTGCATCATCACCAAAACCTGGAGCCTTTGTCGCAACAACATTGAAAGTACCACGTAACTTATTAATGATTAATGTACTCATTACTTCATTATCATAGTCATCTGCGATAAGAAGTAATGGCTTATTGATTTTAACAACTTCTTCCAAGACTGGTAGAATTTCTTGAATTGTATTGATCTTTTGATCTGTTACCAGGATATATGGGTTATCCATGGATACTTCCATCTTATCACGGTCACTTACCATGTATGGGGAAACATAGCCTTTGTCATACTGCATACCTTCCGTCATCTCTAAAACTGTTTCGAAGGAACGTGATTCATCCACATTGATGACACCATCATTGCCAACCTTTTCCATCGCTTCCGCAATAATCTTACCAATTTCTTCTGAGCCTGATGAGATCGTAGCGATGTTCTTTACATCATCGTTGGTTGTGACTTGGTGGGAGTTCTTTAATAATGCGTCTGCTACAACATTGGCCGCCTTTTCAATTCCCTCACGCATAAGCACAGGATTAGCACCCTTTTCAACTGCCTTAAGGCCAGCTGTAATCATTGATTGGGTTAAGATAGTCGCAGTTGTTGTACCATCACCTGCTAATTCGTTTGTATTATTGGCTGCTTCATATACTAACTTAGCGCCCATATTTTCAAACTTATCTTCAAGTTCTACTTCCTTGGCAATCGTTACACCATCATTTGTAATCACTGGCGAGCCAAATGATTTCTCTAATACAACATTTCTGCCCTTTGGGCCTAAAGTTACCTTTACTGCATCCGCTAATTTATTAACACCATCCAACATCAGTTGACGTGCATCTTTACCATACTTTAATTCTTTTGCCATAATAATTCCTTCTTTCTACTTTATTCTACAATCGCAAGAATATTCTCTGCTTCGATTAATAGATACTCTTTTTGATTTTCTTTGATTTCAGTTCCAGAATATTTTTTATATACAACTTTTTGACCAACCTGTAATTCCAATGGGGTTAATTTTCCATTTTCCATCTTACCAGGCCCCACAGCCACCACAATACCCTTTCCAGGTTCTTCTTTTGGCTGTTCTGTCAAAATAATACCACTCTTTGTTTTCTCTTCTTCTTTTGCTTTTTCTAAGACTACATAATCACGTAATGGTTTTAACATGTTTATTCCTCCTTTTAGCACTCTAATGCATATAGTGCTAACATAGATTATCTTAGCACTTTCTATCACTGTGTCAATAAGAGTGATGCGGATAAAACTTTTCTTGTATAATAGGATTGGAGTTTAAATTATGGAAAAATTGAGCTTATTATTGTTTTCGGATAGTGAATTTTTAATCCTGTTATGTTTTACCCTTGTGATATTGATTATCGGTTATTTTTTATATCAGATATATTATTTTAAATCCGAAAAACATCGCAGTATTTTATCACTCGTATTAATGATGTTAATCTATACTTTCATTTCTTTTTGGAAGCTTGGTTCAACTAGTTTTCCAACGACTACATGGCAGCCAACCGCAGAGAAACAACAAATTACATTTGATTTTGGCAAAAGTGAAAAATTTGATGCAATCTATACAATCTACGGTGAAGGTGATACGAATTCGAATCCATCCGCATATCAAATTGGAACAAATAATATTTATTTGTACGCTTCCAATGATCTACAAGAATGGACGCGTATTGCCAGTCTTAAACAAGGAAATATATACACCTACGCAATTGAACAAGGAAATTGGCAATATCGTTATATCAAACTAGTTGATTTAAGCGAGAATAGTTCTTTATCGGAAATTGGTTTTCGAAAAGAAGATCATACAGGTTTTTTACCAATCTCCATCTTACGCGATAAACAAAAAGATGGACCATACCCTGGAAGTTTACTCATTGATGAACAAGATAAATTAGTTCTTTCTCCAACTTATTATGACCAAGCATATTTCGATGAAATTTATCACGTACGTAACGCATGGGAAATCGCAAATGGACAGTACATGTACGCAAATGTTCACCCATTACTCGGCACCAATATTATTGCACTATCCATTCGTTTATTTGGGATGAACCCCTTTGCTTGGCGATTACCTGGTGCAATAGCTGGAGTACTCATGTTACCAGTATTGTATGGAATCTTAAAATTATTATTGAAACGAGATGAATTATCTTTGATTGGTTCATTCTTGCTAGCTGCAGATTTCATGCATATCACAACATCACGTATCGCAACACTTGAACCATTTAGTATTTTATTCATATTATGTTCGTTCTATTGGATGTTGAAGTACTGTATGTCAAATTTCTATACCCTACCAATGCAGAAGGGAATTTTATACCTACTCCTATCTGGTATCTTTATGGGAATATCAATATCAGCGAAGTGGACTGGATGCTACGCAGCTGTAGGACTAGCAATAATGTTATTTACAAACTGGATACAGCGTTATCTTGAATATAAGAAGGATAAAAAAGCACATCAACAATTCTTTCAAATACTGCTGAAAACAATGCTACTTTGTGTAATATTCTTCATCATTATCCCAATCACAATCTACTGTATCTCTTATATTCCTGATCAAATTTTCCGTAATGAACCATGGTCTATCGCCAACGTTTGGAAACAAGCGCAACAGATGTATTTTTACCACGTCAACTTAAACGCAACACACCCATATCAAAGTACTTGGTTTCAATGGGTATTTGATTTACGTCCAATGTGGTACTACGTTGGAACTGTAGGTAATGTTTTCCATACAATTTCTTGTTTCTCAAATCCGTTATTAACATGGGCGGGTGTTCCAGCAATTCTTTTTACAACATACCGTGCACTATTTAAGAAAGATACGGTAGCTTGGTATATTGTGGTTGCTTATTTTAGTGGTCTTTTACCATGGATTATCTACGTCCATCGTATCGTATTTGCATATCACTTCTATCCAACATCATTATTTACCATCATCGCAATTGTGTACTGTATTCATCATTTAAAAGAACGTAAATATCAGTTTGTAGTACCATTATATCTAGCACTCTATCTAGGATTATTTATTCTATTCTTACCAGTTACAACTGGATTTGGTACAACAATACAATTCGCTAAGTTTCTAGCATGGCTACCAGGATGGTATTTTGGATGAGAAAATATCGTAAGTCATTGATTGATATTGCAATCATCTTGGCATTTACTGTGCCACTAATGTTCCCATATCTAACAAAGAGTTTTCTTGCGATTGAACATGATACCTTCTTTCATGTATCACGTATTGAGCAATACGCAAAGGCTCTTCAACACGGTCAAATACTCCCTGCTATTTATCCATATGAAAATGGAGGATTTGGTTACGGAAGCCCACTATTCTACTCTGATATATTCTTATTGTTACCAGCAATCCTACATAACTTAGGACTAGTCTTGGTTGATAGTTATAAGCTTACTGTATTTCTTGCAAGCTTCTTTTCTGGAATTACAATGTACATGCTTGCAAGCAAGTTTACATCAAAGTCATCAATTCGATTACTCGCAGCCGCTGCATATCTTTTCAGCAATTACCACATCACAGATATCTATGTCCGTGGAGCATTAGGTGAAGTATTTGCGCTTGTAGGCATTCCACTTATACTATCTGGTCTATATGAAATCTTTGAAACCAATCAGAAATATTCACCCTCCTATCTGATTGGTTTGGTGATAACTGTATTATCGCATAACTTAAGTTTCTTATTATGTTTTATTCTAGTAATCATTATCTGTATCATATATCTACCAAAGTGTTCTTTTGATAGATATAAACTACTAGTTTGTGAAAGTATGCTAGCATGTTTATTAACTGCTTTCTATACCTTCCCTATGATAGAACAACTAAAATCGCAACAATTTTATCTCAATTACTATGCGTCAAGTTCCGCATTAGAAAATCACGCAATGGCATTCTGGCAATTCTTTGCCAACCAAACTGTGTTTGGCTTATCTGGCAATCAATATAAGGCAAGTAATGCAATGGTTGTTAACATTGGTTTATTTTTGAGCATTGCACCAATCAGTTATCTCTTTCTTGCTAAGAAAGAGAAACAACCGTTTATTACATCGATGCTAGTTCTTGGATGGATTTGCATGTTATTGCCTGCACAGATATTTCCATGGAAGTACATGTCATTTGTTAGAGTATTACAGTTTCCATGGCGATTAAATATGCTTGCATTACCACTATTATGTGTCCCTGCTGTAATAGGTATAGAAAACCTTACACATAAACTTAAGTATGTACCTATCTGTTTGATATTGTTGTTGAGTTTAGAAGGAATCTACCATCTCTATCCTGCAACGAAACGTACATTTATCATGCCACACAATACCACATGGCAAGAAGTAACCAACGGTAAACTCATTGATCCATACTATTCTGCACAATACATGCGCGTAGAACTTGCGGGTGGGGATTATCTTCCTTATCACTCTCCTGATTTCCGTAGTTATACAAAAACAATTCAAACTACATCAGCTGAAACAGTCACAACAGGAGAATGGATTGACTATGGTAGTTACCACTTTACAATTACCAATCCACAAACTGTTGTACTACCTATTACGTACTACAAAGGCTATATCGTTCGTAATATTGATACAGCAGAAGTATTAGAAACGACGTTAAGTAAGAATGGTCTCGTCAGTGTTACGATACCATCTGCCGGTACGTATGTATGTAAGTACCAAAGCACCAACATACGTATAGTATCCATATGGATTTCCATTCCTACATGCATGATCAGTATTGGTTACATCATTTATCATAGACGAAAAAAGGATATTTTATAAATATCCCTTTTTTGGTTAAATTTTGTACCACTTGATTTCGTTAGCTTCTAAGTGTAATGAGAAGGATGAACCATCTCCACGGTAAATGACAGTATCTTGTGGTTCATATGTGTTGTTTACAACGCAATAGCTTTGTGTAGAAGGATATACATTTACATCAACGTTATAGTTTTCAGAATACCACTTCTTCATGTCATCTTCACGATGGCAGCTGTAGTAGATTGCACGATAGAGAAGTCTTGCATTTTCAAAGCTAAATGGTAAACCATTCATGTATACTGCTCTACCCCTACCATATTCATTGACTGCGAGCTTCACACTGAGGTCTTCTTGCTTGATAACCTTTGTACCTGGTAATGCATAAACACTATTTACGTTTTCACCCCAGTCTTCATGTTCTAACTGTTCTGTAATGAAGTGATCATGACACTGCCAGTTGTACTTATCTGTATGAAGTGTGAAGTCTAGTTCTTTATCAACACCTAATACATCATAAAGTGTGAAGAACTTACCATTTCTTGCACAAGCTGTTGGTTCACCAATACCGATGAAACCTCCACCATTATCTACATAACGACGTAAGATTGTAATAATCTTTTCATCGAATTCTTCTCCACCACTAAAGCTTGTGTAACTACTACCGTAGTTTAGTACTACATCAATATCATTTAAGATATCTGGGTTTTCACGTAGTTCTTCAAAGCTGATGAACTTCACATCAAATGGGAAACCACTGAGTGATTCAAGAACACCTGTATAGGAGTAGATTTGCTTGTAGCGGATTGCGTGATGTACAAGATGTGCACCCCAACGACGAAGTTCGCCATAGCTATTTAATACACCAACCTTGAGTAGGTTATGTGGTGTTTGTTTTCCTACATGTTCATAGAGTTCTCTAAATTCATCGCATACTTCGGAAACATACTCGATAAACTCTGGGAACTTTAATGCAAGTTTCAAGTATCCACCATAACCGATACGATCAACTGGTGAACGTAAGATTGCACGACGTGCTGTTACCCAATTTACTTTCGCTTCCTGTAAAGGATCTCCACCTTCATGGAATGTATCTGGGAAGAAATATGGTAGGAATCTACCTTCTGTATACTTTACACCCTTGATATCAGAAATTAAACGTAATGTAGAGCCTGACCCAACACTACCTACAACAGCATCCAATCCAATTTCAGAGAAGTACTTACCATATGGTTCTGTACCAATCCAATGGTCTCCCAAGAACATCATCGCTTCCTTACCATAGGAATGACAGATGTCTACGAGAACCTTTGCAAGCTTGCATACTTCTCTTTGTTGGAAGTCAATAAAGTCTTTATATTCCTTGGAAGGAACACAGAACTGACTGTTATGAAAGCCTTTATTAATAATAAATTCTGGACGGAACTTATAACCAACTTCCTTTTCGAACTGTTCTAAAATATATGGTGATACAGATGCACTATACCCATACCAGTCAACAAACTTCTCGCGAGCAAACTCATCAAACTGTAATGTGAACTGGTGGAAGAAGGTTGTAAAGCGTACAACATTTACATCTTCTCTTTCTTTACAGAACTTATGTAACTTCTCAATGACATGTTTTTGTGTTTCTGGTAAACGCACATCTAATGTCATCTGATGTTCTTCATCTACCCAATCATTTGTTAAGAAGTTATACATATGAACTGGATCCCATACGATGAATGCTAAGAAGCTTACTGTGTACGCATGATAAGGAATCGCTTCCTCAATCACAACATCACCATTTTCTTCATCAAAATACCAGTTTGAAACAATAGTATCCGTTGTACGATCAATCACTTCCCACCAACGGTGAATATCATTTGTTGGGTTTACTTTAAATTGATCTTTGTAGAAATGTTCCATGATTTTGATGCGTAAGCATGTATCTTTTGCGGTAACAAAGTCACTCATCAAATACATCTGTTGCATCTCATCAGGATGTTCTTTTGCCCACGCATTATCTTTGCGTGTTGTGTAATATGTAGCGTATTGCTTAATATCCATCTTTCGTAACGCTTCTGGCATATCTGTGCCATCACAATCACGAATCGCATCAGCCTTCCACTTCTTGATGATTTCGATTGTATCCTCAATCACATCAATATCGGTTGGGACTGTAACTCTTCCTGTACTCATACTTAATAATTCTCCCCTAAACGATACGGTTTTCTGTCTCTGGATCAAAGAAGTGTACCTTCTCTAAATCCATTGCCAGTCTGAAGGATGCACAATCTGAAAGGTCATAGCGTGCATTCACTCTTGCTTGTAACTTCTGTCCTGCAATCTTTCCATGCAGGATAAATTCATTACCTAAAAGTTCACTTACATCAATCGCAAAGTCAAATACAGCGCTTGGATATGTTTCATTTACAATCTCTTCAGCGTGTAAGTCTTCTGGACGAATTCCCATTACAATTTCTTTGCCTTCATATGCTTGCATGTCTTTTGTAAACTGTTCCGGTAGTTCAATATGCATATCACCAATGATAAATTTTCCACCAGCGTATGTTCCCTTTAAGAAGTTAGTAGCTGGAGAACCAATGAATCCTGCTACGAACATGTTTACTGGATTCTGATAGATTTCCTTTGGTGTTCCAATTTGTTGGATGTATCCATCTTTCATGATGACAATACGGCTAGCCATTGTCATCGCTTCTGTTTGGTCGTGTGTTACATAGATTGTTGTAGCACCGATGTTTTTGTGTAGTCGAATGATTTCACTACGCATCTGTACACGAAGCTTAGCATCTAAATTAGATAATGGTTCATCCATCAAGAATACCTTCGCATTACGTACGATTGCTCTACCTAACGCTACACGTTGTCTTTGACCACCAGATAAAGCCTTAGGCTTTCTATCTAAGTATTGTTCAATTTCTAATGCTTTTGCGGCTGCACGTACACGACGGTCGATTTCATCTTTATTTGTCTTACGAATTTGTAATCCAAATGCCATGTTTTCATAAACCGTCATAAATGGATATAACGCATAAGACTGGAATACCATCGCAATCTCACGATTCTTAGGTGCAACATCATTTACCAATTTATCATCGATATACAATTCACCATTTGTGATATCTTCCAAACCTGCAATCATACGTAAAGTTGTTGATTTACCACATCCGGAAGGACCAACCAATACGATGAATTCTTTATCTTGAATCTCTAAGTTAAAATCAAATACTGCTTGTACTTTATTATCGTAAATCTTATTGATATGACGTAATGATAAGTTTGCCATATATCGTCCCCCTATTTAAATCTCTTGTTATATAGATGTATAACTAACAAAATGCCAATCAGTCCAACTACCTGAATACCAAGATTCACATAGCCAACTTCTCTTTGACCAATAATTACCATTGCTAGACTGACAACAAATAGAATTGCCATGAAGATTGATTGTGTTGTTCGATTCATATGTCCTCCTAGTCCTTAAGACCGCCCAAGGTCATACCTTGTGTTAAGCGTCTTTGTACAAGAATGTATAAGATCAATGTCGGCAACATTACAATCACAAGTCCTGCATACATCGGTCCATAATTAGTCGCTGCTTTCTGTGCGGACATTAGATTCTGTAATCCTACAGGTAGTGTCTTTAGTGCCTTTGTCTGCACAAGTGTTAATGAAATAATGTATTCATTCCAGAATGCCAAGAAGTTAAATAGGATAACTGTGATAATACTTGGCTTTGCCATACGGAACATGACTCTTACCATGGTTGTAAAATAACCACAACCGTCAATTTCCGCAGCTTCTTCATATGCCTTAGGCAAAGAACGGAAGTAGCTTGCGAGAAGATATACTGTAAATGGAATTGCTGTAGATGCGTATACAAGCGCAAGAACGAAACGGTTATTCATAAAGAACTGTAGACCGCTCTTTGCTAGTGACTTATCCCAACCATTCAACATTAAGAAGATTGGCACAACAATATAGTTTACATTAATAAATAAGCCAGCCATGATGAGTGTGTTAAAGAACTTTCTGCCTTTAAATTGGAATCTAGCAAGTACATACGCAGCTGGTAATGAAACCACTAGTAAGATTGCTAGAGCCATTGCAGTTACAAGTGCTGAGTTCAAGATGAAATCACCAACTTGTGCAATTTGGAAAGCATCAATAAAGTTCTGAATATTAAATCCTTGTGGTAATGCCCATGGGTTTCCATAGAACTCAGCATTTGTTTTAATCGATGCTAAGAATACCCATGATACCGGAATGATAATGGATATCGCCAAAGAAATCAGCGCAACATATATAAAGATTTTGTATAAATCAAAATGTTTTCTCTTCATATTGCCTCCTAAATCTCAATCGAATCACGATGTGTTACGCGATTGATTGCCCATGATAAGGTAAATGAAAGAATAAATACAACTGCACCGATTGCCATACCATAGCCATAACTTGAACGATTATATGCTTGCAAGTACATATAACTGAGCACTGTTTCACTAGCTCCATCAGGACCACCACCGGTCATGACTTGCACAAACAAGAAACTCAGATTAATGGTTGAAATGACGAAGAATGTAAGTGTTGTACGGATATTGTCCCAAATCATCGGAATCGTTACCGAGAAGAATTGTTTTACTTTTCCACTACCCTCTAAAGACGCAGCTTCATACAGGTGTTCTGGTATCGTACTCATACTTGCCATGTACATAACCATGTAATAACCAATCGCCTGCCAGATTAATGCGGCAATTAACGCATATACTACTAAACCAGGATCACCAAGGTACTTTGTCGTACCAGCACTACCATTGAAAAGTCCTACAAGTGAATTTAATAAACCATTTTCAGATGGATCATAAATCGCACTGAAGATTGCAGAAATCACAACGACAGAAAGGATATTTGGAATATAGAATATGATTCTAAAGAAGTTTTGTCCCTTTATCTTTTCACGAACCAGAATAGACGCAAATAAGATTGCGAAAGCCATCGTTACAATTGTTACTAACACGATGATCAAGATTGTATTCTGGAGTGCACGGATAAAGCTCATATCTTTGAATAACAGCTGGAAATTCTTTAATCCTATAAATGTGCGGTTATCACTTAAGCCACCCCATTTAAACATCGACATCATAAACACATTTATCGTTGGATATATCATAAATAGTGTTAGTAATATCATTGCTGGAGCCAAGCATATTGTGATAAACAGCTTCTTCTCAACACTTTTTTTCATTTCATTACTCCCTTCCTTAAAATAACGACGGCTGTCCACCATCGTTATTTTAATGAATTCTAATACTTAACAGCGAATTGATTATTTGTTTGCTTCGGCAATCTGTTCAACAGCCTTCACTGTTGCGTCATACCATTCATCAACTGTCTTGGAACCATTTACGATTGAGTTTACAGTTGCGTAGAGAACACCTGTATTCGCATCAGCTACACTCACACCTTCAACGATATTGTCCATAACTTGGAAACCTACTGCATTAGACTTAGCGCCATTGTCATAGATTGTGTAGTATAAAGCATTTTCGTCATCCTTACCAATGAACTTAGAAGCATCCTTTGTAGGCATTACAGCACCACCGTTTTCATAGAATAACTTTGTAGCTTCATCAGAATATAAGAATGTAATGAACTTCTTAGCTAATTCTGGGTTCTTAGCTTCTTTAGGAATAAATACCTGTTCTGTAAATGCTGTAGAGTAAGCATCACCTGTAGCAGTTACCTTAGGTAAAGCTGTGAATCCCCATTTAAATCCTTCAGCACGTGGAGCTTCAGCCATTTCGCCTGGTAACCATGTTCCGTTAGGAACGAATAATGCTTTGTTATCTAAGACTAATTGTTGGTTCTTCTTGAAGTTATCGCCGTTAGCGTTGGCTACTGTTGTTGGTTCAACATACTGAGCAAGCTTGCCTACGATTTCAAATGCCTTCTTAACTTCTGGTAACTTCCAAGCATCAACGTTATATGTCATTAACTTCGCATATACTTCTGGTCCTGCTGTTTCATTTAATAAAGCAGAGAAGAATGCATCGAAGTAACCTGTTGTTGGGTATGTAAATAATGAGATACCTTCAGCCTTAGCCTTATCTCCTAATTCCCACATTTCATCCCAAGTTGTAGGAACACTCCATCCCTTTTCCTTAAATAGGTTAGCGTTATAGAATAGTCCACATGGGCTGTAATTGATAGGTGCTAAGTATAACTTGCCATCAGCGTATGGTTCTGTCGCTAAGCCTTCATAGATACCATCGATGAGCTTATCCTTCACCTTTGTATCTTCACCTAATACTTTTTCATCAAGAACGCTAGTGATGTCTGTTAACATCTTTTCAGCGATCATTGTGTCTGTTAAGCCACCCTTGGAACCAACTGATAAGTAAACTAAGTCAGGATATGTTCCAGCCTGAACTTCGCTACGTAATGTATCAGCGATGTTCTTTTCTAAACGAAGGTCAACCTTAACACCTTCTTTTTCTTCGAAAGCCTTAACAACAGCTTCCCAACCCTTTGTGCCATATCCGCCATCTAGACCAGAGATGTGCAATGTTGTTTCTTCACCTTCCTTCTGTGAAGTAGCAGCTTCTTTTTTACTACAGCCAATTGCGCCGACTGCGAGTAAACCAGCTAATGATAATGTTAATAACTTTTTCATTTGTTCCTCTTTTCCTCCTAAGAAACTTTTTTGATAATTTCAGTTTATTGTTGAAAACGCTTTCAAACAAGAGATATATTGCTAAATATTATCGAAATATTGCTCTAATATATCTATTTCGCAATATTTCATATAATCAATTAAAACTTAAGAATGCCGATATGCGTTACATGGTATGATTAAAGCGATGATTACAGCTATTTCTCAGAACCAAAACGAAGATCGTTCACTAGGTAAGATCTTGTATGTTACCCACTCCCGTTATGAAGGAGATTGGCATTCAACTCCGCACAGTCATGCATGTGCAGAGCTTTTCTACGTTATTTCTGGCGAAGGTAAATTCTTTGTTGAAGGCAAATACTTAGACATTCAAGCAGATGACCTGATTATTGTAAACTCATATATTGAACACACTGAGGTTAGTAAAGAGAATTCCCCTCTTGAATATATTGTAGCAGGTATTGAAGGTTTACACTTCCATAGTGATGATGAACGTTTCAATAGTAACTTCAGCATGCATAACTATAAAGCATATAAAAATGATATTCTCTTCTATCTCAAAACATTACTGCATGAAATGGAACATCAAGATGAATACTCTCAACACTTGGTAAACTCCTTACTAGAAATTATGCTTATTAACATGGTACGTCGTACCAATACAACGCTAAATGTATCCCCAGTAAAAAAGACAACAAAAGAATGTATCTTTATCGAAAACTATATCAATGATCACTTTAAAGAAGATATCGACCTAGATAAACTCAGTGAATTAACATTCTTAAATAAATATTACTTAGTACATGCATTCAACCAATATAAAGGGATTTCTCCGATGCGTTATTTGATACAGCGAAGAATCTCCGAAGCAAAATTCCTATTAGAGACTACCAGTTATAGTATGAATGATATCTCCGCTATCATTGGTTTCTCAAACCAAAATTACTTTACCTTTGCGTTTAAACGTGAGATCGGTTGTTCCCCAAGTACGTATCGTAAACAATTCCTAAAAACAAAAGACTAATAAACATGCATACAAAAAGCCGATTGACTCGGCTTTTTGTTATGAACGTAAGTCTGCAGATAGCTTTTCTTTGAGTTTTTCAAGAATCGCATCATGAACAGTACGTACTTCTTCATCATTTAGTGTGTGATCAGAAGCTTGGTATGTAATACGTAGAGCTACAGATTTCTTACCTGCTTCAACATGTTCTCCTTCGTAAATATCGAATACTTCCGATTTACGAACAAGCTTCTTACCTGTACTGTTGATAATCTTTAACATTTCTTCGGCTGTTACTTCTCTATCTACAACTAACGCTATATCACGTGAGATAGATGGATAACGATCAATCGGCACAAACTTCACCTTAGAAGCACTTGTTTCATTTACGACATCCAATGAAAGTTCCGCATATGTTACTCTCTTTAAATCATACTTCTTCGCATAGCTTGGATGTAATTCACCAAATAGGCCCAATGGTTTACGGTCTAAGAGAATCTCTGCACTGCGATATGGATGGAAGTGTTCTACGTCTGTTGTATTTGGACGTACCGTAATACGTGCATCATTGAAACCACAACGATTTAACCATGTCATTAAGATTCCCTTTAAGGCATAGAAATCACCAGCTTCATTTAACTTGTGAAGTGGATCATTTTGAACATTACCGTCTAATACAACTGCAAGTCTTTCTTCTTCCTTATCCTTTGCATAAACCTTAGAGATTTCAAATAACAAGTTATCTGTATTCTGATGTGCTTCATTATATTGCACACTTGTTAATACAGAGTTTAATAAACTTGCACGAATGTACTTACGATTCTCTGACATTGGCATCGCAAGTGGGATTGCTTCCCCAAGTGGTGATAACGCTGTCTTCATCTCTTCTTCAGAGATCAATGTATACGTGACAATTTCATTAAGACCAAATGCCTTCAATGTTTCGCGTGTCATACGTCTGAGTTTCTGCTTTGGTGTTAGTTGGCCAACTGTTGTAGTCATTACTGGTAATGTAGATTTCAAAGTATCAAAACCAATCAAACGCACGATTTCTTCATCGATGTCTGCACGACCTTCGATATCAACACGGTAACTTGGGATATGACATGTAATCTCATCCCCATTTACTTCTGGTTCAAAGTCTAGCCATGTGAGTGTTTCTTTGACTTCATCCATTGTAAATGCTGTGCCTAATAAGGCATTACAGTGAGAGAGTGTTTCCTTTACCACAACTGGCTTATAACCATCTGTACCATAAATAACTGTCTCTTCAAATCCATCTGCACATGCATACTCTTGTAAGAGTTGTACAGAACGGTCCATTGCCTTCTGTGCAGCTAATGCCTCAATACCCTTTGTAAAGCGTTGGGCTGCTTCTGTAATAAGGTTTAAACGGATAGATGAGCGACGTACGGAAGTCTTATTGAAATGTGCTGCTTCGATAAAGATACCTTCTGTCGTTTCATCAATCATGGATTCTTCCCCACCCATGATACCGGCAATACCAGTCACTTCACCATTTGTCGTGATGAGGATATCACCCTTTTCAATCGCAAACTCTACACCATCCAGTGCAGTCATCTTTAACTCACGATCATCCACAACTGTAATTTCTCTTGTTGGAAGCTTTGCAAGATTGTAATAGTGTAATGGCTGTCCAGTTTCGAGCATTACAAAGTTGGAAATATCAACAACATTATTAATAGAGTTGATACCTGCCGCATGTAAGTATTCCACCATCCACTTTGGAGATGGACCTACCTTTACATGATTTACAACTTTACCCATGAAGAAGTCACACTTTTCAGTGTTGCTTGTTACCTTAAAGTTGGATGGTGTTCCGATATTGGATTTACCAGCATAATCAGGCCACTTTACCTCACGGTGTAAGATAGCACCAACTTCCTTTGCCATGTTCCACATGCTAGAACAGTCTGCACGATTTGGTGTTAATGATACATCTAAAATCGTGTCATCATAGCCTATGTATCCAAGCACGTTTGTTTCACCTACAGGTGCATCTTCTGCTAACTCTTCAATTCCGTTAATTTGTTTTTCTGTAAGATATTTATGATCAATACCTAACTCACGTAGTGAACAAAGCATACCATTTGATTCAATCCCATGAAGTGGTTTTGCTTGAATGGTAATACCTGGTAAAACCGCACCTGGTAGAGCTGCGATTACCTTTAAACCTAATCGGCAGTTTGGAGCACCACATACAATTTGTGTTGTGTCATTTTCACCTGCTCCATAGTGAACGATTGTACGGTGTAAATGTGTATCCGGGATATCTTCACATTCAATTACTTCCGCAATCACAAGACCAGTGCCTTGTGCCATCGGTTCAATTCCTTCAACTTCTAATCCAGCAGTAGTTAATTTGTCCGCTAGTTGTTGTGGAGTAATATCACTTAAATCTACATATTCCTGTAGCCATTTATAACTTAGTCTCATTGCCTTCCTCCTCTTAGTCAAAACGATCAAATGTCTTCAAAAAGCGAACGTCATTTGTATAGAAGTTGCGAATATCATCAATTCCATATTTCAACATTGCAACTCTTTCTAGTCCTACACCGAAGGCAAATCCAGAATACTTCTCCGGATCAAATCCATTCATGCGTAATACATTTGGATGTACCATACCTGCACCTAAGATTTCAATCCAACCAGATCCCTTACATACGTTACAACCCTTACCATTACAGAATGGACAAGAAACATCAACTTCTACAGAAGGCTCTGTAAACGGGAAGTATGATGGACGGAAGCGAACTGTTCTACCTTGACCAAACATTGTGCTAGCCATGTATTCTAATGTTCCCTTCAGGTCAGCTAAAGTAATATTTTCGCCAACAACAAGGCCTTCACACTGCATAAACTGATGGCTATGTGTCGCATCGTCGTCATCACGACGATAAACCTTACCTGGGCAAATTAACTTGATTGG
Organism: uncultured Solobacterium sp.; assembly: GCA_963525775.1. Taxonomy (GTDB): domain Bacteria; phylum Bacillota_I; class Bacilli_A; order Erysipelotrichales; family Erysipelotrichaceae; genus Bulleidia. The sequence goes on along the minus strand of CAURLC010000003.1, from coordinate 88,718 downwards.
AACCTGTCCCTTTGCCTTCTCTAATTCACGCATCTGCATCGCAGTTGTATGTGTTCTTAATAATGTATTTGGATCGATATAGAACGTATCCTGCATATCACGTGCTGGATGATCTTTTGGTGTATTGGCCAATTCGAAGTTGTAGTAATCCTGTTCCACTTCAGGACCTTCCGCAACCTTATAACCCATACTCAAGAAGAGATCTTCAATCTCCTGTTGAATCATCACAAGTGGATGTGTCGTTCCAAGTTTATGAATATCTCCAGCTAATGTAACATCAATCTTTTCGGCTTCTAGCTTACCCGCAAGAGCCGCAATCTTTAACACTTCTTCTTTTGACTCTAATACTTTGGCAACTGTATCCTTACATACATTTACCTTCTGTCCAAAGGCTGGCTTTTCCTCTGGTGGTAAAGCTTTCATCTCAGACATGAGTGACTGAATACTACCCTTTTTACCTAAGTATTGAATTTTGACTTGTTGTAATTGTTCCAAGGTTGTTGCTTGCTCAATCGCAGTTAACGCTTCCTCTTGGACCTGCATAACTTTATCGCTCATCGACCTTTTCCTCCATAAAAAAATTCCTGCAAAATATTGCAGGAACGTTATTCACGCGGTACCATCCTGATTCGCACAATCGTGCGCACCTCAATTAATCTGTAACGTAGATATACGGGGATGATTAATCCCACTGGAAAAGTGAATTCACCAAGCGTCTTCTATAGAACCCTTTCAGCGTTTAGGTTCCTCTCTTTCTATAGCGTGTTCGGCTACTACTCTTTTCGTCATCGCTTTATTAGCCATATTATACGGCAAATCACATAAGAATGTCACTAGTTTCCACAAAATCAATTTCCTTCAGATGAAGTTTTCCAACGTCCATTGTAGATTCTCTTTATAATAACTCAATAGCCACTAATTTTTATAGGCATACCCATATTCCGTGTGACAGGCAACAAATACAGTATTCTCTTGCCTAAAGAAAATATACTGTCGAAACAGTATACCTTCTTGTTATTGTTGATAATACTCTGCCTGTGCTTGATAGAGTGTGTAATATTCACCTTGTTTATGCATGAGTGAATCATGATTACCATCTTCTACTAACTTACCATCTTTAAAGACAACAATACGATCACAGAACTTACATGAACTCATACGATGAGAGATATAGATAGCTGTCTTACCTCCAACAAGTTTATCAAAGTTCTCATAGATTTCTGCTTCTGAGAATGGATCTAACGCTGCAGTAGGTTCATCTAGGATTACAAATGGAGCGTCTTTGTACAATGCACGTGCGATTGCTAACTTCTGTGCTTCACCACCAGATAACTTAACACCTTCACTATTTAAATCTTCCAATACACAATCCAGTCCATCCTGACTAGATGTAAAGCGCTTCTCTAGACCTACATCTGCGATAATCGCATTGATATCTTTTTCTTCATTATCATGACCGCACTCTAGATTTTCTTTTGCGCTGATATTGAACATACTAAAGTCTTGGAATACTGGACTAAAGATTTTTGTATACTCATTGAAGTCAAACTTCTGAATATCAATACCATTTAACAAGATTCTTCCTTCAGTTGGTTGATACAAGCGACATAGTAACTTGATGATTGTTGTCTTACCAGCACCATTTTGACCAACTAACGCTAACTTTTCACCAATCTTAAATGTAAGATTCACATTGGATAATACAAGTTGTTCACTATTTGGATAGTGGAAACTTACGTTTTCAAAGCAGAACTCATATGCATTATCATTTCTCTTTTCAATTGGTAATGAACCTGTGGTACGAATCGATTCATCATGCAAGAAATCCGTAAAGTAATTTAGATAATCTAATTGGAATACTGCATCACTATACGATATGATACAGCCCGAAATATATTGAATAAGTTGTTGCATCGCACCTGCATATAGCAGAACAGAACCAATTGATAAATAACCATGCAAGCTTAAGTATGCAATATAAATATATGTACATGCTCCAAAGATACTTAAAGCGAAGTTATAAACCGATTCATATCTTCCTTTTCTCTTTGAAAAGTCCAAATAAACATGGAATGTTTTAATGATATTTTTAAAATACTTTTCGAACAACTGACCCATTCGATTAATCATCATTTGTTTCTTGTATTCTACATTGACCATCGCTGTGATTAGATAACTAAACACGGAATTATTATGAATATTTTTTTCATTTAATTCTTCATAATATGCACTCGTGCGCTTTAAAATCATAACGCCCAAACAAATACAGCCAACTGCCAGTAATAGTAGTAATACTAAATAGAACGAATACTGCATTGCCTGATAAAACAAGTACGCTACAAAACATAATGCATATAGAGCAGAAAATAAGTTAGTACATAACAGAATTATGATCTGTAAGAAAGAACCAGTTCCTCCAGTAGCACCCATACGATTACTTACTGCACGTACTTTTGCCATGCTATCGTTATCTTCAAAAATATCATAGCACATGGTAAACGACATATAGTTCACCTGACTCATAATTACTTCATCTGTAATAAATTCATATCCCTGTAAATAAGAATCAATCCAATTACCAATGAAAGATAATAGATAACTACTCACCAGCATAATCGTGACAACTTGAATTGCCTCTTGAAACTGGCTTGTAAGTAATAAGTCTAAGATACGTGAATATCCAAACAGTACAATAAAGTTAGGTGTACTTCTACAGAAAGCTAATGTAATCATCTGTACAGTGATATGAGGAAATTGAACTTTTAATAGTTGAACCAAATCATGCGTTTGTTGATAGAATTGCTTGAGTTTCATCTTGTTCTTCCTCCTTGTAGTATTTTGCCTGTACATCAAACATCTCTGCGTATTTACCATTTAATTTCATAAGTTGTTCGTGCGTTCCTTGTTCAATAATCTCTCCATTTTCTAAGAAGACAATATTGTCGCAGAAACGAGTTGAAGCTAAACGATGCGAAATAAATAATGCACTTGTATCTTTTGTGATTTCCTTATACTCTTCATACATATCCTTTTCCGCAAGTGCATCAAGCGCGGCAGTTGGTTCATCTAAGATGAGTAACGAAGGATTTTTGTAATATGCCTTTGCAAGCAATAAACGTTGTTGTTGTCCACCACTGAAGTTGATTCCATCTGGTGATAGATCTGTATTGATATAACTATGAATTCCCTTAGGTAATTGATTTACAATCGTATCTAACTTAGAGATACGCAACGCTTCTTGTACGCGATTTTCATCATAGTCTTCTTCATGCATGCAAGAAATATTCTCACCAATCGTCATAGAGAATAAATCAATTTCTTGGAATACAATTCCAAGCTTTCCAAAGTAATCTTCTTTATTGATTTCTTTCAAATCAATGCCATTGACTAAGATTCTTCCTGAAGTTGGTGTATACAATCCACTTAACAGTTTCACGATTGTAGTTTTGCCTGCACCATTTACACCCACAAGCGCGAGTTTCTCTCCTGCTGTAAAGTGTAGATTAAAATTCTTTAAGACATACTTTTCACTTTCTGGATATTGGAAAGATACATTCTCAAAAATAATATCGAATGGTGCACTCGCTTTCTTACCATCTTGATTAATCACATTTTTATCCATTTCAAACTCATACGTTCTCTTTGTTAAATCTAGATTAGAATGTAATTTCGCAATCTCAGCAGTTAAAGCTGTGAATCGTTGACCATAACTAATGACAATACCGATATATAGAACGAAAGAACTCATTTCAATCATGCCATGCATCATCAAATAGATTAGATATCCATAGGTAATCCCATCACGGATAAATCCTAAAATAACATCAGTTTGTGCTATCCATCCTTTGTATTTTGAAGCAGCAATTGTCTTCTGTACGAGAATATCGTTGTTTTCTTGCATTTTTGCTTTTAAAAGATCCTGCATTTGGTAGAGGCGGATATCCTTTCCCTTCGAACTCTTTTGTGAAAGGCTATTAAAATAACGAGACTTCGAATAATTCTCTGCCTTTTCTTCATCTTTCTTTAAATACAATGCATAGCATTTTTCATAGATTTCATAATGAAGAAAGGAAATAAATAATAGAGCTAAAAGGATTGGCAGACCAATCTGACTGATAAAAACTGCATATAGTATCAAACTGAAAATTGCAGAGAATACAACAACTGTATTATGGTAAACAGCTTCCGCACCCTCCCAATTCGAATCTAATGCGCGAATAGCATTTTCAAGTTTTTCCTGAGCAGGCTTTGTTTCGTAGTAGGAATAGGTTAATTCCTGTACCTTTTTAAGTACTGGTAAGATAAATAATTTTTGTCTTGGGATAACATATTGCATATTATTTCTTGTTGCAAGATAAACATGCCACATGCTAAAGATTCCATACACCGCAAACAAGCCAAGTATCTGTAATACGAGTGTTGTCCAATCTTGGGTTGTAGTAATAAATTGAATGATTGCAGCTGGTAATAATACAGCGATAAACCCTTCTATTACAGAGATAACAATCTCTAACAACATCATTTTCACTACATGTGGATCACATTTCCATAGCCGATAGAGAAGGTCCTTATAAATATTCCATCTAGTAAGCTTCATAGTGATTACCTCCTTGCAGAAATACAATACTTCATATGACAGTAACAAATAAAAAAATGCATGAATTGTTCAAATTCATGCACGAAATGCTTATAGAGGTAGTACAATCTCTGTCGCAAATACACCCGGTTCATTTTGACGATTAAGATATCCATCATATTTCTTTACAACTTGGTCAACTCTCTTTAGCCCATGTCCATGGTCGCCTCGCTTCGTTGTGAAATAGTGATCTGTACGTTGCTTTACTGTCTCACTTGTAGCGTTTGTAATTGAGATATAGAGTTGTTTCTTTAGGATACCAATATAAACTCGAATAAATCGTTCATCTGGATTGTTTATCTTTCGACAAGATTCAATCGCATTATCTAATAGATTTCCTAAGATAACACACAAATCTAAATCTGATACATGTAATTGTGGTGGAATTGACGCATCGCAATGAATACGAATATGTCCTTTCTCCGCAATCGCAAGCTTCGCGTTCAAGATAGAATCTAATTGTAAGTTGCCAGAATGATAGAGTGTGTCAATAGAATCTAAATCTGTCTCAAGTTCATTGAGATAGTTTTTCATTTGGTCAACTTTATTCAAGGAAAGAAATCCTTTTAAAGACTGTAGATGGTTATGATAGTCATGTCTCCAGCCACGCATAGTCATGTAGATATTTTCAATTTCATCCATCTGTTGTTTCATTAGTTTATTTTGATAGATGATTGTTTTATCTTCTTCACGCTTCATGATTCTTTGCAGAAGATATTCCAATAAAACAAAAATTAGTGCCGCAATACCACCTGCGATAAAACCATCATAATAAACACCAAGGAACAGAATTCCAAGATACAACAGAATGACGATAGCCGAGAAGATTCTTTCTTCTTTTAAGAAATGATAATGATTCCAAATAAAACATAAAAGAATCCATACAACTATCATATAAGAGAAGCGATAAACACTATATCCTATAATTCCTAGTATTACGGTTGATAAAATAACATGCATGAATGTTTTCTGTATCTTTTTGATAATAGCTTCATAAAGCGCTAATCCCACCAATATAATTACAGCCATCATAATGCACCTCGATTGGCTGCGATGAATTCCTGCATACACATTTCATAATTTCCACGTGCGATTGGGAATTGTATACCATCTTCACCGATACAATCCTTCTTTGTCACACGTACAATATTTTTCATATTTACCGCAAACGAGCGATGAATTTGTAATAATGGCATATGCAACATTTCAAGAACTTCACGAATACTCTGTTTGATGATAATTGTTGTCTCTTCACTCATACCATCACTACGCAAATAAATCTTTGTCTCATGGCCGAGTGCTTCAACACCAATCACATCACGATGATAAATTTTATATACTTCCTTCTTAGAAGAAATAATCGAAAATTCATCCGATATATGTAATTGCTTGATTGCCTTATCTAAAATCTTAAATAATTGGTCTTTCTCATAAGGTTTTAAAAGATAAGCTAATGCGTCTACATCATATCCTTCAAAGACAAAGTCTTTGACACCACTGATGAAACAGATTAAATGATTTAGATGTGCCTGTCTCATCTTACGAGCAAGTTCAATCCCTGTCATATTCTCCATTTGAATATCCAATAAAAGTAGATCTGCGACTAGACCATTCTGCAAATCCCACCAGAGATTATCACAATCTGTATATTTTAATATTTCAATTTCCAAATGATGTGCTTGTGCATATTCATGAATGTACTTACACAAGATATCCATTTGAAACTGTTCGTCATCACATACAATATATTTCATGCAACTATCATACCTTTTTCATCATAGATGTCCAACTTATATTTTGTTATTCACCGAATACTACTGCATATTTCTATATATGTTTCCCTGATATATTTTGTGGATAAATCAATGTTTCTGGATGAGAAAACTCTAATGTTATATTTTTATGTGGATTAATCAAAAGATTCAAAATAATTGGTTCTTTTGTATGCTCAGAGGTAGTCATCATTAGTTTGCGATATGGTTGGAAGCCACATTTTTCTTGAACCCTCTTTGATTGTTGGTTAAATGAAAAATGCCCACAAAGCAGGAAATCATAGTTCAATTCATTAAATAAATACTTGATAACGATCTTTACTGCTTCTGGCATGATACCAATTCCCCAATAGCCTTTACTTAAAACAAAACCAAGTTCTCTTCCTTGATAGGCCGCAAACTCTGTCAAAGCTTCTTCTCTTCCATATTTTTTGATTTTAAGAGATCCAATTACTTTTTGGTCTTCTTTGTGATAGATTGCAAATACTTGGTTACCCTCGATAAACATATCTAATATTTTTTGCGTTTCTTCTTTACTAGCATGATGTTTCCAACCAGCCATTTCACCGACACCTTCAACAGAAGCGTAAGCATAAAAATCATCTAAGTCCTCTTTTGTAAACTGTCTTAAGATAAGTCGCTCTGTTTCTAGTTGTCTTCCATTAATATGAAAATCTGCGTTCATTAACAATTTCCCCTTTAGAAGTTATACATCATAACGATAACTATCATAGGCACGATAGATATCATCTAGATGTGTATGATTTAAAACGAAGGCATCTCCTAATAATGTAAATTCACCATCCACGATTAATAGACCACTGTTTTTAGGAATTGCTACAACAGGATTTCCTACATCTTCAATTTCACGGATGATTGTAGACAAATGTTCTTCGTCTTCGACGTAATTAATATCTACATCAAATTCTGATAGTAGTCCTAGTCCTTCTTGTAGTTCAAAAGTATTGTCGATATTTGACTCGTGAAATGTATCAAGTTGTACAAGAGCACCTGCATGATGTCCGATTAGGATACCATCAAAGTTACACAACAAATCACGTAAGCCTAAGTCTTCGATTCTCTGCATGATCCATTCACCACAATCACCAGTGATCACAATAATATCTGCATCTTCAATTTTTGCTTTTGCGCTGGCATAGTTATCTTGGTAATAATTAAACCAACTGATTTGCTTTTCACGGATGCCATAGTTATAGAAAGGACGTACCATCATTTCATACGCTGGTTTCCCTTTCGCAAAGAAGTCATCCCATGTCGCAAATTCATTAGACCAACCATCGTTATACGATAATGGCATCATCAATACCTTCATATCTTTATCGATAAGCTGAGATAATTCGCCAAAGCCCCAAGCTTGGTCGAATGTAAATTGATTTAATAGTATATGTATCATGTTTATCACCTGCATTCATTATATGACTTGCTCATCGGAAAATCTATTTTGTATAATCACTGTAGGGAGGATGTTATGGTACGCTATCATATTTTTGTGGAAGGACGAGTTCAAGGTGTCGGTTTTCGCTATTTCGTTTTGATGCATGCACAATCCTATGGGTTAACTGGAAGTGTAAAAAATCTAGATAATGGTTTGGTAGAAATCTATGTCCAAGGAGAAAGTGATACCATTGACCAATTCCTTGCAACAATTATCAAGGGTGATGGTCGTTTCATCAAAGTCGATGATTACTCCTGTAAAGCTGTCCCTATCATCCCAGATGAAAGACGATTTTCCTGTCAGTATTATTAACATGCATACATCATTTTCTAAGGGCTAAAAGTGCCCTTTTTTCTTTCGAAAATATTAATTTTTAAAATGTAAGCGATTACTTGTGATTTTTTTATCATTTAGTATTGTCTTGATTATATAAACGTGGTATTCTTGCTTACGTGAAATAATTCACATGGAGGAAAAGGACATGGCAGTCAAAAAGAAAGAAACAAAAGAAACAAAAGTAAATACAGCCCCTGTGGAAGTTCGTGTCAAGGAAGTAGATGAAAAAGTTGCCCTTGCATTAAAGGCACTTGATGACTACGCATCATTTGACCAAGAAAAAATCGACTATATCGTTGCAAAGTGCACAGTAGCAGCACTTGATCAGCACGGTACATTAGCGAAAGCAGCAGTTGATGAAACAGGACGTGGTGTATTCGAAGATAAAGCAACAAAAAACTTATTTGCTTGCGAATACATGGTAAACTACCTACGTGATCTTAAGACAGTTGGTATCATTAGTGAAGACCCTGTTACAGGTATTACAGAAGTAGCGGAACCTGTTGGTGTTGTTGCAGGTTTAACACCAGTAACAAACCCTACTTCAACAGCAATTTTCAAGAGTTTACTTGCATTAAAGACAAGAAACCCTATCATCTTTGCATTCCACCCAAATGCACAGAAGTGTTCATCTGAAGCAGCTCGTATCGTATATGAAGCAGCTTTAAAAGCTGGTGCTCCTGAAAACTGCATCCAGTGGATTGAACATCCATCTATGGACGCAACAAGCGCACTCATGAATCATCCAGGTGTATCTACAATTCTCGCAACTGGTGGTAACGCAATGGTTAAGGCAGCTTACAGCTGTGGTAAACCTGCATTAGGTGTAGGTGCTGGTAACGCTCCTGCATATATTGAAACAACTGCAGATATCAAGCAAGCAGTTAACGATATCGCAATGTCTAAGGCATTCGATAACGGTATGATCTGTGCAAGTGAACAGACAGTTATCGTTGACGAAAATATTTACGATGATGTTAAGGCAGAATTCAAACACTATAATGTACACTTCTGCTCACCAAAAGAAAAGAAGTTACTTGAAACATTTATGTTTGGATATACAGCACACTCCAAGGGCGTAGAAAACGCAAAGTTAAATGGTGCGGTTGCTGGTAAGCCAGCTGCTTGGATTGCTGAACAAGCAGGTTTCAAAGTAGATCCTCAAACATCCATCTTAGTTGCTGAATTAGAGAAGCCAGGTGTTGAAGAACCACTATCACGCGAAAAATTATCACCAGTACTCGCAATGGAAAAAGCAAGTTCTGTTGAAGATGGATTTGATAAAGCAGAAGCTACTGTTATGTTAAACGGTGTTGGACATACAGCTGCGATTCATACACGTTCCGCAGAATTAGCAAAGAAGTTTGGTGAACGCATTAAAGCTTGTCGTTTAATTTGGAACTCCCCTACTACATTCGGTGGTATCGGTAATATCTATAACTCCTTTATTCCATCATTAACACTAGGTTGTGGATCTTATGGTCATAACTCAGTATCCGGTAACGTTAGTGCAATTAATCTGATTAACATCAAGAAGATAGGTAAAAGGAGAAATACAATGCAGTGGTTCAAGATTCCAAGCAAGATTTATATTGAACAAAATTCCATCACATACTTACGCGACATGCGTGAAATCAATCGTGCATTCATCGTTACAGACCGCACAATGGTTGATTTAGGTTATGTATCAAGAATTACAGAACAGTTAGCTGCTCGTAAGAACAAGGTACAAGTTCAATTGTTCTGCGACGTTGAACCAGATCCATCCTTACAGACAGTTAAGAAGGGTTGGGAATTAATGCAAGCCTTCAAACCAGACACAATCATCGCTTTAGGTGGTGGTTCCTCAATGGACGCTGCTAAAGGTATGTGGTTATTCTACGAACATCCAGAAGTTGACTTCGCTGACTTGAAGCAGAAGTTCATGGATATTCGTAAGCGTGCATTCCAGTATCCTGAATTAGGTAAGAAGTCTCACTTAGTATGTATCCCTACTACATCAGGTACAGGTTCTGAAGTATCACCATTCGCAGTTATTACGGATAAAGTAAACAAACTCAAGTATCCATTAGCTGACTACTCATTAACTCCAACAGTCGCAATCGTTGACCCAGCACTTGTAATGAGCTTACCTGCGCAGGTTACAGCTGACTCCGGTATGGACGTATTAACACACGCATGTGAAGCATATGTATCTGTTATGGCTACTGACTACACAGACGCTCTTGCATTAAAGGCAGTACAGATGGTATTCGAATACTTACCAAGAGCTGTACACTATGGTGCTAAGGATGAAGAAGCTCGTGAGAAGATGCATAACGCTTCCACAATGGCTGGTATGGCATTCGCTAACGCTTACTTAGGTATGTGCCACTCTATGGCTCATAAGATTGGTGCTGAATTCCACACAGTACATGGACGTACTTGCGGTACATTGTTACCATACGTCATCCGTTACAACGGCACAAAACCAGAAAAACCAGGTCTATGGCCTAAGTACCAATACTACAACGCTGATGAACGTTACTGCCAATTAGCACACGCTATCGGTCTCAAGTTCAACACAGTACAAGAAGGTGTTGAAAAGTTTGCCAAGGCAGTTCACGATTTAGGTATTGAAGTTGGTATGGCAATGAACTTCAAGTCACAGAATGTTGACAAGAAGGAATGGGAAGAAAACTTAGAGAAGTTGGCTTACCTCTCATACGAAGACCAGTGTTCCCCAGCGAACCCACGTGTTCCAATGATCAAGGATATGATCGAATTAATGCGTGCAGCTTACGAAGGAACAGAAATTCATTACGAACAACACTAATCAAAAAAGGCATATCGATTGATGTGCCTTTTACTTTTGATTCTGTTGTAACTTACTGGATATTTGTTCACACCAGCCAATCCACTTTTCTTCATATTCATGAGCAGAAATAACTCGATCAACCAAATCATAAGGAGAATGAATTCCCTTTTGATTACATTGTTCTACACAATAGCGATATAAATTCCAATCCAGTTCATCTTCTTCATAAACTAATGGTACCGATTCTAAACCTGCAAGTATTGCCGCAACTGCCCTTGTATGTCCATCCGTTAAGATTGGGATACCATCCAACACCTTTACAGGTAAAGGTTCAAAGTTTGATAAATCATCTTTACAAAACCATGCTTGAATATTCGATAGTTTCACTTGCGAAATATAAAACTGGGATGGTTGTAAATCTTTCAAAGAATAATCTAGATTCTTCTTTTGACTCATTTGCTACTCCGATAATGATACATAATAATTCCACCTGCTACTGCTACATTTAAAGACTCAAAGCCTTCCATTTCAATGCGTACACGATAGTCAGCTTGCACAATGATATCTTGATGAACACCTTGTCCTTCATTTCCCATCACAAATGCCATACATTCTGTAACAGGTATGTCACGCATTGGCGTAGATTCCTGTAAGGAAGTCGCAATGACTTTTACACCCTGACTTTGTAATGTAGGAATTAAAGAAGAGAAGTCTTTGCGTACAACAGGAATATGAAACAATGCACCTTGGGTAGAACGAATTGCTTTATCGTTATACAGGTCACAAGTCTCAGTTGAACAATACACACCATCAAAGCCAAATGAAATTGCGGTACGGATCAGTGTACCAAGATTACCAGGATCTTGTATGCCGTCCAGTAATAATAGACGATTTTTCTTTGTAATATCTAGTTTACGTTGACGACAAACCGCAATGTAATGCACGTTCGAAACATTCTCAGATAACTTCGCCATAATGGCTGGCGTCACTTCTACCACATGTTCAAACTCAAATGGTGAAGTTGTATCTGTCACAATGGTTTCAACAGCATTGGCAGCTAAAGCTTCATTGATAAGATGCTCACCCTCTACGAGAAATAAATCTGTTTCATCGCGATGTTTCTTCTTATGTAGTAGTGTCCAGTTTTTTATTTTTGTATTCTGTAATGAACTTATCTTTTCCATAGTCATAATCATACCACATCTATTTCGTAGCGACGATTTCAAACAGAGGTGTAGAAGCGTAATTAATCTTCTCCTCTTCTGTCCATACTCTTTGGTATACTTCCGTATCAATTTGAATATCTTGAAAGCCAATCTTCTCTAGTTCTACGCGATCCCACGATGGTCTATCTGTTAGGGTCATCGGTAATTGTCCTGCGATACGTTCCATCTGATCAAAGTTTTCGCCAATATTATGGTCATACAGATGCGCACGCTTTACATTTTGGCGGTCTTCTTCATACGCTTTGCGTAACTCTTCAGAGAATAAGTAGTGATACCAATTCGCATCGAAGACAATCAGTTTGCCTGATGTTTTTAGTACACGATACCACTCTTGATATGCAGCTGTAGGATTCTCTAGATTCCACGTTAGATTACGGTTGATAATTACATCCACCGAATTATCTTCAAACTCTAGATATTCTGCTGGTTGTTTGAGAAAACGAATAGAAAGATGATACTTTCTAGCGTTTTCGTGAGCTTGTTTTAACATCTCTTCGGTACAGTCAATACCTGTCACATGGTAACCTGCTCGACTGAGAAGAATTGCCATAAAGCCTGGGCCTGTACCGATATCTAATATCTTGAGGTCGTTCTTCTTTGGAAAGTGTCTTGTGAGTTCATTTAACCAGGCAACCGTAGATTTCCCTGCCAGCTCTTCATTATTTTCAATGGAATAACTCCCAGCACGATTGGTCCAATATTGGATAATCTTTTCTTGTATTGTATGCATGTCTCTTAATTCCTTATTGTGTTTTATTCTATCATAGTTCAAATGAAAACCCGAATTTCTTCGGGTACTTATCGTCTTTGTCGATATACTTCAAAGGATAATACTGCTGCAGCACTGGCTGCGTTTAACGCATTGCGGAAATCATTTGCGTATGGAATATAGATATTTTGTTGAATCTCATTTCGCACAGCGGATGATAGTCCTCTCATTTCGCCACCGATGGCTATTAAACTAGGCTTACGATAGTTGGCTTCTAGATATGTAATCGCGTCTTTACGCATTGCTGCGTAGGTTTTAACACCTTGTTTTTTTATGTCTTTTACTAACTGTGGTAAATCATCCGACATGACAATATTCATGTATTCAAAGGCACCCGCACTGGATTTGGCAATTGTGCTTTCCGCACTTGCCCAATCATGTCTAGGTAGAATCAATCCATCACAACCTGCACTATATAAAGTGCGGATAATATATCCTAAATTAAATGGATCTTCTACTCCTTCTAGCAATACAAGAAATGGTGTTTTGCCATGCATGCATTCAGACAGTTCTTGATAGACTCTAGGACTGGCTTCTGCAACCAATCCACCATGTGTTCTTCCAGTTGCCATTGCATTAATTTCTTCACGTTCTAATGGCATGCATGGAATCCCTTTTTCCTTTGCACGATGTAAGATAAAGTTTAAGTCTTTATCATTTTTATGTTTATCGTAGTAAAGTTTTTCTACTTTGCGATGATTTCCAAGAATGGCAGCTTTTACACTGACATTTCCTTCTAATAACATTAGCGTGCCCTCCGCACTAGGTCATTTTCACCTATTTCAAATGGAATTGGAACTTGCACCACTACCATCGGACGTCTAGAACTTGCAAGGTACTCTCCCTTTGGGTCTTTGATCCATTCGACTTTGAAAATACGCTTGTCTTTGCCAGGTGAAATCACTTCTAACATTTCACCAACATCAAATGCATTACGCGTCTCTAAGTAGGCTACATTTGCGTCTTGGTCGTATCCAGCAACTTTGGCAAGGAAGTCATGATTTACATCCGCATCAGAATATGCATGATAAATCAATGTATTTAATCCTGCCTCACCAGGATAGAACGCTGTTGTTGTCTGACGATTTTCAGCACGAGAGATTTCCTTTTTGTGATATGCCAATCTTTCTGGTGAAAGTGGTCCATCATTTTCTGCAATCTCATCGATCAGATGACGATATGCACTCACAACAGAAGCAACATAATACTCTGTCTTCATACGTCCTTCAATTTTCAAGGAACTAACACCTGCATCCATTAATTCATACATATAGTCCGCTGCGAGTAAGTCTTTAGAACCCATGGAATATAAAATATCTGTATTTAATTCTTTATCATCTTGATAAACATGATATTGCCAACGACAACTTTGTGCGCAACCTCCACGGTTGGCATCACGTAATGTCATACGATTGGATAATGTGCATCTACCAGAGTAGTTTACACACATACCACCATGGATAAAGGCTTCCGTATCCACTGGACACTCTTTCGTAATGGCATAGATATCTTCAATCGAACATTCACGAGCAAGTACTGCACGGTCTAGTCCTAACTGTTCGTGTAAGAATTTAGCTGTTTCGACATTTGTAATACTCATCTGCGTAGAACAGTGAATCTCCAATTTCGGTGCACACTCACGCGCAAGTTTCATAATCGATGGTGAAGCTGCGATAATCGCTGTAACACCATACTCTTCTAACTTCATTAAGTATTCACGTAAACCCTCATAATCTTCTTCATGAGGAATGACGTTTGTTGTGACATGGATATGTGCGTTATATTGACGGGCAAATTCACACGCCTCTTTGATATCTTCCATCGTAAAGTTGGAAGCTCTTGAGCGTAAAGAATAGGATTGTCCACCAATATAGACCGCATCGGCACCATAACGAATCGCCGTCTTACAACGATTCAGATCCCCTGCAGGGGCTAATATTTCAGGTTTCTTCATCATAAATTTTATCTGATCGTCTTCTGTCCATAATATCCATCAGATACTGGTAACTCTGGATATTTCGAAACAAATTCCTTTCTAACACTCTCACCATCTTCCCCATCAAGCACACGACGATACATACGTACCGCATCGAATAGTGCATCTTGCGGAATATAGTTTCCATACATTTCAAAACGCTGAATGCCTGCGTTTGAAAAAGGTTGTAACCACGCAAATGATTCCTGTACGAAATCCGTGTATATCATCATACCTGCTTCATTTTCATATGCTGGCATCATACCATCACGCTTTTGTTCACGAAGGTATAGATGATGGTTATGATGTAAAGGTTCTTTGATATTTGCGACTTCTTGATATGCTGTTAGTAATGGTCGCTTTGAAATACTCATGAGTAGGTATCCAAATACCTGAATACCACAATGACGTACATTTGATGCAATCTTCAAGATTTCCTCTTCTGTTAAAAGCGGTGAAATATTCACCGAATACATTCCTGTGGACAGCCAAAATTTTGCGTCTTCTGCAGAAGTCACTAAAGTCTCTGGGCTATAGATGAGTTTATCTTCTAAGGATAGCTCCTTGGCCACTTGATATAGACCAGGATCTGCAATAATGACACCATCAATCCCAATCTCAAGTAATTGTTTTAGTTCTTGTTGTGCGTGTTTAATCTCACTTTGTGGAAACAAACGATTCATCAGCACAAATAGCTGTATCTGCACCAAACGTGCTTGCGTTAATAGTTCTGCAATTTGCGCAATTGAAAAAGTGTGGAGCGAGCTAAATACTCCTCCTTCAAGCGCAACGATTACTTCATCTGCACCTGCTTCTTTGAGCAGTGCAATATCTTCTTTTCTTTCACATGTAACGGATATTTTCTTCATACCGCCCTATTATATCATGAATTCCATGCACACCATTTGACATTGCACATACTTATGCTATGTTATAGACGTAATTGGCGTTAAGTGCTGTTTGGAACGGGTCCCTACAGACGAAAAGCATAGCTTGCGGTCATTACAACTCCCATTATGTGAATGAAAACCTTTCTTCACAAATGGATGTGAAAGGAAGGTTTTTTATATGTTTAAAAAAGAATTTTGGAATTCATCCGCATCAAAACTAAAATCAGTAAAATTTCTAGCGTTAATGGGTGTATTTATTGCACTCAAGATTGTAGCTTCTAATCTTTACTTTCCAGTATCTGAAAACTTAAAAGTAGGATTTGGCTTTGTACTACTTGCAATTGAGTCATCGATTCTTGGCCCAGTGGCTGGAGCACTATCCGCAATTATTACAGATAACCTAGGTTTCTTCTTAGGTGGTGGCGGTGTCTACTTTGCAGGATATACATTAACTCCTGTGCTAGCGTGCCTAGTATGGTCATGTTTCTTATATAAACAGAAGATTACTGTCGTTAAGATTGTTATCGCGAAACTCATCAACTCATTATTTGTAAATGTAGTAGTTGGATCACTTTGGAGTTCTATGTTGTATGGCAAAGGTTACATTTTCTACTTTACAAAGAGCTTCATTAAGAATTCTCTCTTATTCCCAATTGAAGTCATTTTACTAGTCATTGTATTCAATGCATTAGCACCTGTACTCAAGCGCTATAAGCTCATTGATTCATCCAATACATTCCCAATTCCTTGGTTTTAATTCTCGCCTGCTGTAACATCAGCAGGTTTTCTTTTTGTATGCACAAAACCATTGGTGTATAATTGCAATATGATAGAAAAACATTACTGGAAGATTAAGCAAGCAGCCTTAGATATTGATTTATGTGTTGTTTCCAAGCATCACAGTATCGAAGAAATACAATCGTATTACGACGCAGGCGAAAGAATCTTTGCGGAAAATAGAGCTGCCGAACTTGTTTCAAAGGCAGCAGTTCTACCAAAAGATATTGCTTGGCATTACATTGGTCATTTACAACGTAATAAAGTAAAAGATATATTACCAATTGTTTCATTTATTCAATCACTCGATAATATCGCCCTGGCGAAAGTTATCGAGAAAGAAGCGACTAAATTAAATCGTACGGTTGATGTGCTGATTGAATTACATTTAGCTAATGAAGATAGCAATAAGAGCGGATTAGATCCCACTGATGTGGAGACATTTACAAACTTCCTACTACAGGAGTGTCCACATATTTCGATACAGGGTTTAATGACCATGGGACCACACACAGAAGATACAGCACGTATCCACGAAGTCTTTGCGAAAGCACAAGATATCTTCAAGCATCTTCAAGAAATATTTGGCAAACAATATTTCCATACTCTTTCTATGGGTATGAGTCATGACTATCCAATCGCAATTGAACATGGCAGTACAATGTTACGAATTGGAACATATTTATTTGAGGAGGATGAATTATGACATTTACAAAAAAGAGCGCAAATCTAACTCCAATCGCTGATGCAGTATTTACTGTCGTTGCGAAAGCAAAAGAAGATAAACGTATCAATGGGGAAGAAAATGTAATTGACGCAACGATTGGTACACTTTGTGATAACGATGGAAACCTCGTTGCACTCAAGTCGGTATTTGATCACTATGATAAAATCGACCATCGTATCAAAGCTTCCTATGCCGCAAGTTTTGATGGTAACCCAAACTTTCGAAAAGATGTGTATGAATGGGTAACACAAGGTACTAATCTAAAACTTGCACATAACGTTGTCGCAACCCCAGGTGGCTCAGGTGCAGTTAGCTCTACCTTTACTTCTGTATTAGACGAAGGAGAAACTGTTATCATTCCAAATATTGCTTGGGGTAGTTATCGTTTGATGGCTACAGAGAATAACTTAAAAATTGCTGAGTATGAACTCTTTAGTGAAGATAATCACTTCAATATCGCTTCCATCAAAGAAACGGTTCAGAAAGTGATGAAGACGCAAGAACGTATTCTATTACTCATCAATGACCCTTGTGAAAATCCTACTGGATATACAATGAGCCATGAGGAATGGAAAGAAGTTATCGACTTTGTAAATGAAGTATCTAAAACACATCCTATCATTTTAATGGATGATATTGCGTATATCGATTATGCTTACAATGTAGATACATCACGTAAGTATATGGAAACCTGGAATGAACTTAGCGATAACGCAATGATTATCGTATGCTTCTCCTGTTCTAAAACAATGACTTCCTATGGCTTACGTTGTGGAGCTACTGTGATTCTTGCACAACAGGAAGAATCCGTTACAGAGATGAAGACAGTATTAGAAAAGAAAGCACGTGCTACTTGGTCTAATATTCCGAATGCCGCAATGGAAAACTTCAGTTGGGTCGTTAACGAAAATCGTAAAGAATTCCTCAAGGAGAAACAGCTCTATATCGACCTCATGAAAGAACGTTCTTCCATCTTCGTTACAGAAGCACACGAAGTTGGACTAGCACATTATCCATTCCGTGAAGGCTTCTTTGTAACATTAAAGATCTATGATAACGACCTATGCAAAAAAGTACATGAAGCGTTCATAGAGAATCACATTTATACAGTGAAGGTAAACCACGGTATTCGCGTTGGTTTATGTTCCCTACCAAGCCATAAGATTTATGGACTTGCAAAGAAAATGAAGGAGATTGAGGATACTATCCTCAAGTAGAAAACTATGCCAGCTGCTACAACACATGTTGAATTTGCGAAGGATGTGCTTCGCACAATGGATGAATCACATGCAAGCATGATAACAAATAAAGAAATGTTTTATCTCGGTTCTCAAGGTCCGGATATGTTATTCTTTTCAAGAGCTTCTCTATTACCAGGTTCCCTAAAAAAATATGGCGATCTAATGCATGATGAAAAGTGTGATAAATTCATTGAATATTTTGATAAATATAGTGAAAATGATTCTGATCTTAGAAGTTACTTCTATGGCTTCTTATGCCACTACGCTTTGGATTCAACCGCACACCCATTAATCAATGCCGTCGCAAGAGACACTCATATTCAAACAGGTTTACACGAAGGTGCTGCACACGTTATCAGTGAAGCTAATATTGATGTATGGATGTTACACCAACGTGGAAGAAGTGAACAATCCTATGATGTATTCAGATATATGAAGATTGATAAAATATCTAAGTCAAAACTTGGATTAATGTATGCAGGAATGTTCCAAAATGTATTTAATCTAGAAATCAAACCTAGTTTATGTGCAGAATCTGCGACAGAGATTGTTCGTTATACAAAGTTCTTATATCCAACGAAGTTAAAGTATGATTTATTATGTGCATTAGAGAAACAAATTAAAATACCACCCGTTTTATCCGGCATGGTATTGTATAACAAAAATGATTTTAAGGTATTAAACCTTGAACATAAATCTTATCCACTTCGCTATGACTTAACAAAAGAGATTCATGCGTCATTTCCAGAATTATATGGTAAAGCAGTTAACTTCGCAAAACAGTTAATTGATACACGTAGTCCAGAAGACTTCCGTATCAACTTCAATGGTGAACCATACCAAGAATAAAACCGATTCACTGGAATCGGTTTTTTAAATATCTGTTTCTGCCCAAGATGGTAATTCATTACCCTTACGGATTAATACAGTCTTTTGATAATTTGTTTGGTTGAGGAAACGCAATACCTGGTCTACTTCTTCCTCTGTACAACCTACAAGAACCTTTACATCTAATTCCTTGATGAGGATGTCTGCTGCGACAACTAATGCACTAATCTCATATCGATTGCCACTACCAGCATAAACTGATACACCATCTTTTCCAAAACTCTTTGTATCGTTGATATATCCATAATCAACTGGATAGATTAAGTTCTGAAAACGTGGATGAACTTCACCTTTTTTTCTTGTAATTTGGTATCCACTGGATAAGTACAGCGTATCTAACTTCTGCCAGAAATAGGCATTATTTTCAAATTCAATCATTGTATACCCCTTTGATGTTTTCATTATACTATTACAGAATATTTCTGTAAACATATCCCATTTTCTCTGAAAAAAATTTCACTAAAATTAGAAATTTGAAATATTTATTTCAATTACTATCATTCCCAAATACTGGAATCTTTTCCTGATGCAACTTCAAAGTGATACTTTGCAATACCAATATCGGTATCTAACGTAAAGCCAAGACCCTTTTTAACATAAACTTTGCCAGCTCTATAACCAAAGTGATAACTATGCTGGTTTAAAGCAGATGGAGCCATAGCCACAGCCTCTACCCCTTTAATAAACCAATCCGGCAGTTCAGGATAGCCAATGGATAAGTCTTTTACCTTCTTATATTTATGTTCTCTTCCTTGGTTTTCGCCATATCCAATTGCGATAATCATCAAGAACTTTTCACCAGGTTTGATATCTACGACACTTTCAATCTTTTTATAGGTACCGCCTACCCAGCAGGTATTAAGTCCTAACATTTGTGCCTTAAGAACAATCTTCTCTCCATAGTAGCCACAACGTTCATTGAAGGTTGAATCTTCCTTACCAACTAAAGCGATGTAGTTTTTTACATTAGAGAATAAACCATAGTGATATAAGCGTTTTGCGAATGCCTGTGGTTCATTTTCAATTAGTTGAATATGTAGGTTTCCTTCTTGGTTACATTCGTCAATATACTTACATAGTTCATTTCGTACATCTGTATCAATTGACTTATCTAAGTACGAGCGTACGGAATGTCTTTGCTTGATAGCGTCCAATAATTCCATCTTCATTTCTCCTTTAAAAAGAAATGGCACAAGCTTCTCAGATTGTGTCATTATCAATGAATGTATTATAACAGGATAGTTTGTATTATCACCGTTATTTCATTTTTCTATTTTTGCAAAGAAAGCGACCAGACCACTAGTCGCTTTTATGTATGTATTATCGATAAGACTTCTTCATATAGGCAATGGATACCACTGCTAGTGAAGAAAGACATAGGATAGCCATATACCAAGCCATTTGGTTATGGTCAACTGTCTTTGGTGTAGAGATACCTACCCAACGATAGATATGTGTAGTATCACCATTTATCGCTGTATTTGTAGATACATATACATATCCATCAAATACTTCTGGACCAAATGTTCCATAGACTGTTTCCTTAATTGGTGTACCATCTTCTGTTACCCAATTTGTCTTCACGCGGTATGTATAGATAAAATCTAATAGATTCATCTGATCAGATGAAAGTGTTAAATTCTTACTTTCATAATCCACTGCATAATCTGGAATCAACTTTCCATATCTAAAGAGTACTGTAAATAGGTTATCATTTCCTGTATCTTCCTGCGCAAGAACTCTTCCTTGATCATCAATATAACGAATTCGCCAGCTTGTCGGCTTACGATTAACCCATTTTGCGTAGATTGTCATATCATATGCAATCGATTCATTGATATCAAAAGGTTGCGTAAATGCTGGATCCTTATACCATCCATCAAACCAATATCCATCTTTAGAAGGAATATTTGGAATATCCTTACGTACACTAGACATCATTGGAATCGTCACGGTCGCCGGAAGTACAGAAGTAGCACCATTACTTACAACCGTAACATTTACCCTTGGTTCTTCCCATCTTGCGTATAGAAAACGGTCATAGCTAGACATTGTTGCGTTCTCTTTCAACTTAGTACCCTCTTGGAATGTATCAGTTGTATACCAACCCGTAAATACATAGTGTGATGGTACATTGCTTGGCTTAACTGGATTATTTAGGATATTTTGGTAGTTGGATAATGGCTCTCCATAATAAAGATTTAGTACTGTTCCATCTGTATTTTCTAGGTGTAGATTATATTTATTACGTGTTTTATATATGTGCATATATGTTTGTCCATCACCATCATAGTCATTTACCACTTGATTGTTGTTGTATACAACGATGAGTGAACCACCAGTATATGCAGTTAAATCTGGGTTAGACGCATTAACATCTGTCGTATACTCATCTACCCCATTTGTCCAATAATAATAGGAATAGTTAAATGCGGCCGTATTAGGGAAATATACGCTAAACTTACTGTAAGTAAGTGTATCTACATCCCAAATACGATTATTTGGATTTCTTGACCATGTACCATCAGGATTTTGCTCGTGATAAATTATATGAATCTTCTTTGGACTTGGAGCTACTGCTAATTTTCTAGCATGGAATTCCAAATGATATGGATCAACATTAAAGAATTGTTGTTCTATAAAGGTAGGTGGTGTTTTATCATAGTGAGAACTTGCATTATTTGGTGCAGACCATAGATATGTTAGGTCTATGCTAAAAATACCATCTGTCTTATGTCCATAGATTCCCTGGTATGACTCACGACGCTCTTCTGTATTTGTAGAAAAGTTATAATACACAAGAGTAATTGTCATCACCGGACGATCATAGTATACATTTACCACAGTTGAACCATCCGCTAAGACAAGCTTTGTCGCATTTTCTGCATCAGTCTTTACCTGATTATATTTACGATATGTCGTATCGTATTGTGGACCATTATATACAACCGTACTATTTACATTCTGCGTCTTCGTCTCGGTATTGAATAATGAGTAGGTCTTTTGTGCATCTGTAAAGGATACTTCATCCGTTGCGTTTTGATACCAATAATTAATAATATATGTCGATTGGAATGGAATATCATACTCTGCATATACATGCATATCCTCTGCTGGTTGTATTCCAGCATTCCATGTCTGTAAAGCACCTGTGCTATCCTGATATGCCCAACGAATAAATACCTTGCCTGGAATCGTTGGTTGAGCTGGTTGTGTCTGTGTACTTTCGTATAAATATGTTAAATGGAAATCTTGTGCTGGATCACCTGTATGAAAATATGTCGTTAACTTCTTTCTTGCATAATAAACAGAAACCGTAATATCTCCACTTGGTGCTATCTTTACTTGTTCAGGAATCAGAGCTTGAAACCCAGGATATGTTCGATTGGCGATTGCCTGTGTCATATCCCCTACATTACCTGTAAGAGTTTCATATTCTGCCAAGGATTCGTCTTCATAGCTGCCAGATAATGTCTGACGAATATGGCGAACGGTATAAGTTCTAGTCGTTGGTACTGGTTGTGTTGTAGGTGTTGATGAATCTGCGAATACTGCAGTAGAAATTGTGGTCACACAAATGCTACATACCATCAGCAGAGCACAAAGAAAACTAATCACTCTGATTTTCTTCATCCTTTTGTCCTCCCATGTATAATAGAGTTATTTTAGCATGCAAAAGGGAAATTGTAATCATTTTTTGATATTGTTTTTTACAAAATTATTGATATTGTACTAGTAAAAAACAACGAATACAAAGCGTATTCATTGTTCGTTTTATAACCGATAAAGTTTTGTTTGACAACGTTCTAGTAGTTGGTAAATATCATATTCTCCAACAAGATTCATCACTGCCATTACAATTTCTAAACATCCATTCGCATCGCTTAAAGCATTATGATGATCTAATTCAATTCCAATATACTCACATACATCATTCAGGCGATGATGTTCGAGATTTGAAAATACACGTTTGCATAATTCCACCGTATCGAAGTACTCAATAAACGGTATCTTTGTGCCTGTATTTAAACAGGCTTGTTTTAAGCAGTTCATATCAAAGCGAGCGTTGTGTGCCACAATCACTGCATCTTCAAAATATCCTGTTAATTCACGGTAGACTTCTGAAAATGTTGGCGCATCCTTAACATCCCTAGCAGTGATGCCATGGATACGAATATTGTAAGGAGAAAAATAACTGACATTTTCTTCCGGTTTAATTAACGAGTAATAGTGGTCAATGATGACCCCATCTTCCATAACCGCAATTCCTACCGAACAAACACTTGCCATTTTGTTATTGGCGGTTTCAAAGTCAATCGCTACAATCTTAGTCATCTTCTTTAATATGCTCGTATGTCATCTGGTAAATCTTTTCGATATGTTCATCTGCCATGGAATAATAGACGTTCTTACCAATCTTCTTTGTCTTTACTAGCTTCGTTTTTTTCAAAGAAGATAATTGATGACTGATCGCACTGGTACTCATCTGTAATAATGCAGCCAAATCACCAACACAGAGTTCACTGACAAAGAGTGCATTCATAATCTTGAGTCTAGTGCTATCACTAAACATATCAAAGATAAGACTCATATTATCAACATCCGCTTCACAGATCATATTTGCTTTACATTTCTCAACTGCTTCAGGATTTACTAATTTCATCACATCCTACTTTCTATAATTCTTTTTTGCTTGTTTGCCTGGTGCTAAAGAATTTAACCACTTCTCAATGCGATATTTCGCATAGACTTCTTGTTTTTCTACACTGCCATCCACTAGTGAAATCACGAGTTGGTCATAGCTTGGATTCCATTCATAGTGCCAAGATACCATATCTTCATAGTAGATAATGAAACATTCTGATTTATCGTGTCGATTATAGAGTACGATGTAATCCTGATGAATTTCATATAGTTTACAATCCGGCAACATCAATAATGAGAATAACGACACCATGATGACCATGACCCCAATCACCTGCAAATACGAACGTATCCACAAAAAACAAATACCCATTATCATCGCAATCATTAAAAATGATGTTGGTTTTACATTTGAAACGTAAAATGGAACGTCATCTTTCGGTAAATTTCTAACACGTATCTCTTTCGATTTCATAAAAACATTATAACACGCAGATGTTTCTCAGCGAATTAAAGTAATATTTGATATACTTTATAGCGGAAAAGAGGGAAATCATGAAACAACCAGTTACTTTTGAAATTACACATATCTGTAAACAATCCGGTGCCCGTACAGGTATTTTACACACACCACACGGTGATGTTGAGACACCAATGTTTATGCCTGTCGGTACACAAGCAACCGTTAAATTCGTATCCCCAGAGGAATTAAAAGATTTAGGTTCTGGTGTGGTACTTGCCAATACTTATCATTTATGGCTAAGACCAGGCGAAGATATTGTTGACCAAGCTGGTGGAGTTCAGAAGTTTATGAACTACAATGGTCCTATGTTAACAGATAGTGGAGGATTCCAAGTATTTTCCCTCGCAGATCAACGTAAAATTACAGAAGAAGGTGTTACGTTCAAGAACTCTCTCAACGGAGATACACTCTTCCTCTCCCCAGAAAAATCCATCCAGATTCAAAATAAGATTGGTGCTGATATCATTATGTCCTTTGATGAATGTATCCCTTACCCTGCAACACGTGAATACGTCGAAAAGAGTACAGAGAGAACATTACGTTGGGCACTCCGCGGTAAACAAGCACACAGCCGTCCCGAAGAACAGGCACTCTTTGGCATTGTCCAAGGTGGTGACTATGAAGATCTACGCAAATACTGTGCTGAAAAGCTAATTGAGATGGACTTTCCGGGATATGCGATTGGTGGTACATCCGTAGGCGAAGACAAAGAGACAATGTATCGTATGGTAAAGTGGGCATCAGACGCCTTACCATTTGATAAGCCAAGATACCTAATGGGTGTAGGTGCAGTCAATGACTTATTAGAAGCAGTTAGCCGCAACGTTGATATGTGTGATTGCGTACTACCTACCCGCATCGCAAGACATGGAACCCTGATGACGAGTGAAGGAAGAATCTCTATCCGTAAGGCTATCTACAAGAATGACTTTACCCCACTCGATCCAGAGTGCGATTGTTATACATGCCGTAACTATACCAAGGCATATCTCAACCATCTCCAACGTACCAATGAAGGATTTGGCACACGCCTAATGTCTATCCATAATTTACGTTTCTTAGTGAAGCTTATGGAAGACGCAAGAAAAGCTATCAAGGAAGACCGCTTTAATGACTTCAAAGAGGAAACTCTTGCGAAGATGAAATTTGACCACAGAGGATTTTAATATGAAATGGAAAACAAGTGATTTTGATTACAACCTACCTGAAGAACTGATTGCGCAAACCCCACTGCTTGATCGCACTTCTTCTCGTATGCTTGTCATTCATAATACAGAAAAGAAATATGAAGACAAGCACTTCTACGATATCGTAGATTACCTGCATGCAGGTGATGTTCTAGTGCGCAATAACACACGTGTTATCCCTGCTAGATTATTTGGTACAAAGGAAGAAACAGGTGCTCATGTTGAGTTACTTCTACTAAGACAGCTTCCAGATGATGTTTGGGAGTGTCTCGTTGGTAATGCAAAGGTAGTGAAACTTGGCGCTATTGTTTCCTTCCACGATGGACGTTTACGTGCAGAATGCGTTGAAATAGGCGAAAAAGGTTTACGTAAGATGCGTATGATTTACGATGGTATCTTCAATGAAATCTTAGATGAATTAGGAAATGTACCATTACCACCATACATCAAAGAGAAGTTAAATGACCCAGAACGCTATCAGACAGTATATGCCAAGGTAAGAGGTTCTGCCGCTGCACCTACTGCTGGACTGCACTTTACAGATAAAATCTTTACAAAGCTCAAAGAAAAAGGTGTTACAGTCGTTGATGTAACACTACATGTAGGTTTAGGTACATTTAGACCAATGGATACAGAAGATATCGAAGACCACGACATGCATAGTGAAGTTTACTATATGTCCAAGGAAGCTGCAGATATATTAAACACAGCCAAGGCAAATGGCCAACGTATCTTTGCGATTGGCACAACATCCGTACGTACACTTGAGTCCGTATGGAATCGCTTTGGTAAGTTTGAAGAATGTTCTGGCGAGACAAAACTATTTATCTATCCAGGATACCAGTGGCATACAATCGATGGTATGTTAACAAACTTCCACCTACCAAAATCAACTCTAATTATGATGATTGCGTCCTTTGTAGGATATGAATTTACACTAGAAGCTTATCGCCATGCAGTACAGGAGAAATACCGTTTCTTCTCCTTCGGCGATTGTATGTTAATTACCAATGAATGAGAAAGAAAAAGAAGCCTATATTGCCTATTTAAAGAATCGCAAATCTTCTGCGAAGACAAACTACTATGTAGAGTCTCTTAAGGAGATGAAAAACATCAAAGCTAGCACAAACAAAAAGCCAAAATTACTCTTGCATGCATGTTGTATTGTATGCGCATGTTGGCCTTTGGAATTTCTTCATGAAGTCTTTGATGTGACGATTATGTATAATAACTCCAACATCTGGCCAGCCTCAGAATACGACATGCGTTTATCTGATATGAAACGGTATCTGGACGAAAGATGGCATGGAGAAATCAAGCTGGTAATAGAGCCATATAACTATGATGCCTTTGACCAAAAGCTTTTGGCAAAACGTAAAGATGATCCAGAAGGATGGTTACGTTGTTTCTCATGTTATACAGAGAGAATGAACGCAGCGTTTGCCTACGCTGATGAAAATGGTTATGACTACTTTACAACTGTCATGACCTTCTCACGCCAAAAAGATTCTCAGAAACTCAATGAGATTGGTCGCTCACTACAACAGAAATATGCTCATACAAAATATTTCTACTCTGATTTCAAAAAAGGAAATGGCCAACAACACTCCACAGAAATATCCGACGCGTATTGTCTATACCGACAAGATTATTGCGGTTGTAAGTATTCCTATGATTCCCGCAAAAAAGATAAGTGCGACTCCTAAGAATCGCACTTTTTTCATTACTTCTCTAATACGTCTAACTTCTCATTCAGAAGCTCGATTAACTTTTCTTTTGTACGGATATTGTCCATTACTTCTGTATATGTACCAGACTTTTTATTGATGACGATATCGTTGTAATAGTTACGGCCTAATGTTTCATAGTACTTTGATAGTTCACGTGAGTGATGACCAATCTCTGCACGAATTTCAGCCTTCTGCTTTTCAACCTTTAGCTTAGAAGTGAGTCCTTCTGTGCTTTCTGTTACAACCTTTGTAACATTTGTTACTAAATCGGAAATTGTTTTTCCTAAATCATCGAATCCATTCTTGTTATTTTCTGACATGTCCTTAGTCCTTTCCGGCCCTTTCAATGAGGTCCCAAATAATAAATGCAATTTCATCGTTAGTAGCTTCACCTTGATCAATCAGTTCAACAATACCACTAATCAAGATATTCGCATAATACTTCGTGTTATCCAATGTTAGCTCACCAAGTCGTACGCCTTCATCAAATAACTTTGTTAAATCTGTAATGGCTTTATTTTTCGCTTCTAAGGTAGATCTAACACTTAAGTTAGAAAGATCTGCGCCATCTTCACCATTAAGTTTTTCATGTAATACACGGAAAGATTTTACAGAATTATTTACGAACTGTTTTAAACGTTCTGTATAATCCTCTTTATTCATGCTTTCCTGCATCATGGCATTAAATGCTTCGTTGTATTTATTACTAATTGCTTCAATTACATCATCTTTTGATTTGAAGTAATAGTAGAATAGTCCTTTTGCTACATCCATCTCTTTTACGATGGAGCTGATTGTTGTCTCTACAATGCCATTTTCTTTAAATAGCTTTTCTGCCGCATCTATAAACTCATTCTTTCGTTCTTCGTTATCTTTATTCTCAGGCATCTGTTATTACCTCCTACATCTACTATATCACTGACTGACTTTCAGTCAAGTACTTTATGCTATACTTTATCTATGAAATTAATTTGTCCAATTTGTAAAACAAAATTCACTCACATTGCGCGTGAACTCGTATGCGAAAATAACCATCACTTTGATTTCGCAAAGCAGGGTTATATCAACCTATATCGTTCCAATAAACCAATCCATGGTGATAATGTCGAGATGGTAAAAGCACGTACCGCTTTTCTAGAAAAAGGTGTTTATGCCTTCTTGAAGGAATATCTCATCAATCTAAATACAAAGTTTCATCCAGAAGTCTTTGTTGACCTTGGCTGTGGTGAAGGGTATTACACAGACGGTTTTATTGCACAAGAAAAATATGGCTTTGATTTATCAAAGGATGCTCTGAAACACGCTTCTAAAACAGATAAATCGACACAGTATGTTGTATCCTCTATCTTCCATCTTCCAATCGAAGATGAATCCTGTGATGTTGCAGTTACTTGTTTCGCACCTGCCGCAACTGAAGAATTACAGCGTATCTTAAAACCAGGTGGTAAGTTTATCTTCGTTACCCCTGGTCCAAAACACTTATTCGAAATGAAAGCTGTCCTCTATGATACTCCATATGAAAATATCATGGAGGATATCAATACAAACTTAACACTGATTCAAGATGAAATGATTGAAAATACAACTACACTAGATCAAGAAACACTGTATCAATTATTTCAGATGACACCATATGCATATAAAACATCCATTGAGGACAAGCAACGTTTATTAAAGATTCCAACATTAGATCTTACTTGTCAGTTCCGTATTCGTGTTTATGAAAAGACATCTATGTAACGAAACATGGATGTCTTTATTGATATTCCCCTTCATGATCACTTAACAGAGTTGAATATTCTGACTCTTCATCTTGGGTATGATACTTTGTTCCATTAAAACAAAGCTCACGTATCACCTTTCTCATCCAAGCAGGTCTTCTGCGATATGCCATAAACATCTGTGCTTCCGTCTGCGTTGGAAATACATCTTTGATTGGTCCATATAAATTAACACCGGTTAGATAATCCATATCCACTTTAAAATACTCGGCGTATTTCATAATAATTTCGATGTCTGGACGAATCACACCATTTTCATACGCAGAAATTGATTGTGCTGAAACATTTAAAATATCTGCCATTTGTTTTTGGGTCATATGATGATTGATGCGTAATTTTCTCATTTGGTATGTCATTAATCTCATAGAATCTTGTATTGTTTTTTTCATAACTCAAATATAGAAAATGAATACTGGTTTTCATACTGTACTACAGAAAATATAGAGTGTTATTTATATTCCATTACTAATAGAATATCCCATTATAACTAGTATTATCTCCTATCATCTTCACCATCCTATCTTAAGATATTCCAATAAAACTGGAATCTTTGTTTTTAATTTGAAATCATTCTCATTCAGTGGTACACTATATTAGCAGTCATAGCATAAGAGTGCTAAGGAGGTGTATTACTATGGCAAAGAAACAATTTAAAGCAGAATCTAAAAGATTGCTAGATATGATGATTCACTCGATTTATACCAATCGTGAAATCTTCTTACGTGAGTTAATCTCTAACGCTTCTGACGCTTTAGATAAACGTCATTATCTCTCTCTTACAGATTCTCGCTACGCAACAAATCCAGAGAATTTAAAAATTACTCTAGAAATTAAAAAGGATACACGCCAATTGATTATCGAAGATACTGGTGTTGGTATGAGTGCAGAGGAACTAGAAAAAAACCTAGGTACAATCGCAAGAAGTGGCTCTGCTGAATTCCGTAAACAACTTGAAAACAACACAGATAACGTGGATATCATCGGTCAATTCGGAGTTGGTTTCTATAGTGCATTCATTGTCGCAAAGCATGTTCTCGTAGAGACAAAATCCCCTATAGAAGAAAAAGGTTATGCATGGTCAAGCTTTGGTGAGGATGGATACACAATCACAGAGATTGAAAAACCTGAAGCAGGCACAAAGATTACGATTGATCTAAAAGACAACACAGAAGAAGAGTCTTTCGATGAGTTCCTAGAAGAATATAAGATTCGTGAACTTGTGAAGAAGTATTCTGATTATGTTCGCTACCCTATTCAGATGGAAGTCACAAAGTCTATCCCTGATCCAACAGAAGAAGGAAAGACAATTGACACTAAGGAACTTGTAACTCTAAACTCTATGGTTCCACTTTGGAAAAAACCAAAGTCTGAAGTAACAGAAGAAGAATACAGCTCTTTCTATAAGTCTAAGTTCAATGACTGGGAAAATCCTCAGAAGGTAATTCACTATAACGTTGAAGGAACACTATCCTACACAGCGCTATTATTCATCCCTTCCAGAACACCATATAACTTCTATTATCAAGACTTTGAAGCAGGATTACAGTTATACTCTAAGGGTGTATTCATCCTTGATAAGGCAAAGGACCTCGTACCTGATTACTACCGCTTTGTACAAGGTATCATCGATAGCGATGACTTAAATCTAAATATCTCACGTGAAATTCTCCAACAAGATCGTCAGGTTAAGTTACTTGCGAAATCAATCGAAAAGAAGATTCATTCCGCATTAGAAGACATGTTAAAGAATGATCGTGAAAACTACGAGAAGTTCTTCGATAACTTCGGCCTAAATCTAAAATATGGTATCTACCAAGATTATGGTATTCACAAGGAACAACTCCAAGATCTCATCTTATTTAGATCCTCTAAGGAAGGTAAGTATGTTACTTTGAAAGAATATACAGACCGTATGGTAGAAGGTCAAAACGCAATCTACTACGCAGTCGGCTCTTCTGTTGATGAAATTGAACGTTCCCCTATCATGCCTAAATTAAAGAAGAAAGGCTATGAAGTTCTCTACTTCTTAGACCGGCGTGATGAGTTCGTTTCCGGCATCATGCAAAGCTATGATGAAAAGAAGTTCATCTCTATCTCGCAAGCAAATCTAGACTTAGATAGCGAAGAAGAAAAGAAAGAAATTGAAGAAAAGACAGCTGAAAACAAGGATATGTTAACAGCGATGAAGGATGCCCTATCAGATAAAGTTAAGGAAGTTCGCATCTCTTCTCGTTTGATTGATGATCCTGTATGTATCGTTGCGGATGAAGGTGTTTCCCTTGATATGGAGCGCTACATGGCAAATGATCCGATGAATAAGGATAGAGCGATTACAGCCACAAAGATTCTAGAAATCAATCCAAATCACCCTATCTTCAATAAGCTACGTGAAGTATCTACATCTTCCCCTGACAAACTGAAGGAGTATACAGATGTACTCTATGATCAAGCTTTATTGATTGAAGGATTACCAATCAAAAACCCAGTTGAGTTTGCCAAGAAGATTACAAACCTCATCGTAGACGCAAAGAATTAAATCACAAAAAAAGGCGCTTACGCCTTTTTTTATGTCTAGAGATTACGTTTCTTTTGTGACATTTACCATGTCAGAACGATCAGGAAGTTGTGCAATCACGATCGCAATAAAGATGAGTACACAACCAATTAATTCTCTAGTATTTAAAACTTGATTCAATATTAGATACCCTGCTAAAGCCGCAAATACAGACTCCAAGGATAATAACATTCCCGCAATTGTAGGGTTAGCTTCCTTTTGGGCAAAAATCTGTAATGTATACGCAACACAAGAAGAGAAGATACCTGTATATAGTAATGGAATATAGGCTGCTAAGATTGCGCCTATTGTAGGCTTTTCAATCACAATCATTGGAATTACTGTCGCAAATCCACCAATTAATAATTGTCCACAAGATAATCTAACTGGATCAACACGCGTACTAAAATGCCCAATGATGATAATATGTATCGCAAATAAGAATGCAGCCAGAATCAAGAATATTTCTCCAATCCCGAGTGCAAGATTGCCTGCCATGCTTAAGAGGTATAATCCAAATAAAGCCATTGCGATACCAACCCAAACTTTTAGGGGAATCTTTTTGCCAAATAACAGTGTGATAATTGGCACGAACAATACATATAAGGTTGTTAGGAAACCAGCCTTCGCAACTGGCACCGTTAACATCGCAATCTGCTGTACGATACTACCAATGGATAAGGCAAGACCGCATAAGACAGAGCCTAATAATAACTTCTGCTTTTCTTCCTTCGTCTTAGGACGAATGACATGGGTGCGTTTCTTGTCTAGAATCGGAATGATTGCAAGTAGTGAAAAACCAGCAATCAAAAAACGGATTGTTGAAAACGTCCATGGGCCGATATAGTTCATTCCCACATTCTGTGCCACAAACGCACAACCCCAGATAATCGATGCTAATATCAGTAATAAATTACTTCTTGAAAAGAAATTCCTCATAGTTTACCTCGATGAAAACGAATTACTTGCGCAGATTCGATAAACTGAAGATCATTTAATTTCATTTCTAAAAGATCTCTAAAATACTCTTTCGCAAAGTTCGTTTCTTTTAGTGACTCACCTAGCATCTCATATCCAGATCCTCTTTGTAAAAAGTCACTTGTAATAACACGATAACACTTTTCTTCATCAAGTGGTATTCCATCAATCTTAATTATTTGTAAATCACAATTTACTTCCACGTTATAACTTACCGCTATTGTACCTAATTCTGTACCGCGGAAACCAGACCAACGATTTGAAGTCATATGAATATACTCATTTTTTTGTGATGCAAATATCGCATCTTTAATCTGCTTTCCAGACCATACGACAGTTGTTAGATTTAATGGGGATGGAGATACTTCCAATAGATTCAACTTCGTAACTTTCCTTGAGATTCCCTTCGAAAGAATTCCATGATTGATCAAAGCCAAATCCGAAGGATACGTCTTCCACATCATATCCGCAAGTACGTTCATTGCCATGCATTCATGTTCAATCGAAAACTCTAAATCTTGTGGTAAGACGTAAAGAACTTTACTTAGCTCTGCGATAGCTATTTCAGTTTGTTGTGCTATCACCGATTCAATTGCAGAATCCTTTTCTTTTTCTACAACAATGCTTTCTCCAGATGCAGACACAACTTGATAGTCATCATCTAGTTCTAAAGTTAATTTACCAAGATACTTAGCCCAACAACCACTTTGATGAATCCATGTTCCATTGATGCATTCAGCCGTATCCATCTCTGTATGAGAATGTCCACCAATAATACAATCTATTCCCTCAATTTCTTCCGCAATGACACGGTCCTTTTTGATACCACCATGGGATAGCAGAATGGAAATATCATAATTCTCTTTTTCTTTTTCAAGGATATCCTGAATGATTGGTGTTGGCTCGAATAGCTTGATACCACACATATCTGTAAATGCAGTGCTTTCAGGATTTTCTCCCCAGTATGGTGAAATACCAATCACCAATACCCGCAATTCATTGCGATTCAAAATGACATAAGGTAATACCCCTGGAATATTTTCCTTGTTTAAACAAAAAAGATTTGCGGATAGTAATGGAAAATTCTGATTTGCCATTTCTTCTAAATACGCAACACCCGCAAAGAATTCGTTGTTTCCAATTGCCATCGCATCATAACCAGCACTCTTTAACAGTTCAATACCACCTATGCCATGAGTCCCATTGATCATGATCGACTTCTGGTCGCAAAAATCTCCTGCATCTAGCAGGAAATCTTTTTCTTTATTCATATGTGTACGGAGATGATGGACAATCGCAGAGAAATCTTCAAACTGACTATGTACATCATTGGTATGCCAAATCGTTATCTTCTTCATTCTAACCTCCTGTATATTGGTGATCGAATGTAATTACGGTATAAATCTTTGTTGGATATGATGCAAAGTGACGATCGATTTCCGCTTTGATTTGTTCATCGTCCAAATGGAAGCCATACGGAATCACTAGATCAAATACTAGATTGGTATGTTCATCACCTAATACTGTTCTAAAATCATGAACTGTAATTGCTGGATCAATCTTTGAAAGAATACGTTTTAAATCTTCAAAATATGCATTGGTAATTGGATTATCATATTCAATTGGATCCATATGCAATGTCATCATCACATGTAGTGTATCTCCAACTTCTCGTTCTGCTTGGTCGATAATATCGTGAATCTTTACAATATTCATTTTCGCATCTACTTCCGCATGCGCACTACCAATCTTAACGCCAGGTCCATAATCATGAATAATCAAATCATGCAGGCCTCGTATTTCTTTATATTTTAAAATGGTTTCGCGAATTTGTTTTACCAACACTTTATCTGCTGGTTTTCCAATTAAACGATCAATAATTTCTTTAATCAATTCATATCCCGACTTCAATATGAAACACGCAATCACAAGTGTCGCAACACCATCAAATGGGAATGTTGTTTTGAGTTGACTCAATAACATCGCCACAATCGTAATTAAAGTTGACCATGCATCATTACGTGCATCCTGTGCCGTCGCAATCATCGCAAGATTATCAATTCTCTTTCCAATTGTATGGTTGAGATAACTGATCCACAGCTTAACACCTATAGACACTACCAGTATTAACATGAGTACCGGTCGAAATAGAATCTCATTTGGTTCCATTATCTGTTGGATGCCCTGTTTGATTAGTTCAAAACTTACGGTAAAGATAACCACCGCAATCACAAAACTAACCACATACTCTACTCGGCCATGCCCAAACGGATGTTCTTTATCCGCTGGCTTACTTGCAATACGATATCCTAACACCGTCACAAGGCATGTCATCACATCGGATAGGTTATTAAAGCCATCCGACATGATAGAAACAGAACCCGTCATAAAACCAATTGTTAATTTTACGATGAATAATAATAGGTTTGCGATAATCCCGATGAAACTTGTCAGCTTTCCATACGCAAAGCGGACGGTTTCATTTTGAATATCATCCGGATTTTTAATATATTTTTTTATCAGATAGTTTATCATAAGTACTTTCCTTAGTACCTATTTTAACGTAACGTAGCCTTCTTATCCAAGGTATTTGCATATTCTTTTGTAAAGAATAATGCGATTCCATAAGAACATAGTATAGGCATAAATACAATTGTGATAAATACCATTGTATAGCCAAACTGTAAGGAACTTAATAGCAATACAACCGCAATCCCAATAAATACAAACATCAACGATAAGATATGCCCTAATAATTCTGAAACTGTGTGGAAATGGTACTTCACCCAATTTACCGCAAAGATTACAGAAGCGTATGCGGATACCTCTAACATTGGCAATGTTATCTGTAAACTAACCATACGAATCACTCCGCTTAACACAATACCCATAACGAACATTTGTATCAAACTATCCTTCATCTTTTCATATCCGATAAACTCACAAGTTAAGAATGCAGATACAATACTGCACGCTAGTGAAGGTAGTGTATACCCATTGATTGCGTAAGCAATTGCCAGAAATAATACCGAACGATTTACGAAATATAGTTGTTTGTTTGTCATATTTATCACCTTTTCTACATGGATTATCTTAACAGTTAGGTATATAATTGATGTGCATAAAAATGCACATCAATTAAGAATATGAAAAACACAAACGCACTCCCATTACAAATTCTTGAAATACTGCGTCAATATCCAGATCAAGAACATTTAATTTCAATGCCCGAACTACAGGCTATCTTAGAGTCCGAAGGTTTTCCTTCGAATCGACGTACTGTATATCGCGCAATTGAGACACTACGAGAATACAACTATGATATTCGCTATGAATTTCATAAATTTTTCTCTGGTTATTACCTCCTACCATACTTCAACGAAGCAGAACATTTTATTCTTTCCGATTATTTAAACCAACAAACAACATTATCAAATCAAGAAGTTAGTACAATACAAGCTAAACTCCAGACACTTGCAAGCCCATATCACAGTTTCAAACGTAAGTCTAGAGCACATACAAATAATCAAGATATTCTGTCCAACATTAAACTGATTTTACATGCGATCAAGCATTCCTATCAGATTTCCTTCTACTACTTCGACTATACAATTTCCAAGGAAAAGAAATACCGCAAAAATAAAAAGCGTTATATTTTAACGCCTTATGCTGTTACTTCCCACGAAGGAAAATATTATTGTGTACTCTATAGTGAGAAGTATCAATCCTTTACAAACTATCGTATTGATAAGATGGAAACCGTTCGTCTGATTGAACAACCAGTAGAAACAATCGCATTCAACTTAGATGAGCACCTACAAACCTCCATGAAGATGTATGCAGGGAAAGCAGAAACAATTACCATCAAATGTACGACTGATATGGCAAGTATCATCCAAGATGAATTTGGCAGTCATATGATTATTTCAGAAGTAAAAGACAACTCCTTTACAGTAAGTTTAAAAACAGCGATTACCCCAACCCTTTTAAGTTGGCTCTTGTTATTCTATAATCGCGTAACAGTACTCCAACCAGTAGAGTTAAAAGAAAAATTATTAACAATCGCAAATACAGTAATCGATACCTATTAGAAAGGAACCCTATGAACGAACAGATACAAGAACTTCAAGAAATCATCGACCATTCAAACCTTATTGTATTCTTTACTGGTGCTGGTGTATCTACCGCAAGTGGTATTCCTGATTTCCGTAGCACAGATGGCCTCTACAATCAGAAGTATCAATTTCCACCAGAAGAAATCCTAAGTCACCATTTCTTCAAACAATACACAGAGGAATTCTTCCGCTTTTATCGCGATAAGATGTTATATCCAGATGTTAAGCCCTCTTTTGTACATCAATATATCGCTACTTTAGAAAAGCGCAATAAAAAGGTTACCGTCATCACGCAAAACATCGATGGTTTACATCAATTAGCCGGTTCAACAAATGTATTAGAATTACATGGTAGTGTTTTACGTAATACATGCATGCAATGTCATACAAAGTATTCGCTGGATGATATTCTAACTATGGATACTGTACCACATTGTCCTAAATGTAACGGTATCATCAAACCTGATGTAGTTTTATATGAGGAAGGATTAGATGAAACTATTCTCAATCAATCTTTACATGCATTACAAACTGCAGATACCTGTATTGTCTTAGGTACATCTCTTGTTGTATATCCAGCCGCAGGACTACTGCGTTATTTTGGCGGTGATAAACTCGTTCTAATTAATCGTGACCAAACAAGTTATGACTCTACCGCAGATTTAACAATACATGATGACTTCATCAATATCTTTCCAAATCTAAAATAAAAAGGTTATCCTACAATAACCCAATTCCAGTCACAAAGATTTCAATCCCAATGAAAATTAAAATTACCCCACCTAAAATGGATGATTTATTCGCAAAGGCCATACCAAATTTCTTACCTAGTAATACTCCCACATAACAGATAATAAATGTTACAACTGCGATAATCACTGAAGTGATAAACGCAGAGGATAATGTATAGTCCGCAATCGTAAACCCAACGGATAAAGCATCGATCGAAGTCGCGATACCTTGAATCAGAAGTTTACGCGTACTAGCTTCGTATTCAGCTTCGTCCTCTTCCTCTTCTTCAAGTCCATCCTTGATCATCCCACCACCAATATAGAGCAGTAAGATGAGGGCAATCCATGGTACAGCATCCATAAAGATTGTAAAAGCAGAAGAGACCGTGTGTACCGCAAACCACCCAATCATCGGCATTAAAAATTGAAATCCCGCAAAAACAATGGCAATCTGAATCATTCTAGATATTGCCATTTTCTTTTCGTTCATACCATTCGCCATTGATACAGAGAAAGCATCCATCGCAAGACCAACACCCAATAAAGCAGCTTGTATTAATAGTTTTATCATATCCATCCATTCCTTTTGAATATGGTAAGGAACATGTTAATAAAAAAAGACCATGTATTACCAAAAAGGTAATCATGAGTCTCGCTAATTAAAACAAGCCAGGTTTTTACCAGTATGTTGACTTGCTGCACGGGCATGTGCCAGCTACTCCCTCAAATTACATCTATATTTTCGCCGAACACATTTCTGTTAGTCAAGGCTTACTTTGACTTCTAAAGTCTTTTCTAGCCATACACTAACACTTCCATCCATACAGGAGAATTCTCCACAACCATCTTCATCAATCACAACTGTATTAGCACAGTGTCCTAGAATATCCCTAAATTCCTTTCCTGTATGATTTGTCCCGATATACATTCTCTTAGAGCCACCACATCGATTCGTTAACACAACAGCCAAACCACTTCCACTAAATTCATCACTACCACTTCTTGTCCAACCAATTATATCTGTATTATCGAAATAATCATGTTGTTCACCATAAGCATAAAGTTCTCTAATCTTCATTAATGTAGGAAGCTCAGCTACCGCAGGAATATTCTTAGCAGGAATCCCATATAAATCCCCATAGAATACACATGGTAAGCCATCAATGCGCAACAAAATTAGCGCATACGCTAATGGTTTAAACCATGATAAGACAAAGGATTCTAATGATTGTCCAGGTTCTGTATCATGATTATCCACAAAGGTCACCGCATGCCACGCATCTGTTTCTACTAGTGTTCCTTGAAACAACTGTCGCATATCAAAGTTCCCATTTGTATCGGATGCGTTTAATAACTGATAGTGTAACGGCACATCGAACAAAGACATACAATCTGAGGCATCCGCAAGATACTCCTGTAGCTTACCAAGATCACCATTCCAATACTCACCTACCGCAAAGAAATTTTCTCCTCTATATGCACGCATGTCAGGTAACCAATTCTTAAAGAATTGGTTATCAATATGTTTTACCGCATCTAAACGCATACCATTAATACCGGTAGTATCTAAATACCATTTACCCCAGCGATTAAATTCTTGTAGTACTTCTTGATTTTTAAAATCAACATCACAACCCATTAAGTAGTCAAAATTACCATGTTCACTATCTACATTTGAATCCCAGTTCTTCCCTTCAATAAGATAGATTGCACTTTGTTTCTTCTTTTCATCCCAATCTATACCATCAAAATGACTTGCATTCCAGGTAAATGTAGAGTACTTTCCTTTACGATTCGGAAAGGTAAATTTTGTCCATGCAGTAATTTGATAATCACCACCGATTTCTTCATTACGATTGTTTGGGTCTGATTTAATAACATCTATCGTTTCTTCTGTATCACCACCCATTTTCTGGTTAAGAACGATATCTGCTAGAACTGATATATTTTCTTTTTGCAATGCAGAAATCGCGTCTAGATATTCTTGTTTTGTACCATATTTTGTAGGGATTGTCCCCTTTTGATCAAATTCTCCAAGATCATATAAATCATAGACACCATATCCTACATCATGTGCTCCACCTGCACCTTTATATGCTGGTGGTAACCACACCAGTGTGACTCCCAGATTAGAAAAAGAAGGTGCCAGCACCTTCAGTTTATTCCAATGTTGACTATCATCTGGAAGATACCACTCAAACGCTTGCAATAGTGTATCATTTTTCTCCATAGTCACCTCTTATTTGCGAGTTAATTTCGCTACCTCTTTTTCAAAATATTCCTTTGTGTCTTCGATTGATAAATCTAACACAACAGAAAGTTCTTCATATAGGTATTTCTCAGCTATCTGTAAATATTCATCATCAATAGAAGCTAACTTCTTATGTTGTTCAAGACGCTCTTGATTGCGTCCATACGATGTCTTGATGATACGTACTAATTCACTAATATCATTTCCTTTTAACAGTGAAGCATATTGACTCTTCATA
Source organism: uncultured Solobacterium sp. (assembly GCA_963525775.1). Taxonomy (GTDB): domain Bacteria; phylum Bacillota_I; class Bacilli_A; order Erysipelotrichales; family Erysipelotrichaceae; genus Bulleidia. The sequence continues at coordinate 48,496 of CAURLC010000003.1, read as the reverse complement.
TTCGCAGGTTTACTTTCAAGAGTCTCTAAATCAGGTGTATCAATAATCAACTGATCAATCTCCTCTTTTGTAATCAAATCACGTAAGTGACCTGCTTTATTGGATACTGGAACCTGAATAGAAACAGATCCAGAAGTAGGAAAATACGGTTCAAGAATATAACATTGTTCCCCCGTAAAGTCACTGCGTTTCTTTCCTGTAATGCGACATACATCTCTTCGATAGACAACGATATCTTTTACTTTATACAAAGAAATCACCTACTTTCACCACTTCTATTTTACCACAAGATCCATCTTTTTCCTAATGCGCCAAAAGCCACAAAAGAAAAGAAGTTGCCTGCCGCAACTTCTCCATCTTTATGATTAACGTGTTCCCTTATCGTAAGGAATTCCTTCTGCTTTAGGTGCTCTAGACTTTCCACTAGAGAAGCCTAACACAATTAGTACGACAAGATAAGGAATAATGTTATAGAAATACATTGGTAATGGTAGACTCTTCGTGAATGGAATCTGGTTATAGACAACACTTAAACACTTCAAGAATCCAAACATCAAGGATCCAAAGGCAACACCGAGTGGTGACCAGTTACCGAAAATCATAATAGCCATCGCTAAGAATCCCATACCAGCTACTGCACCAGAAGCAGTACCATTGGCAACTGTTGCAATATATAAGTAACCACCAAATCCACCTAACGCACCTGAGATTGTTGTACCAAGATAACGCATCTTATATACATTGATACCTACAGAGTCAGCTGCTTGTGGATGTTCACCACATGCACGCAAACGTAAACCAGTCTTCGTCTTATACAAGAAGATAGATAAGATAATAAATAATACAATTGCGATAAAGGTCGAAATATATGCCTTATCAAAGAGTATCGCAAAGATACCACTTACTTCCTTGTTTTGGATAACATAACCAAAGTCATGACGTTGTCCAAGGGAGTCAACAGCTGTACCCATCTCTAACTGATCTTTACTTGTAAATACCTTGATAAAGAATAGTGCAACAGCTGGCGCAAGAAGATTCAATGCTGTACCAGCGATTGTCTGATCTGCCTTAAACTTAATCGCAGATATAGATAATAGAAGTGAGAATAATGCACCGGCAACAGCTGCCGCAAGCATCGCTACCACAAACATAATCTGATTATGATCAACGAAGAATGGCACATTCTGTCGTAATAATAGTGTTACGACTGCACCGATAAAAGCACCGAAAATCATGATACCATCTAATGCAATGTTGATGATACCACTACGTTCCGCAAACATACCTGCCAAGGCAACAATCAATAGTGGGATGGTAAAAATCAATGTTTTCTGAAGAATAAAAATCATTTCTTTTCCTCCTTGCTATTTTTGATCTCTGTCTCAATTTCCTGTAAGGATTTTTTCTTTGTACTTAATAACATACTGATATATCTTGCAAAGCCTGAGAAGTATACAATCATCGCTACCATTAACTGAGATACATATTCATTAAATGCAGTATTTGCCGCAAGGTTTGATCCACCTACGTTGATATACTTTAAGAAAATTGCAGTAAAGATAATACCGATAGGATTATTTCCAGCAAGCAAGGCTGCAGGGATACCATTGAATCCATCTACTGGTAATGTCTGGTATGTTTCCCATTTAAAGTCCTGATGACCATTGAGACACCAGATAGACGCACCCATCGCCGCAAGACCACCAGCGATAGCCATCGCTAGAAGTAGATTTCTCTTCTCATTCATGCCTGCATACTTTGCACCATCACGGTTATATCCACAAGCCTTCAGTTCATATCCAAACGTCGTCTTATTCATCACGACATAAAGTGCGATGGCTACACAGATTGCTAGAAAGATACTTGCGTCTGCATAGGATACAACAGAACCACCAGAGAAGATTTTATCTAATCCAAATGTTGCGGTTGCGATATTGTTTACTTCTGTTTTCATGATGAAGTTTACTTTTGATTCCGCAACGTTAATAAACTTAGAACCATTAAATACCCAGCTAACTACATTGGCCGCAATCCAGTTTGTCATAATACAAACGATAACTTCATTGACATTGAGATATGCTTTGAAGAAACCAGGAATTGCACCCCAAAGTGCACCGGCTAACGTACCGCAAACTAATGCTAGTAACCAAATCACTGGAGATGGAACAACTGCAGATGGGATTGATAATGAAACAAGCAATGTTACCATCGCACCCATTAAGTACTGTCCTGGAGCACCAATATTAAATAGACCCGTCTTAAATGCAATACATGCAGATAAACCCGTTAAAATTAATGGAGTTGCATTAAACAACATATTACCAAGCTGGAATAGTGAGTTACCACCACCAGAGAACGGTCCACCAAGAATGATTAGAATGCCGCGTACTGCTTCCGCAAATCCAATACGAGGATTAAATACAGATAGTAATACAAGAACAACAAATCCAACAAAGATACCGCCGAAGATACACAGTAAAGAAGCACTTAGCGACTTTAATCCTTCAGAGGATTTTTTATTTTTATTCTTCATCGCTCTTCTCCTCCTTACCATTACGCTTCGCACCTGCCATATATAGACCTAACTCTTGTACAGTTGTCTTCTTAGGATCTAGTTCACCAACAATTTCACCTTCATACATGACAAGAATACGGTCAGATAAGTTCATAACCTCATCTAATTCTAGAGAAACAAGTAATACACCTGCTCCACTATCACGACTTTGAATAATCTGTTTATGAATATACTCAATCGCACCAACATCTAGACCACGTGTAGGCTGTACCGCAATCAATAAATTATGCTTGCGGTCTAATTCACGTGCAATAATAGCCTTCTGTTGGTTACCACCAGACATACTACGAGAAATCGTAATTGGTCCTTGACCACTACGTACGTCGTATTCTTGAATGAGTCTTTCCGCATACTTTCGAACTTCCTTGAACCGTATCATGCCATGACTTTGAAACTCTGGTTCAAGATACCGTTGTAAAACTAAATTTTGTTCTAAGGTATAATCCAAAATTAAGCCATGTTTATGACGATCTTCTGGAATATGAGAAATACCATGTGTATTCTTATAGCGAATTGAAGTATGAGATACGTCTCTCATTTCACCATCAATATTGAGTTTTACCTTACCACTCTTAATCTTTTCAAGACCAGTAATTGCATGTACTAACTCCGTCTGACCATTTCCATCAATACCTGCGATACAAACAATTTCACCCTTGCGCACCTTGAAAGATACATCGTGAATACTATCCTTCTTGTGAATCTTATCAAAGACACATAAGTTTTCTAGTTCTAATACTTCCTCTGCAGGATTACTTTCCTTCTTATCAACAACGAACTTAACATCACGACCAACCATCATATTTGATAGTTCTTCCTTCGTCGTATTCTTCACATCAACTGTGCCGATATATGCGCCCTTACGAAGTACAGAGCATCGATCTGCTACCTGCATAATTTCGTTTAACTTATGCGTGATAAATAAGATTGACTTTCCTTCCTTTGCAAGACTCTTCATGATTTGCATGAGTTCTTCAATTTCTTGTGGTGTTAATACAGCCGTAGGTTCATCAAAGATCAAAATATCATTATCACGATATAACATCTTTAAGATTTCTGTACGCTGCTGCATACCTACCGTAATATTTTCAACTAACGCATCTGGATCGACGTTTAATCCATATGACTTGGATAACGCAACAACCTTTTTACGTGCTTCTTTCTTACTGATAAAGCCAAGCTTTGTTGTTTCAACACCAAGAATAATATTTTCTAAAACAGTAAATACCTGCACTAACTTAAAGTGCTGATGTACCATTCCAATGCCCAAATCATTCGCATCATTTGGATTATTGATTTGAACTGGCTTTCCATTCTTATAAATCTGTCCCTCTTCTGGTTGATATAGACCGAAAAGAACACTCATCAAAGTACTCTTACCAGCACCATTTTCACCCAAAAGCGCATGAATTTCACCCTTCTTCAACTGCAATGTAATATTGTCATTTGCGATAATACCTGGGAAAATCTTGGTAATATTGCGCATTTCAATAATATAGGGAGATTCATGAACTATCTTCTCATCCATAGTCTATCCTCCATTACCGACGATGTAATAATCAATTTTTTTCTTGTTGCAAGATAATTATACATGATATTTTTGCAAGGTTATATGTGCAGTTTTATATCACGTATCTTTGATACAGGATATAAAACCGTCCTTGCATACAACAAGAATATACAAATACAGGGATGATAGCGTTACTATCATCCCTGTAAAGAACTTATGACTTCATTACGCTTCAAAATCAATTGTTACGTTTGGAATACCCTTCAACCAGTCAGCGTTGTTTGCGTCATCCGGTGTCTTAGAATCTGGTACGATTTCACCGTCAGCAACCTTCTTGAACAATGCCTTATATTGTTCAACTGTGAAGTTCTTCATTGACCATGTGTCTTCTGGCAAGCCTGTAGCACCTTCAGCTGCGCCGAGGTTCTGAGCCTTATCAGCAAGTTCACTGTCCCACTTACCATCATAGAATTGACCTAAAATACGTTCAACAGATGCGCTTAAGCCCTTCATAGCACTTGTGATAACCTTTGAACTTTCAGCAGATTGGTCAACGTCTACACCGATAATCTTTGCATTTTCATATTCAGAAGCTGCAGATAATACAGACTGGAACATTGATCCACCACATGCGAATACAACTTCAGTTCCAGATGCATACCAACCAGCAATCTGTGTCTGTAATTCTGTTGAAGCTGAGAATGTAGAACCATACTTATAGGAGTACTTGATTTCTACTGTGATTCCCTTTTCCTTCGCAGCAGCACTTGCGCCTTGAACGAAACCATAACCGAAACGATTACATGCAGGGTTAGCACCTCCGCCTCCGCCTGTATAACCTAACTTTGTATAACCTTCCATTACTGCAGCGTATCCAGCAAAGTAACCAGCTTCCTGTTCCTTATAAACGATAGCTGTAACGTTTGGTAGACCTAAAGCCCAACCATCAACGAATGCAAATTTAACATCAGGGTTTTCCTTGGCAACTGTTTCCATTGCCTTAGCCTGTAAGAATCCTGGAGCCACAATAATCTTCGCACCATTTTCGATAGCCTGTTTCATCGCATCGATACGATCGTTATCTGTTGCGTCTGCACCGTTAGCTGGTTGATAGTAATTGTGTGTTAACTTGTGGTCTTCTGCATACTTTACAGCACCTTCATAAGTACCTTGGTTGAAGCCCTTGTCCATTAACTGACCTACGTCAGTAACAACCGCAACTTCAGCAGTAGCCTTGCCTGAACCTGTTTCTGTAGCAGTACTGTTCTTTGCAGTATCTCCGCCACAACCTGCCATCGTTGCAATCATTGCAAGTGATAGCACAGAAGTTAATAATTTCTTCATGTTAATTCTTTCCCTTTCTTTGTCAGAATTTTCTGACTCCCGTTACATCCATTTTAAAACGTAACGAAAGCGTTTGCAACAACTCAATCTTGAACTTCCTCTTTTCCGCTTGTTAAATTTAATCTTTAATTTGCCATTTTATCTATTAAGAACGATAAAAGCGTGATACGCTAAACACAGATATTGTAGAAAGAAGCTTTTAAGCAAACGAGGTCACTATGAAAATAGAGTTTAAGAAATTAGGAATCAATGGCGAAGGTATCGGTTTTATTAAGCACAAGCCAGTATTCTGTGATGGCGTATTACCTGAAGAAACAGCAGAAGTTGAAATCATCGAGGAAAAACCAAAATACGCAATGGCCCGTCTCAAACGACTTATTACAAAGTCACCAGAACGTATCGAATCCCCTAGTCCACTAGAACAAGCACATGGTTGCCCTCTCTTTATTTTGGATTACCAAAAACAATTACGTCACAAACAAGATATTCTTGAACAAGCATTATACAAATATGGAAATGTAAAACGTTCCTTCGTGCGTGATATGCACGCAAGTGAAAAACAAGTTGGTTACCGTTCCCAATGCAAACTACCAGTCCAGAAATCCCATGATATTTTGGTGAATGGTATGTACGAACCAAAGACAAACCACTTCCACCCTATCGAACATTTCTTAATCCATGATCCAAAGCTAGAAGAAATCCGTAAAGAAATCTTACGTATTCTCAACGAAGAAGGTTATGATGCCTATAACCAGAAATCACAAAAAGGACTACGCTATATCGTTCTACGTGTGATCGATGGCAAAGCACAGTGCACCCTTATCACTGGTAAAGAACATATCCCTTCCATTATCATTGATAGAATCATGGAAATTCCTGGTATGGAATCCCTATGTCAATCCTTTAATACCAATCGTAAGACAAATCAGATTTTCGGCTCGCCCGCAAAGGTACTTGCAGGAAAACATGCATTAACCATCTCTATGGATCAGATTCAACTTCAACTCTCAGCAGAATCCTTCTTCCAACTAAACATTGACCAAGCCGAAAAGATGTATCAGATGGCAATCAGTAAGATCGATCCATGTAAAGTATTAGTAGAAGCTTATTGCGGTATCGGTACGATGGCACTGATGGCCAAGGATAAGGCAAATGTAGTTTATGGCATTGAATCTGTTCCAAGTGCAGTTGAAAATGCCACAAACAACGCTAGACTAAACAACATCACAAACACAGAATTTATCTGTGATGATGCGGCACACGGATTACGCAAGATTGCAATGAAGAAAACAGTTGACTGCTTATTAGTTGACCCACCACGCAGTGGCATGGATGATGAAATGCTAGATACGATCATGCATGTATTACCAAAAAAGATTGTATATATCTCTTGTAATCCATCTACCCTTGCAAAGAACCTCAAAGTTCTTAAACAACGCTATCACGTAGTGACTGTAATTCCATATGACTTATTCCCACAGACACCACTTGTAGAATCTATTACGGTATTGGAGTTAGGTTAATGAAATACCTCATAAAAGATAATACGATTACGATTGACCCAGAAGGAAAATACCTTAAAAAAACAGTAGAAGATTTTCTAAATGATTACTACCAATCAAAGAAAAACAAATATCTTCTACTACTAAATAAACAAATCTTATTAGATGGTATCCCCGTCAAACACGGTAAAGAAATCATTGACCGCAAGACAATCACAATTATCTTCCCAGAAGAAGCAGTCGATTGGATTCCTGCCGAAACAGAATGCAAAGTCGTATACGAAGACGCATTCATCTATATCGTGCATAAAGATGCAGGCATAATTATCCATGGTGATCCTGGTGATACAACATGCTTGAATGCTTACGCTGCCAGATATCAGATCAACCATGGCATCAAACAGCCAGTACGGCCAATCCATCGTCTAGATAAGGATACAGTTGGACTTGTCATCTATTCAAAAATTCCATTCTTCCAACCATGGTTTGACGCACAACTTTCTAGTAAGAAAATTCATCGTCACTACCTAGCGATTACAAATGGTAATATTGATCCAAACTTCCATATTACAATCAATAAACCACTTGGAAGAGACCGTCATAACAGTGGTATGTATCGCGTTTCTTCAACAGGAGTTGAAGCTATCACACGCGTAGAAGCACTGGGTAATTATCAATCTTATAGTTTACTGGGATGTACACTTGAAACTGGCAGAACACACCAAATCCGTGTTCATCTTTCCAGTATTGATCATCCTATCGTCAATGACGTACTCTATGGTGTAAAAACAAAAGATTTCCCAGCTATGGGCTTATGGGCAGATTGGATTGCATTTAGAAATCCAATCACCAATAAGAAACACAAAATATTCGATCAACCAAATCCAATGTATGAACCATTTAAAAAGTAGATGACCAGCATCTACTTTTTCGTTATACAATCCCTAATTCTTCTAATACCTTCGCTACACCATCATTTGCGCAAGTATCCGCAACGATATCCGCATACTGGCGAACATCATCCTTCGCATTGCCTAAGGCAACACCAATTCCTGCTTTCTGAATAAATGGTGTATCATTTCCTGCATCACCAAACGCAATAACGTTTTCCCAAGTATAGCCCTTCTCCTTGAGAACTGCTTCTACAGTTAATGACTTATTAATTGACCGCAAGAATACATCAAATCCCTTCAAAGATGACCAAGCAAATACCAAGTCAGGTATCTCCTTTGCAAAATTCATAATCACATCTTCATCACCCACTAAGAAAGTCCCTAAAGGATTGCCATATTCTAAGTGATGTGTACGTTTCTCTGTATCATCAATAATCAGCTTTGCCTTGATAGGATCACCATTCACATATCCATCCACAAACTTCTGATGTGCGTTGTATGTTACAACGTGATCTACAAACTTAAAACCTAGACCAATATCATTCGCTTGCGCAAAAGAAATGATTCGATTCATATACTCTGTTGGTAGTGGATGTGTTTCTAACACAGTGCCATCACGCTTCACCAAACACGCACCATTGATTGTACCAATGATATCCATTGGTAAATCCTCAAATAGCGTTGGCTGTAAGAACGTATAATGTCTACCCGTATTAATCATGACATCATAACCACTCGCCAGCGCTGTTTGTAAAGCATTACGATTACGCTCACTTAACCGCTCAGAACCACTTGGAATCAGTGTATTGTCTATATCACAGACAATCATTTTTATCTTATCTACATTCATATTCATAACTTCAAAATTATAGCATACCGTGCTAATATATAAAGTGTTCTGTGCTCGTGGCGCAACTGGATAGCGCATTTGATTCCGAATCAAAAGGTTGTGGGTTCAATTCCCATCGAGCACACCATTCAAATCAAAGTCAAACCCTTCGTAATGTTGGGTTTTTATTATATCTACTTCATTTAAAAAAGCACTCTATTCAGAGTGCTTAGTATCTTCCGATTTTCTGCGTTCTATTTCTTCACGTGCAAGTTCTTCTTTAGAAGGAATACGAATACCTTTACTTCCGGCTTCAAAAATTTTTAGATATTCTTCTCTTGTTAATTCTTCGCCATCGAGCATAATTTTAATTCCTTTCTACACCTAGATTGTAAGTCTGTTTTCTATTTGTATAGATAACTGGTGGGGCCGTCGCCCATGTCTATGCATGGCCATCCCACATTTCCTCTTCTTCAGCCGGATGTAGACGAGACGGTTTTTTCTACTTCAGTTATCTATATTCATCATACGCTAGTACATTGATACGTCAAGATATGATTAGATACATATGTATATAAAAAGGATTATATTGAACATGAATGCATGTATTAAGATAATCCTTTTTTTGCAACTTATTACCAACCAAGGAAGTGTAACTTCTCATCCATTAGATGATATGAAACAGAATCTGTTTTGTATTCTACTTCACCATCTGTATGAACCCATACTGGTTGTTCTGTTTGGATATGGATTTGTTTGCCTTTCTTTAGGGAAACACCTTTGAACTTTCCATGTTCTCCCTTCATTGCATAAGGAAAGATACGGAAGAAGTCAATTCTACCCAAACCATCCGCAATACAAGTATTCAAGATACCATCACATGGATTCGCTGTTGGGCAGAACTTAAAGCCTCCACCTTCATATGGCTCGTTCATTGTTGCGATAAACAATAACTTATCATAGGAATAGCTTTGATCATCAATCTGAATCTTTGTCTTGAAGTGATGATGTAAGAAAATTAAACGTGCACCAACAAACAAGTAAATGAGCTTCCCTAAATGTAATGCATTTAAGACTTTCTTCCATGGTGATCTTTGAACCTGTTCAGAGATTGCGGCGTCATAGCCAATACCAGAACTGATATTGTAGCGACGCGAATATGGTTCATCAGACACCTTATTTCCCTTTTCATCATAGCGTGTATGGTAAGTTAATACACCCACGTCTAGGTCTTTTCCATTCTGGTCATTTAGAATACGGTGTAAACATTCAATCTCGGTTCCATAAATTCCAAGTGACTTAGCTAAGTCATTGCCTGATCCACAAGGAATGAGTCCAAGATATGTCTTATCAAAGTTTACAATACCGTTTACTGCTAGATTCATCGAACCGTCACCACCAATTAAGATGATATTGACTCTTTCATCATTTGAAGTTAATTCCTTCATTATATCCTTGATACCATGTTCAAGATTTGAAAGATGTACTTTATACTCAACTCCAATTGTATCGAGTTCTTTTTTAATAATATCCCAACACTCGTTTGTCCTACCGCTAGCCCCAGCAGGATTAATCACAATATGATAGACACTCATTTTATTCCCCTTCATCCACAAATTGAAGTACCTTTTTTTGTCCATCTGCAGGAATGATTGCCTGTGGGAAGATTTGTCTTATGACTGTTTCGTATTCCAATGGATCTTTGATGGATGGAGAATAATGTGTAAACCATAATTCTTTTACCATCATCTGCTTTGCAAGGATAGCTGTTTCTTGCATGGTACTATGTTTGTTTAGATTTGCTTTTTCAATCTTTTCTGGATCACCATACATACCCTCACCAATATAGAGGTCCGCATGACTTCCGTATGTCACCAATTCTTCTAGTGGTCTTGTATCTGTTGCATAGACCATCTTGAGACCTTGACGACTTTGACCTAACACATCATCAGGTGTATATATCTTACCATCAAACTCGACAGTATTGCCTTTTTGAAGCCTTCCCCAGACTTTCATTGGCACATTCTTAGCGATTGCTTTATCCTTATCAAACTTACGCATGCGGTCTAGTTCAAAGATATATGCATAACAAGGCACACTATGTTTGGCATGTAATGCTTTGATTTTTAGACCGTTTACTTCAAAGTCTACTTGTGGCCCATCAATCTCTACAAGTTTAATTTCAAAAGGAATATAACGAGCAACTTTATAGATACCCTCAAATACTTCTGTTAATCCTTTTGGACCATAGATTGTTACAGGTTCTGTTCGCTCAGACTTTGCCATCGTTAGTAATAGACCAGGTAAACCAGCTGTATGGTCTGTATGGAAATGCGTCAAAAGAATTGTATCGATTGTCTTACAAGAATATCCATATTGATGTATGGCTATCTGTGTACCCTCTCCACAATCCACAAGTAATGTATTTCCATTCCATCTTACCAATAAGGATGTTAACCATCGATTTGGTAAGGGAACTGTTCCACCTGTACCTAGTAAACAAATATCTAGCATAAAACCTCTTTCTACTCATCTATGGTAACACAAAAAGCCCTGCAAAAGCAGGACTTAGAGTTCTTTGATGATTGCAGATAGTTTTGGTAATAACTGCTGCTTTCTAGAAATGATATTTGGATCATAACCAGAATGTTCATCAATCTGTGTTTCAATCATATCTGTTATGACATAAGACATTGGTCCGTAGAAGACGAAGTAGGAACCATTCCCCATTACATCTGTGAATAACATTAGTAACAGATCTAAATGGCGATCTTTCTGTTCCTTCTTCATATTTTCCTTGAATGCAGGTAATAACTTCTGCACTTCTTCGGTATGACTGTAGTTTGTCTGACCGATAGAAATCTTATACTTACCGATATCGTAGTTCTTAAGGTCACGGTTGAGGATTTCATGTGGTGTAGAATCCTTCAAGGCAACAGAAGCACCTAACATCTCTCTTGCGTAAGCATCAATATCATCGATACCTGCAAGTTCTGCTAACTTCTTAGCCACATTGATATCTTCTAAGGTTGTTGTGGCAGACTTAAAGTTTAATGTATCAGAGAGAATTGCACTCATCATTAAGCCAGCCATAGTTGGATCTGGAACGATATTCTTCTCACAATATAAGCCATACACAATTGTACTTGTACAGCCACAACGATGATTACGATATTCAATTGGATGGTCTGTTTGAATATCACCAATATGGTGATGGTCAATAATTGCGACGATATCGGCTTTATCAATATGATTCATTGTTTGGTTTGTTGCACTATGGTCAACAAGCGCAATACGTAACTTCTTATAGTTACGTGTATGGTAACGTGATACACCACCTACAACCTTACCATTTTCATCTAGTACAGGATAACTCCGTACACGTGAGGCATTCATCTTTGTCGCAACATCTTCTACATACTCTGTATTCTTAAAGCAGATTAAGTTTGTAGTCATAATCTGAGAAACAGAATAGCTTTCAGTAATAACTGTCGCTGTATGCATGGTACGATCAGGTGTCTCAACGATTGCACAACCATACTCCTTTGCCAGTTCCTTAACATCATCTGACGCATGTTCATCACAAGTTAGAACCAAACATTTTACACCTAGACGAATTAAATTTAACTGCTTCTCATGGCCTTCGGACATGATGATAATACTGCCAGCGATAAAACTCTCAACTAGTTTTAAATCATCTAAAGTAACGATGTGTACTTGACCATTTGTACCGAATTCTTTTGGTCGCAATACAACCTTACCACCAATCGTACGTGCGATATTATCTAATGTCGCAGTTGCCATCAAATCCTTTAAATCAGTATCTTCGTGGATACGATAACGAGAAAGATCACTTGTAGAACAGATACCACATAGATTCTCATTTTCATCCAGAACATATAAAGAACGGTTTTGTGTTCTTAACATCAAATGCCATGCATGATGAACTGTTTCATCATAACGAATGGTTGTTGGAGTATCGAGATTGATATCTGCTAAACGTGCACGTGCATCTGTCATCAATAACGGATTATCTAAATGAAATGTACGTAAAATAAATTTTGTTTCTTCATTCAAAGGCCCTTGACGACAAGCAATTGCCGTACTACCAGTCTTATTCAATAAATTCGCAAATGCAATTGCCGAGCAGATTGAATCACTGTCTGGATGTTTATGACCTGTTACATAAATATTGTGATTACTCATGTCCTTTCAACTAACCCTCCACCAATTATCTAATATATTAATAACTTAATACTTCATTACCATCTTCTGTAATCAAAATTGTATATTCCCATTGTGCACTATCTTTGCCATCTTTTGTGCTAATTGTCCAATTGTCATATGGGTCAATTACAACCGCAGCTTTTCCTAAGTTAATCATTGGCTCAATCGTAAGAATCATACCTGGTACAAGTACCATACCTGTACCCTTCTTACCGACATGTGCCACAAATGGATCCTCATGGAATTCAATACCTACTCCATGACCACCCAATTCTCTTACAACACTATATCCCTTTGATGTCGCATATTTCTGAATTGCATAACCAATATCCCCAACGGTATTCCATGGTTGTGCTGCTGCTAGTCCAATCTCAAGACATTTCTTTGTTTCTTCGACAAGCTTACGGCGCTCTTCACTTACATTTCCAATACAAAACATACGGGACGCATCACCATAATAGCCATCCACAATTGTTGTGCAGTCAACATTGACAATATCACCATCATGCAGTTTCTGAATGTGCTTTGGGATTCCATGGCATACAACACTATTTATTGATGTGCATACATGTTTTGGAAAACCCTCATAGTGATACGGTGCACAGATTCCACCATTTTGTTCAGTGAAATCTTTAACGATATCGTCGATTTCCTGTGTCGACATCCCAACATGAATATGCTTTTCTACTTCGTCTAAAACCTGTTTATTTAATAACGAAGCCTTGCGAATTCCTTCAATCATTGTTGGACGCTTGATATATTTTTCCTCAGGTAAAATCGCACCTTTTTGTCTTAATTCCTCCATACGTTTCAAAATATGTTCTGGAATTGGTTCTTTCTGATCTATTTCTTGCCAAAGTTTTAAATCCATTTTACTACCTGTCTTTCTATTTTGTTGTACTGCCAAAGCCACCAGTTCTTACAGCATCTACTTCATCATCCACCGTAATACCGAAGGATACGAAAATACCCTGCAACATTCCTTGGCCACTTGCAATCTCAACTGTCTTATTTTCATTTGTATCATTTGTTAGTTTGCAGAAGATATGTCCTTCATTATCTGCGTGATAGTAATCACTATCGATGATACCGACCGTGTTATTCATCTGTAGACGATACTTGAATCCTAGTCCACTACGTGGAAATAACATCAGTACATAATCATCTGCCATCTTTGCTCTGATACCAGTAGGTATTAATACCGTTTCTTGTGGGGCTATCTTCAAATCAATTGGTGTATAAAAATCATACCCCGCAGAACCTTTCGTTGCACGTCGTGGGAGCTTAATTGCGTTGTATATTTCCGCAATATCTCTTGTTTCATTTGGAAAAGTCTTGAGCCAATCTTTATAAAACTCTTCATAACTAACTTTTTCAAACTGTGCAATTTTATTCATTTTGTATTCCTACCTCTTCTTCCTTGATATTTTACCACGTTTATGTGATTTCTCTATACTTTCAGCCACTTTAATTAGTTATGATTAACTTCATTTTAAGTTCTTAAATTTCATTTTCGTTTCGAATAGAGTTTAGAGTATAATAAAGAGTGTTAACGGAGGTCTTATGAAATTAAATATCGCAGTATTTTTCGGTGGTGAATCCGTCGAACATGAAGTAAGTATTATCTCTGCACATCAAGCGATTGAAGCACTTGATAAAAATAAATACAATGTCATTCCTGTATATGTTTCCAAGGAACGTAAACTATATGTCTCTGATTTATTAAAAGATATGAGTAACTACAAGGATCTCAAACATTTGATTTCCCAATGTACACAAGTTTCCATTGCATCAGAGGATAATCGTGTTGTAATCCGTCCTGTTAAGCCATCTCTATTTGGTCCTAAGGAATTAGGTACAATTGATGTAGCTATCCCTGTGATGCATGGCACAAATGGTGAAGATGGCACAATCCAAGGTTTCTTTGAAATGTTAAAAGTTCCATATGCTGGATGTGACCTCTATGGTGCAGCGATTGGACAGGATAAAGTTTTACAAAAGAATGTCCTCAATGATAACAACCTACCAATCACTAACTGGTTCTGGGTATATGGCGCAGAAATGGATACACGTCAAAGTGAAATCCTCGATAAAGTACATCGCTTAATCTATCCAGTGATTATCAAACCTGCCCGTACAGGTTCATCTGTTGGTATCTCAATTGCACATAACGATGAAGAATATCTAGCATGTTTTGATGAAGCACGTCAGTATGACGAAAAAATCATCACAGAAAAAGTTGTAAAGCCAATGCGTGAAATCAACTGTTCCGTTGTTGGAGACTCCTATTCCTGTGTAGCCAGTGTACTAGAAGAAGTAAGTTCAGTTTCCCAAGATGAATTACTCAGTTTCTCTGATAAATATCTTGGTGGTGGTAAGAGCACAAAGAGCGAAGGTTCTAAAGGCATGGCAAGTACAGCGCGTATTGTACCTGCACCACTTACGGATGAACAGACAAGACTCATCCAACAGCTAGCGAAGGAAACTTTCCGCGTACTCGGTACTTCTGGAGTATGTCGCATCGACTTCTTGATGGACGCAGACACTAAGAAAGTCTATGTAAATGAAATTAACACTATTCCAGGTTCCCTTGCCTTCTACCTATGGCAAGCAGCTGGTGTATCCTTCTCTGAGTTAATGGATAAGCTTGTAGAACTTGCATTAGATAGAGAAAGAAGAAGATCAAAGATGACCTTCTCCTATGAAACAAATATCCTCAGTAACTTCTCTGCTTCAAGCGCAAAGGGTTCCAAGGGATCTAAGATGTAAGATAAGCCCACGTATTGTGGGCTTTTTAATACATTCATGCATGTAATCAAACAAAAGCACTCCGTCTTGAAGTGCTTTTATTTACTTGATTCTTTTATGAATACTATTCTCTAAAATATTATAGGGTGTTCAAATTCACAACATGAACTTCAGGAGCATGCGAACAATACAATGTATCTAAACGTACTAAGAATTCTTCCGCATCTTCTTTGGATGGGAACGTTCTTACTGGTTCAGAAACTCCATTTACAATGAATGTCACATCATACATATCATCTGAATTGTATACAGCTGAAACTGTCATTGCTTGAATTTGCGTAGGAACATAGTATTTTGTTTCCTTTTCACGTACAACTTTTAAAATCATATCAATTAGCCTCCACGATACTTTTCTCTATATATAAATCATATCATTTACAATGACTTTCAACTAAGAAATATTTCCATTTTTGATATCTTCAAACATATCAACAGCAGCCTTCATAAAGTTATCATTCGCATTTGCTAGAATTTCTTTTTCACAAAGTTCTTTATCTGTAGTTGCATAGAACTTTGTAATACCGTGTTCATATAATGCTTCATAACCGTTTCCAAGACATCCACAGATTGCAATGACTGGGATATTTCTTTCTTTGCAGCGTTTGCCAATGCCATAAAGTACTTTACCATGTAGTGTTTGTGCATCAGCTCTTCCTTCGCCACTTATAACATAATCAACACCATCTAGCATCTGATCAAAGTTCATTAAATCCATTACAACTTCAATCCCTGACTTCATCTCACCAATCAAAAATAATGAGAAGGCTGCACCCATACCACCTGCTGCACCTGAGCCAGGAATTTCATTTACATCTTTTCCAAACGTTTTTAGTAAAACCTGACGGTAGTTTTCCATACCCTTTTCAAGTTCTTCTAGTACTTCTGCGGTGCCTCCTTTTTGTTTGCCATAGCACATTGTTGCGCCATTTGGACCACATAAAGGATTATCCACATCACACATGATTGTAAACTTAGCTTCTTGCACTAATGGGTTCATACGTGAAGTATCGATTGTAACGATATCTTTTAGACTATCGCCAATTCCTTTTACTTCATTGCCATCTTTATCTAAGAATCGTACTCCCAATGCTTGCATCGCACCAATACCACCATCATTTGTGGATGTTCCACCAATCGCAATCTTAATATCACGAATTCCATCATCGAGAATATGTGCGATTAATTCACCCACACCATAGGATGAAGTATAACGTGGATCACGTTTCTCTTCTGGAACCAGCGCTAAACCCACTACTTCCGCAACTTCTAGGATTGCTTCTTTTTGATTTACCAAGCCAAACTTAGCTTCTCTACGCTTCATGTATGGACCATGTGTTGGCACATACATAATTGAACCACGTAGATTACGAGTGACGGTTTCCACTGTACCTTCTCCACCATCCGCCATTGTTACATCGATATATTCCACACTTCCAAACACGCGATGTGTCGCATGTCTTAACAAGCGATTAATATTAATAGCACTCATCGTACCTTTGAATGAATCGGGAGCAAATAAAAATTTCATATATCCTCCTGCTGTCGACATTTTTATTATGATATCATTCTCATCCATTTTTCGCATCAAAAAAGTGATTGATGATATCATCAACCACTCATTCACGACGTAATGCATCAATTGGATTTAAGTTTGCGGCCTTGTAGGATGGTAAGATACCAAACACAATACCAATTAACATAGAGAATAATACTGCGAAGATAGAGGCTTCGACGCTAATGGCTATCGGTGTACCATTGAGCTTCGATATCAAGAATGCAAGGATGACACCCGAGATTACCCCAATCACACCACCAGTCGATGTTAATACAACTGCTTCCGTTAAGAATTGAATTAAAATCGATTTCTTAGGTGCACCAATCGCCTTTTTTAAACCAATTTCACGTGTTCTCTCTGTTACGCTTACTAACATGATATTCATAACACCAATACCACCTACCAGTAAGGAGATGCCCGCAATCCACAACAACATTGTATTGGTTGCTTGGGATAACTGTTGGATTTGTTTTGCTTGCTTCATCAGATCTTCTGACTTATAACTCGTATCGCTATTGCCAGTCGCTGTCGCGTTCAAAATTTCCTCAGCTTGCTTACCAATCGCTGTCATTGAGTTTGTGTCTTTTGCACGTAAGATAACGTTTTCTGGCTCATCGTATTGATATAATAGCGGCCATACTGATGTTGGTACATATACCTTACCCGAAGTATCCTGATTATAGGTGTAGTAATCATTCATATTTTTGATAGTTGGTTCAAACTCTACCGCTGGAGAAACAACACCAACAACTACGAATGGTTCCTTTTGAATTTCTACAGTTTTCCCAATTGGATCTTCTCCTTGGAATAACTGTTCTGCAGAAACCTTGTCCAATAAACAAACCTTGCGATTCTTATCGATATCATTAGTAGAGAAAGCTCTACCACGGTTTACTACTAGACCATTTGTCTGTAAATACGTATCATCGATACCGTATACATATCCACCAGTCAAAGAATTTGTCAGATGGAATACACCATCATATACCTGACGGCGATGATAGAGTGATACATTGACTACATCAGGAATATTCTTTAAATCATCTTTTTGAGATGAAGAAACTTCTTTATATTTACCTGGAATTCCTTGTCCAAAATCATACTCCCAATCACCTTGTGTCATACGTACATTGACGGTATTAACACCTGAACCGATGAGGTTTGTTTGAATCTGTTCATTGGTGCCTTTGATTGTGGAAACGATAGCGATGATTGCCGCAATACCAATAATTATACCCAGCATTGTTAGAATCGAACGCATCTTATGTGATAGGATTCCACGAATTGATAATCTAATATTCTCACCCATTAGTAGCCTCCTAACATAGCGTTATCATCCATATCAATCTTCGTACGAGTACCCTCTATCGCACCATCCCCATATGGGAAGGCAATATAGTCCGTATCCGAAAGACCAGATAATACTTCTGTTGACATATTGAAATACACTTTTCCTGTCTTGATGTATGTCTTTACAAGTTTTCCATCTACATCTTTCATAACATACTTCTGTCCGTGTTCATCACGGATAAAGGCATTGCTGAGGTAGATAGAAGATGTATCCATATTTTCTTGTTGAATTGCTAAAGCAAGATATGTACCTTGTTTTAAATCATCACCTTTTTCAATATATGCAGTAAAACCATACATTGAAACATTTGGATTACCACCATAGAATCCTTCACCAGAATTCGTCGGGAAGTTGTCAATCTGTGTAACAACTGCTTCGTAAATTGAACCAGTTTCATAACTTGTAACAGATACCTTCGTACCCTTTTGTATTGTTGTTAATAACAACTCTGAAATTGTACCCTTTACCTCTGTACCTGTTCCACCTGCAACGGTCAGAAACGGTGTTCCATCAGTAGGTACATGATTCATATCCTTTAAGCCTTTAATGACACCACTTCGCTTTGCGTAAACAACACCATCCGCTAACTGTGTCTGTAGTTCTGATAATTCTAACTGTTTACGACGAATGTCGATATCATACTCGCGAACTTCAGATTCCTTTGCGTGAATAGCACGTACAAGTTCTGAAGCTGTCATTCCATCCGGTTCAATTTCAGGTACTGGATCTTCGTGAGGAACCTCCACCTTAAGAACTGTACGTGTCTTTAGATCAACCTTTGCCAAATCATTTGTTTCTGTACCTAAGATTCCCTTCAGTCTATCTACAGATACTAACCAAGAATCCAAAAGGCCCTTTGTTTTATCATCATCTTTGTAAACATCAAGGGAAACATAGAATGTCTTTCCATCTGTTTCTGCTTTCTGAATCAGTTCTTTCACAAACTTTCCAGTTAGAAAACCATCACCCTTTATCGCAAAGTGATATGGATTAGCCTTTGTGCCCTTTTCATATGTGTTTACAGCAGGAACTGCTGGGGTTGGTGTAGGCGTCGGTGCTGGGGTTGGAGTTGGAACTGGTGAAGTCTCTGGAGTTGGGGTAGGAGTCGGTGTTGGTTCATCGAGATCCTTTGTAAACTCTGTATCCTCATCCGTTAAAGAATTTAGATAGTTCCACACTTTATTATCTTCTACCTGTGTGCCCACTTCCGTATCCAGTTTAAATTCCGGTTCAGGTGTAGGAGTAGGTGTTGGGGCTATCTTTCTTTCTATCGGCTTTGTATTTTGTAGTTGTTGTAATTCTTTTTTTGCTTGTTCCAAGCGAAGTTGTGTAGTAGAGATTTCAATCTTCTTTAATTCCACTGTATAGTTCAAGCTAGTAATATCATACGCAAGTAACTTATCACCAACAGATACTGCTTGTCCTTCCGTAACATACACTGCACTGATGATTTGTGATGAGGATGGTGTAACAGTCTGTGTAGCTGGATCTGATACTAGTCCGCTCATCTGTGATTCCATTGGGTTACCGCCCATATTCATCGTGCTAACTTGCACAACATCCACCTTGCGGGATGCCTTACGATATTGCAGGATTCCAAAGTATCCAATGACTAAGGCCGCAACGATAGAAATAGTAATAATAACTCGTTTTTTATTCATGCGCGCCCTCCTGTATCATGCCATCAATAATATGAATTACACGCTTTGCCATGCTTGCGACATGTGCATCATGTGTAATCATAACGATTGTGACACCCTCTTTGTTTAGCTCTTCAAATAATTCCATCACTTGTTTACCAGATGCTTGGTCAAGTGCTCCTGTTGGCTCATCTGCTAGAAGAATCCGCGGATGATTAATGAGTGCGCGTGCAATCGCTACACGCTGTTTCTGTCCACCAGATAATTGATTCGGCTTAAAGTTTACACGTTCGCCTAAGCCAACCTTGGTAAGTGCTTCAATCGCAGCCTTTTCACGTTCTGGCTTTGGAACACCTGCATACACAAGTGGTAAAGCAACGTTCTCAATAGCAGTTTCACCTGGTAAAAGTTCAAATGTTTGAAATACAAAACCAATCTTCTTTAAACGTACTTCTGATAACTCATTTTCTGAGATACGCGAAATATCTGTGCCATCTAGTTCATAAGTTCCTTCTGTACAGCGGTCTAAACATCCAATGATATTCATTAGCGTTGTCTTACCCGAACCAGAAGGACCCATAATTGCGACATACTCACCTTCTTCTACCTGTATTGAAACATTCTTTAAAACAGGTACTTCGATGGTGCCGCCATAGCTTTTATAGATTCCTTGTAAGTTCAATAACATACTTATTCTCCACTTCCTACTGTAGAGATAGATTCTGTCTGCATACCTTCTTTATAGTCTTCCATTGGCCACGCAATACTATCTGATTCAGATACACCGGACTTAATTTCATACTGGTATAAGTTTTGATCTAACTCACCAACTTCAACTTCACGCTTTTCTAAGCGATGATTCTGATTGGCAACCCATAGGTATGCTTTATCGCCTTCCATTACAACATAAGACGCATCTAACCAGATACCATCCTTCTTCACAGCAGTGCCGTTATTCTTTTCCAGATAAACATGTTGACCCAACATTAAGCCATCTGAAGAATCTAATGAGATATAGAATGGATACGTACTAGCCTTTTCAGAATTACTTGAGCCACCCATGCTGTACATATCATTTTGTTTTGCGTTTGGTTCTGTTTTGATTTCTGTAATCTTTCCTGTCCAAAATTTTGACTCGTCCGTTCTTGAACGAACAATCATCTCTTGGCCAAGCGTAATTGATGTAATAGATGTTTCATCAATGGTACCCTTTACTCTAAATTCACCAGATTGTGAGATTTCAATAAAGGCAGTTGCGTTACCTTGCGCATCGGTACCATTTTCATTGATAGCCTTAATAACACCTGTTGTATTAGCAAGCACATCTGCAGTATCGATTTCTTTTTGTTTCGCAGCTAAATCCAACTGTTTTTGTTGGATAGATAACTGTGCAACACGAATATCATTTTCCGCAATCGCAGCCTGGCTAGTATCACCACTAGCTTTAAATTCCGAAATCGCATTATACTTGTCCGTAATCGTACCTCTTAATGATTCAATATCTAGATTGATTGAGCTGATTTGTTTCTGTGCTTCCGAAACATCATAGCGGAAAAGGACTGTGGTAGGAATTACCTGATCACCCACAGACACGAATACCTGTTCAATCTTCTTCTCTTGATTTTTATTGACCTTTACACTCTGTTGGGATTCCACCACACCAGAATAACGATCATTTCCACCACCTGTCGAACCCATGATATTACTAATGGTATCTACATAGGCAACTGCCCCACCACTAGTTCCACCAAGATTCTTTTGGAAGAAGGTAAATATTGTAGCGACAATCGCCACAACCGCAACAAGTACCGCAATCAAAATCTTCTTACTTTTTAACATATAAATTCTCCTGTATCTTTTCTAACAGACTATATCTTGCAAAATGATGTATTTCTTTTGATATAAGTAGAATAAACTAACTCTTTAACAATATTCTACCATCTTGCAAGCATAGTATATATAACAAAAGTGACAATTCCATTACAATCCAACTATAATATTCTTATGAATAAATTAAGACATATTATTTCACTCCTAATCACGACCATTTTGTTGGCCACAAATATCTATTTTTATCAGGATTATCATAAACTCGATCCAACAAATACCATGTTTTTCATCACAATCATCGTATCGTCCCTACCAATTCTTCTAAAATGGATACCCCATAAACCAAAAATCGATACGACAATCAAAGTGATCACAATCATGCTTGTACCGTTACTGATAGAAATGGCAGTCGAACTCTGCAATAATAACTTACTCTCCGATATCGAAGGTATCGGTAATGTATTTGTGAACTACGGCATCATTCTTCTGCTTACAATGATTTTCTACGTAGTACTTGCAAGCATGAAATTATCCTTTGCGATTACCACTATCATCCTAAGTATTTTTGGAATCGCAAACATGTATGTAAAGCAGTTTAAAGGTATCCCTCTTTTACCATGGGATTTAAGTGTCATCAAAACTGCAGCTGGCGTCGCTACCAATTATCAACTGACATTTAATGTTCAGGTGTTATTTACGCTAACTATAGTCAATATTATCTTTGCGCTACTATTCTGGTTACCAAAAACAAAGAAGACAAAACAACGGATACTCTATCGTACAACTTGCCTGTTCCTATCTGCTGCAGTATTAATTACATTCTATGGTACAGATTTCTTTCAACTTACACTTGGCGCAACGCCAGACTTCTTCAATCAAGCAAGAGGATATGAAAACTACGGCGCAATTGCGGAATTCTTCGTCAATACACGCTATCTATCCCTTCAAAAGCCACATGGCTATGATATAGAAACACTTTCAACAAAGCTAAAGGAAAATACCAGTTCTAAACAAACCATCACAGAAACAGCACTCGGACAGCTTCCAAATGCGACGGTAGAGCATCCAAATATTATCGCCATCATGAATGAAGCCTTCTCCGACTTACAAGTAGTCGGAAGATTCGAGACTGATAAAGACTATCTTCCATTCGAAAATAGTATGAAAAATGCTAAAAATACCATTCAAGGAAATGTCTATGTTTCCACGATAGGAACTGGCACCAGCAATACAGAATATGAATTTTTGACCGGTAACTCTATGGCATTTTTACCAATTGGCTCCAATGCCTATACGCTATACGAAAAACATACACAACCTGGCCTTGCGATGACTTTATCTGATCAAAACTATAGTACGACTGCCTTCCATCCTTACCACAAAGAGAATTGGAATCGTATCAATACCTATCAATACATGAACTTTGATCGATTCATCGGTATGGAGGATATTACAAACTACCAAAAGCTAAGGAAATACATCTCTGATGAATGGGATTTCCAACACGTCATTGATTTATATAAACAACGTGATCCATCAAAACCATTCTTCATGTTTAATGTGACCATGCAGAATCATTCCCCATACGATACAGGCTTGATTCATGATGTACATATCACTTCCATGAAGGGAAATTACCCACAGACAGAAGAGTATCTCAGTATCATCCGTAGAAGTGATATGGCCCTAGAACAGCTTGTCAATTACTTTAAGAATGTATCTGAGCCAACGATCATCCTAATGTATGGCGACCATCAACCATTTATTGAAGATGAATTCTACGAAGAACTCTATGGCAAGAGTCTACACGAACTTAGTGATGCGGAAAATCAACAGAGATATATCACACACTTCTTCATGTGGGCCAACTATGACATTCCAAGCGGTACGATTCCTCATATCAGCGCAAACTACCTCAGCACCTTACTTGCGGAAAACGCAAACGCAAAACTAACGTCATATCAAAACTTCCTTCAAAATGTATATCAAGATGTACCTGTCGTATCAGCTTTAGGTTGTATTGATAAAGATGGTAACTACTTTGTATATGGTGAACATAACGCGTATTCATCAAGATTAGAGACGTATGCACAGCTCGCTTATAACAACCTTATCGAAGAAGAAAAGCGTAAAAATGAATTATTTACCCTTCTTCCTACAAATTCAAAATAAGTACTGTATAATGATTTCATGAACGGAATTCAATACGAACGTAGCTGTGCAAAATACTTGTCCACACTCGGATATAAAAATATAACTCTCACCAAGGCAAGTGGTGATCAAGGCATTGATATTATCGCTACCAAAGGGAATTTAAAATACGGTTTTCAGTGTAAGTATTACAGTAAAACCGTAGGAAATGATGCTGTACAACAAGCCTTCTCCGGTATCGCATATTACAAGCTAGATAAAGCAGTTGTAATCACCAACAGTGAATTCTCCTCTGGTGCACGTAAGTTAGCTGAAGAGGCAGATGTCCTATTATGGGATCATGTAGAACCGATAGAAGAAGATAATCGTTATACACTGTATCAGGCAATGGCTATTCTCTTCTTCGGTTGGTCAATCATTCAACTCTATCAGATGATTTTCTATAGTGTAGAGCCAACCAAAGACTATCAGTTTATTTCCTATAGTCTATTATTTATCGCATCATTCTTACAAGCAATTCCACATCATGCACGGATCGCAACAGGTATCGCGGTAATACTCTCTTCAATACATGCATACATGTATTCAATACAGAAGGCATTTTCAATCTTCACTCTAGATTATTACCAGCTTGCGTTATTCTTCTTTATTCTTGTTACATTTATACGATTTGTTTCCTATATCAAAAAGTACTCGATTCGTCGTCAAGCAAATAAACGGAATCAATTACGGCAAGAGATACAAGAAACACGTTATACGATTGCACAAAATATGGCTGTCTTCCTTGCGAATGAATTTAACTGTAATGTGAAAATAATTGATACGAAGGTAAAAGATAACAATCTTATCATCACTTTACAAACTAATCGTACACAAACAAGTCAACTAGCATCCGTACAAACAAAGTTAAACCAAAACCAAGAACAGATTCAATATGAATTACGTGCTACTGCACTACACATGATCGAACTAACAATAAGAGCCAGTCATTAATTTGACTGGCTCTGTTTATCTTTTACTTTTCTTAGGAAATCACTGACCCAATGAGAGTCAATTTCTATAGATTCATCTTCAGTTAGATATGATTTGTAGTGTTCTTCTAAAGTTTGATACAGTTCTTTGGTAAAAGGAACTTCTCCAACAATTCCATCCCCAGATTGAATTAAGAATGCATACTCATCACCACTTGTATTGAAATACATGTGATCAATTTCTAAACTTTGTGATTGTATCTTAGCTAGATCCCCTGTAACATACTTACCAATTTCGATGATACGATCATCTAACCCAAGTAGGGCAATCAGTGCCTTTTCTTGCATATCTGATTGATTCGGCACAATTCTCTTCGTGCATGTTTCAATCCACTTATTTAAAGCTTCATCCAACTCATCACGATGATAGCGACGATTGAACATGAGGTTCATCTCTTCATAATCTTTTTGGTTATCTGGATATCCAACCAATAGATTCTTACTACCATCATGATACATGCATGTATATAACATGTTTTGTTCCGTATGGCATTTCGAGCAGCTATGACGGAATAACTTACCACGTAGTAGGTTTGTTTCTGCCGATGGATCTAAAGCTGTATCAATGAGTGATTTGATTTTAACCTTCTCCTTCTTTCCGCAGGAATGACAAGTAATCTCTGCTTCATAGGTATTCATCTCTGCTCTTTTAAACATGGTATTCTCCTATTTTTATTTCTGTAATTCTTCTAATGTTGGAGCCGCATTCATCGCACCCTTTTTCGTTGTGACGATGGCAGCTGCGTGATTTGCAAAACACAATCCATCTTTTATCATCTCTGGTGAAATCTGATCAGGCTTTTGTTTGTGATAATCTAAATAGTATAACAGCGCACCAACAAACGTATCACCTGCACCAGTTGTATCGACTGGATCAACTTTACGCGCATCCGCATGACTATGGCAATGTTTCAAGTACGCATCGCTACCCTCAGGTCCATATGTCACAATAACATGTTCAACACCATACTGTTTTACCACTTCGATAGCTTCTTTGACTGACTTTTTACCAGTGATGAATTCCACTTCATCATCTGCCATCTTAACGATATTTGCATACTTCATGAACGATAATACTGTTTGTTTACACTCATTTAAATCATCCCAAAGATCTTTACGGATGTTTGGATCAAACAAGATTGTCGCATTCGCAGCTTTTGCCTTCTGTAACAAGTACTCTGTTGCGTACTTCACAGGATATTCTACTAAGTCAACAGAGCCAAAACTGATATAGTCATCGCTTGTAAATTCAACTTCTTCAACATCACACTTATCTAAAAGTAAGTCCGCACTTGGATTACGATAGAAACTAAAGTCACGTTGTCCATCATCCGCAAGGCTTACAAAGGCTAACGCTGTCTTTGCCTTCTTTGTAGTCTTTAAATATCTTGTATTAACACCATAACTCGCAATCGTATCTTTTAAGAAATGTCCAAATGGATCATCTCCAACCATACCGATAAAATAAGCTTCTGCACCAAGTTTTGCTGCGGCTACTGCCACATTGGCTGGTGCTCCTCCCGGTCTTTTTTGAAAGGCATCCACAGCACTTAGGCTTGCGGCTGTCTGCACTGGAATAAAGTCAATTAACGCTTCACCGATTGTATAGATTTTTCCCATATATTTTCTCCAACTTTACATACTGATTTTACCCTTTTTAATCGTACTAGTGCAATCATTCCCATCATTTTTATTATCTTTTTTCTACTGAAAAAAACTGTCTATTTATTTATACATATACGATGTATCTTACAACAAAAAAAACCAAAGCACATTGTGCCTTGGCATACATTCATACTATTAAAAATTCTCTGCGTGAATTTCAAAGAATGCTTGTGGGTGATTACATACTGGGCAAACTTCTGGGGCTTCCATACCAACAACGATATGACCACAGTTACGGCATTCCCAAATCTTTACTTCACTCTTCTTGAATACTTCCTGCATTTCTACATTCTGAAGTAACTTTCTGTAACGTTCTTCATGCATCTTTTCGATAGCACCAACGCCTCTAAACTGAGCAGCTAGGTCGTGAAAGCCTTCTTCTTCCGCATCCTTAGCCATACGCTCATACATGTCAGTCCACTCGTAGTTTTCACCATTCGCAGCTGCTTGTAAGTTTTCCTTAACATCACCAAGCATGCCTAATGCCTTAAACCAAAGCTTTGCATGTTCCTTTTCGTTTTCTGCTGTCTTTAAGAATAAAGCGGCGATTTGTTCAAAGCCTGCTTTCTTAGCTACAGAAGCGAAGAATGTATACTTGTTTCTAGCTTCTGATTCTCCTCTAAATGCTTCTAAGAGGTTCTTTTCAGTTTTAGTACCTGCATAAGGGCTCTTTTTGTTTTCCATTATTTTCTCCTCCATGTTTCCACACACTCTCTTTGGAAACCATACTTATCTTCTTCCTATTGTTTTAGAAAGTCAACGATATTATTATAGATTTCATCAATCTTTTGCCTAAAAAAACGTTCCCTTAGGAACGCTTTCTAAAGTGCTGTAATTGCGGCGATTGCGCCAAAGAATACACCAGGTAAGTTTGCCATCATGAGTGGCCAATCCTTCTTCTCTTGCATAAAACCATATGTCACCCATAAGGAACAGTTGATAGCCGCAACCATAGGTTGTAAGAAACCACTCTTCATTCCATGTAGGTTATTCATAATCTGTGGGAAGTAGGAAACATACATTAACATTGCTGTACATGTCGCAATCCATCCTAATGTTTTTAATGCCTTTTGATTCATCACTTATACCCCTCTTTCTGGATATCGCTCTTCATGATATGTATATCAAGAACGAACGCAAGCATTCTACTACATTCCTTTCATTTATGTAAGATATTTTTTAAATGAATTATGTGAAATAAAAAAATCCGGAACTCCGGATTTTTTGTTAGAATTCTACACCTTCCATTGTCTTCTTTAAGACAGCTGCAGATTCAGATAGCTTTGCACGTTCCTCTTCACTCAGGGAGATTGGCACCAATTCTTCAACACCATTTCTGCCAACGATTGCTGGAACACTTAGAGATACATCACTAATACCATACTCACCATGTAATGCAGTTGATACAGGCAAGATAGACTTTTCATCACGTAAGATTGCACGACAGATTCTTACAACCGACATTGCAATTCCGTAGTAAGTAGCGTTCTTTCTTTCAATAATCTTATACGCAGCGTTCTTAACATCTTCTGCAATATCTTCTTGCGCAACCTTCATATCAAGGTCACCACCCATACCTCTTAACGCGAAGAAGTCTGCGAGTGGAACACCTGATACATTTGCCATAGACCATGTGCAGATTTCAGAATCACCATGTTCACCGATAACATATGCGTGAACAGAACGTGAGTCAACATCCAAACGTGTTCCTAATAGATATCTTAGACGTGCAGAGTCTAATACAGTACCTGAGCCAAATACACGATTCTCTGGCATGCCAGAAGCTTTCTGTGCATAGTACGTTAGGATATCAACTGGATTAGCTACAATCAATAAGATTCCTTCAGGATTTTGTGCTTTGATTTCAGCCATAATACCAGAGTGAATCTGGATATTCTTCTTGATTAAGTCAAGGCGTGTTTCACCTGGCTTTTGGGCAGCACCAGCTGTAACGATAATGATAGCCGCATCCTTGATATCGGAATAATCACCGGCATAGATATTCATTGGAGAACTGATTGAAGTGCCATGACCAATATCCATAGCTTCTCCTTCAGCCTTAGCACGATTTACATCTAATAAAACCATTTCTGAAAATAGACCGCTTTGCATTAGGGCAAATGCGCTAGAAGAACCAACGAATCCACAACCTACAACTGCGACTTTACGAAAATTAATACTCATATTTTATATATCCTTTCTGTTTTAAGATACGTTTCCATTATAGGCATTTCTTTTTAAAAATACACTTAATGTAATTCAAAAAAACATCTTACGGTTTCATTTCTCGCAAGATGTTTCATATATCAACTATTTTGTTGTTGCGTCTGTCAGTGTTGGATTAAAGCTAGCATCTACATAATCCAATAATGCTGACTTGGCAATATTACAGCAGTGGTCACCCATACGCTCTAATGTACCAAGAATATCACAGTAGATAGAAGCAGCGACAGAAGATTCACATTGGTTCTTAGACATACGTGTGAAATGTGCTTGACGTGCTACATACTCTGCCTTATCCATTTCTTCTTCTAACGCCATTAACTCTTCATAGATAATCTTATCTTTTGTACGATAAACCGCAATTGCCTTTGCGTACATTTCCTTGAACTTATCATACATCCCATTAATATCATGCATCGCAAAGGAAGTTAATCCACTACGATCCTCTTGAACCATCTTATAAAACTCAGATAAGTTCATCGATAAGTCACCAAGACGTTCAAGGTTCTTGATGATTTCTAGATCCCTACGAATATCTGCCTGGTCAACAGCCGTTAAATTGGAATTTGCGGAAACTTGGACTAAGAACTCTGTAATCTTACGGTCTAGAGAGTTAATCATAGATTCAGATTGTTTCAAGTTTTCAAAGTCTTCATCTGTACCAGGTTTATTCAAGAAAGTACGAGAATCAGAGACATCTTCACCAACAACATCCGCTAACTTGAAAATCGCATCTCTAGCTGCGGAAATCGCAACTGCAGGAAGTTCAGTACTAGCAAGATGAGCGTCCAACTCATCGATATTAATTTCAATCTTCTTAGGCTCTTCACCACGCACGATTAAGCGGATTAATGAACAGAATTGACGAAGGAGTGGGAAGAATACGATTGTCGCAACTGTATTAAACATAATATGTGCCACCGCTATCTGCATCATTCCGCTAATATTTAACATTGCACAAATCCATTGTACAAAGTTTGCGTATGGTGTTAGGAATATCATACCAATTGTTGTACCAATAATATTGAACAAGATATGAATACCAGCTGTTCTCTTAGCAGCTGTAGAGCCACCAATGGAAGCGAGAATACCCGTTACAGTTGTACCAATATTCGCACCAAAGACAAATGGTAATACAGCACTAAATGTTAGTGCACCAGCTTCGTACATCTTCTGAACGACACCGATTGTCGCAGCTGATGCTTGAACTGCTCCAGTCATGATTGTACCAGCAAATAACGATAAGATTGGATTTCTGGACATAGCTTCCGCAAAGGACATAAATGCAGGCACATCTTTAATTGCCGCAAGTTCATCACCCATCGAATTCAAACCAAAGAAAATCAAACCAAAACCAAGAATGATATAACCAGTACTCTTAATTTTCTGTTTCTTACCAAAGCAGATAATCATTGCACCGACGAATACAAAGTATAAAACAAACTTATTAATATCCAAGGAAATCAATAATGATGTTACTGTTGTACCAATATTCGCACCCATGACGATACCAGCAGCTTGTTCAAGGTTCATCAGACCTGCACGGACTAAGCCAATCGTAATTGCGGTTGAAGCTGAACTTGACTGCATAACGATTGTAATCGCAATACCAATCAAAAATGCACTGAATGGATTGGTTGTATATTTATCAATATAATCTCTCAACTTATCACCAGCGACAGCCTTTAAACCATCACCCATGAAATTGATACCGATCAAGAATAGACCAAAACCACCTAGGATAATATCCCATCTAATGGATGTAAGTTCCATCATTCCTCCTATGGGTCCTAAGACCCTTCAAAATCTCCCCATAAAAACACACGGAAACAAATTCAATTTAAAATATTTTAGGCTAAAATTCAAGCATTTTTCGCATTCAACTCTTCTAACCCGTACACATTATTTTGATAATTTACAGCCCTGTGTATAATTTTTTATCTTCAACATATGATTGATAGAATTTAACACTCTCCGTTTATCTGTACTCCATAACGGCGCAATCAACTCATCCGCATTTCCATCCCCTGTTAAACGATGGATTACAACATGTTCATCTAAATGCGCAATACACTCTGTCACAAGTTCTACATACTCATCCATCTCTAAAACATGATACTGAGATGGATTCAATAAATATTGCATACCTAATCTTGTATTTTTTAAATAATGTAATAACTGTAACTTCACACCATCAACTGCACAGGTATTTAGATGTTGTATTGTTTCTAACAACATCTTTTGATCTTCCCCAGGAAGGCCAATGATGATATGCACAATCACATTGATATTGATTGCCTTTAGATTCTTAACTGATTTATCAAACACTTCAAGTGGATAACCACGGTTCATCCATTTAGCAGTGCTCTCATGAATTGTTTGTAAACCAAGTTCTACCCAAATAAACTTATTTGGATAATTCTCTTTTAACTCTTTTAAAAGTGAGATAACATCTTCTCCTAGACAATCTGGTCTAGTCGCAATAGAAATACCCGCAAATAAATCATCCTCTAAGGCTGCGGTAAAGATTTTCCGTAGCTTTACGATAGGTGCGTAGGTATTTGTAAAGGATTGAAAATATGCGATATAGTCGCCCTTAGGAATTTCTTGATGATTATAAATTAGTTCTTCTCTGCTTAAACGTTTCCCTTCATAGGAAATCGCAAAATCCCCAGAACCACCTTCACCACAGAAGATACAACCTCCAATAGCGACCTTACCATCACGATTTGGACAAGTCATACCTGTTTCAAGTGCTACTTTATAAAGTTTCCGTCCGAAGGTATCTTTGAGATATTGCGGAAGTGAATAATACAGTTGTTTCATATTTCTATTTTATGATGAAATGCATAAGAAAAGAAGATACATCACATATCTTCTCTTACAAATCGAATTTTCATGCCACCCTTAACAAGTTTTAAGATAGATAAGTCGTTCGGTGATACATGACCAATAATATTCACACGATTATCTGCTGGAAGTGGACTACGGATAATCTGTACTTCTCCTGCATAACGCAGGTAAGCATCATTATCCATGGTGATTGCGCCAATTTCACGTGTTGTTGTGTTGTTTGGTGCGATGTGTTCGTCTGGCTTCTTTAATAAGCGTGCTTCTTCTACACGAATAGTCCAAGAAGGACTATCGATACGACAAGTTACTTCTTTATCGTAGAAATGTTCCGCATGTTTTAAAGTGACTGGAATATCAATTACACCTGTCTTACAATACGATTGAATACGCTGTATTTCATATGCGCTAATTCCAGGATCTCCTACAAACACCTGGTCTATATGATACTTTAACGTTAACTCCATAAACGCTGCATATGGGGAAATATGACGATGATGTTCTAGAGTTGGTAAACCCTCAAAGATAGGCCCACGCTTTAATACATCCCCTGGGATGAAGGCAATCACATGGATACCTGCAGCCTGTAATGACTGTGTAATCTTTAAGAAGTACTCTTCATCTAGTCCTGTTTCGCTACGTGGGTAGTAGTTATGCATGGCAAGGATTTCTTTTCCTTCACGCACCAAGTCTTCTACTTCATCCACACGAATGGTAGATGCGTTCAGTACAATTGGCATCTCTTTTGCTAATGCTAGCATCTCCGCATGGTCAAAACCATAATCCAAGCGCAATGCGTAGACATCTAGTAACTTTGCGATTTCCCGTACAGAGGATACCTGAAATAACTCTAATGATTTTGTAGATACATCCGCTACAATACGGAAACCCTCTTTATTTAACCAATCACACATTGCATGCATGTCTTTTGTATATGTATCACTAAACTCTTCTGCGATATGTAATGACACAAACACAAGTGGATGATTTTTTCCTAAACCTTGTAAGTATGCCTTCTGTTTTTCAAATGTACTTAAGAATACAGAATACCCTAATGAATTTGCCATGTTATTTCTCCATGATAGCTTCACGAACATGACCACAAGCTTCTTGCAAACGCATGACTGCGTCTTCATAAGAACAGTTTGCTAGAATCATCGTGATAGCTACTTTACATGAACCCTTTGCTGTATCTATCGTAGCACGTGCTACAGAACGTTCAACCCCTGTAGCCTCCATAACAATATTTTCTGCGCGATTGCGTAGTTTCTCATTTGTCTGCATTACATCAACCATAAGATTTTGATAAGCTTTCCCAAGACCTACCATCGTTGCAGTAGAAATCATATTAAGAATCATCTTTTCAGCTGTACCAGACTTCAAACGTGTAGAACCTGTTAATACTTCAGCCCCTACCGGAACATCCACAGCAATTTCGGCAACTTCCCCAATCTTAGAATGATAGGTATTTGAGATTGCGGCCGTATGACAGCCTAACTCTTGGGCATAAGAAAGTCCACCTAAAACGTATGGCGTACGACCACTGGCTGCTAAACCGATTACGATATCTCTTTCATTTAAGCCAATCTGAATTAAATCTTGTTTGCCAAGTTCTACAGAATCTTCAGACCCTTCACGTGCTTTAATAAATGCTCCTTCGCCACCCGCAATTAACCCAACAACTAAATCAGCGGATACACCAAATGTTGGAGGACATTCTGCCGCATCGAGCACCCCTAATCTTCCGCTCGTACCAGCACCCATATAGATAATTCTTCCACCCTGCAATATAACTTCGATACAATATTCAATAACTTTGGCAATATTAGAAAGGTGTGGTTGAATCGCAGACGCAATTAATGCATCCTCACGGTTCATTTCTGTAATAATTTCAAGTGAACTCATTTGATCTAGATTCATCGTATTTTCATTGCGGTGTTCTGTAGCGATTGTTTGAAGATTAATTGTCATATGCGTATGCCCCCTATGATATCCATATTATAGGTAGAACGATAATAAAATTTCAATATTGATACTTTTTTTCGAAATAATATTTCTGTTTTTGGGATAATATGCTATTGTTTCTATAGGAGAATACAGCCCATGAAAAATGCACTTATTCGATTACGTGAACATTACCACGAGTTAGCCGGTGCCGAAAGAACCGTTGCAGAATATATTCTTAAAAATCCTGAAACCGCAAGTACACTTTCCGTGCAGGAATTAGCACATAAAAGTTTTTCATCCCCATCTGCGGTTGTTAGAATGTGTCATCGTATCAACTTTGATGGGTACAAAGATTTCAAACGCAGTTTGACTATTGAATTAGCACTCCATGCAAAAACCGGCGAACAGATGTATAACGAAGAAATCAAAAGAACCGATAATATCACAGATATCATTCGTAAGGTAACAGCCAAAAATGCAAAATCTTTAGATGAAACCGAAAAGTTAATGGATGTCGAAACATTGCGAGAATGCGTAAAAATCATGAATGACGCCAGAAATGTTATCCTTGTGGGAATGGGTGCTTCCCTAGTAACTCTACGTGATTTATACCTGAAGTTACTCCGCATCTCAAAACCATGTAGCATTAATGAGGACTG
Organism: uncultured Solobacterium sp.; assembly: GCA_963525775.1. Lineage (GTDB taxonomy): Bacteria > Bacillota_I > Bacilli_A > Erysipelotrichales > Erysipelotrichaceae > Bulleidia. The sequence continues at coordinate 13,906 of CAURLC010000003.1, read as the reverse complement.
GCATTCACAGCTTCTTAGCTGTAAGAACAGTACTGCAGAAGATGTAGCGATTGTTTGTTCCTACTCTGGCAATACCACTGAAGTTATCACATGCATGAATGCACTAAAGGAAAACCTAACTCCAATCATCGCAATTACACGTTGTGTTGATACACCCGTTTCTAAACTGGCAGATTACAAATTATATACAACCGAGAATGAATCACTCTTGCGTACAGCCGCAATGTCATCTCGTATCTCACAATTAAATATCATCGATATTCTCTATACTGCACTTGGCACAATGAATTACGATGAAACGATAAGAGTATTACATCGTACTTACATTGAAAAACCAAAGAACTAAAAAAGCGGGGTCTCCGCTTTTTAATATTGTTGTAATAAACCTTTTAGAGTACTTGCAAATTTCTCTCGATCAACACCAAGCATTACCATAGTTTCACGTGTCTTAAACTTTGTATCACTCCATATGTCTGTAACCGTCTTACCAAAACACAAGCGACTCTGTGTTTCCACATAAACACCCGCTTTTTGTCCTGTGAAGATTTCAGGATACTGCAGGTAAATTAATGGACATGCATCATGAATGCAGAGTATCTCACGCTTGTAGTTTTTGATATAGAAATTGAGATTGGATTGTACAACATCTACAAAGAATTTGCTGATCTTCGTATTAAAATTACGAATATCCTGAATATCTTTAGCATCTAGGTAGGCATCAACTGTTACATCTAAGCCAAACATTACAACCGGAATACCACTTTGCATAACAGTCTCTGCAGAATGAGGATCTGCATAGATGTTAAACTCAGCTGCCATTGTCGCATTACCCCCAACAGCTGCACCACCCATAATGAGAATTCTTTCAATCATATCCTTCAAATCAGGATGAGAGATAATTGCGTTTGCGATATTTGTAAGAGGCCCTACCGCAACAATCTGTAGTTTGCCACCTTCTTTTTTCGCAGCCTCATAGATTGCATCCCATGCATGCATTGTTTCCTTTTCAGCTGGGGAGTCTGGAATTACAACACCACCAAGTCCATCTTTACCATGTACTTCAGAAGCATCATCAAGTTCTACACACATTGGCTTAATTGCACCTGGGTATACTTTGATATCTTCTCTACCTGCATAGGCAAGAACATTACGACAGTTTTTAAATGTTTTAGCATGTTCTACGTTACCTGCAACTGAAGAGATACCACGAATCGCAAGTTTATCTAACTTGAGTGCACAAAGGAGCGCAACCGCATCATCAACACCAGTATCAGTATCAATCCAAATTGGAATTAAATCTGTCATGCGATATCCACCTTTCTACCCTCGTATGTCTTACATACTTCCACTAGTAAATCAACAAATCTATCACGGTCAACACCAAGTACAGCTGTAACATTATTCGGATTACCACTTGATTGGTGCCAATCTGCGATAGTCGCACCACGTGTGTAGTGACCTTCCGTATCGATTTCAACATACATCTCTTGTGTTGTAAAGATTTCAGGCTTCATTAATACTGCCACAGCACATGGATCATGTAATGGTGAACCATTCCAGCCTAGTTCTGCGTGATGTTTGAAGAAGAAATCTAACCAATCTGCTACGATACCAGATACCTGGTTTCCAATTTCACGGATTCTCTTTTCATCCTCTGGATAAACGATAGCTTTCTCTGTTACATCAAGTCCACACATTGTTAGTGGGATACCAGATGTAAATACAATTTGTGCAGCTTCTGGATCTTCAAAGATATTGAACTCAGCAGCTGGAGTCCAGTTACCGTTTCTAAGTCCACCACCCATGATAGAAATTCTTCCAATCTTGGATTTTAATTCTGGATGAGTTAATAATAACGCTGCTACATTTGTTTGTGGACCGGTAGCGATAATCGTTACCGGTTCCTCACTTTCTCTTAATACTTTTGCCATTAAATCTACAGATGATAATTCTGATAACTGCATGCATGGTTCAGGTAGTGTAGGACCATCCAAGCCAGATTCACCATGGAAATTTCCAGCTGTAATTAAGGGAGATAATAATGGTAATTCTCTACCTTTTGCAATTGGCGCATCTATCCCTAGTAAAGTACAAATACGCATTGCATTATATGTTGTTTTAGATAGTGTTTGATTCCCTGCCACACTTGTGACTGCTTTGATATCAAAGAAAGGATTTGCCTTGGCAAACACCCAAGCAATTGCATCATCGTGACCTGGATCACCATCTAAGATGACTGGTATTTTCTTGATATCACTCATGCATTCACCTTCTCTGCATTTTCACGGCGTGCACGCTTTGCACGACTTGCCGCAATCAGAGCGAATACAACTAAACCGATAATCGTTACCAAATATGGAATTGGTGAAACAAGGTTGGAATCAACACCTGTCGCAGATAACTTGATACCAAATGCCTGTGCAAATCCAAAGATAAGTGCCGCTAGCATACATCCTAATGGCTCACCTGCACCCATTGCCTGTGCAGCAAGGGCAATAAATCCACGTCCTGCAACCATGTCGAGGGACCAACCCATCGCATAGTACATTGACATAAACGCACCACCCATACCACAGAGTACACCGGCGATAACCATTGTAATGTATTTTACGCGGATAACACTTACACCAACAGAAGAAGCCGCATGAGAGTTTTCACCAACAGAGCGGATATTTAATCCTAGAGGTGTATGGTATAACAATACCCATGTCAAGAATACACAGATAAATGCAAAGTATGTTAATAAGCTATGTCCAGATAATACCTGTCCAATCACAGGAATCTTATCGATGAGTGGAATTGTAATACTTGGAATCTGTAACTTCTGTGTAATTAAAGAAGTTGTAGAAGTAAGTTGTGATCCCTGGGTAATTCCTGTAATTACCTTAACTAAGAAGATTGTTCCACCAGATCCAATCATATTGACTGCAGTACCAGTTAAGATAATGTTTGTCTTTAGATTGAACGCAAAGAATCCCATCAGTAAGCTAACGATAATACCTACAGCAATCGCCACAAGTAAACCAACAAACCAATTTCCAGAATAGTAAGCAAATAAGGAACCAAACAATGCGGAAATCATCATTGTACCTTCAAGACCAATGTTAGAAACACCTGCTTTTTCACAGATAACAGCAGCCATTGTTGCAAATAGAATTGGAGCTGTAATACGGAAAATTGCGAAGAAGAATTCTGGTGTCATAATTAGTGAAAACATCTTACTTCACGCTCCCTTCTACAATCGCTCCGACTTGTTTTTCGCGCAACTCCTCTTCAGCACTCTTAACGACAAGTCTTTGACGATACTTGTATAAGAATTGATCAGCCGCAAAGAACAAGAAGATAATCGCTTGAATAATATCAATCAACTGTGCAGGAACTGCAGCGTATGTTGACATTAAAGTACATCCTTTTTCAAGATATGCCATAAAGAATGCGGCGAGCGGAACAAATGCTGGGTTATTACCGGCCAAAATCGCTACGGTAATACCCGTCCAACCATACCCCGGTTGTGCTAACCAGTCGAAGTATTGGTTTCTTCCTAGCATTTCAATGCCTCCACCCATACCGGCTAATAATCCACCGATTACTTGTGAAAGGATGATGATCATTACAACGTTCATACCAGAGTACATAGAGAACTTCTGGTTGATACCAATCATACGGATTGCATATCCCCAACGTGTACGATACATAAATAGTGCAATAATAATTGTCATTACGATTGCGATAGCAAAACCAATAGATAACTTAGAACCGTTATCGATTAACTGAGGTAATGCAGCGTTTGCTTGGAAGTTACTTGTCTGAACTGTGCCCTTTGTCTTATCAGCAATAAAGGCATTCATCATAAACTTGATAACGTACATGATGACATAGTTTAACATTAGGGAGTTTACCATTTCACTAACGTTTAACTTTGCCTTTAATACTGCAGGGATTAACATCATCACACCTGTAACGAGTGCACCTGCTAGAATGGCAACGATTGGTAGTAATGCACCTGGTAATGGAACATATACTGCAACTAAAGAAGTCACAAATGCACCAAGTAAGATACCACCCTCAGAGCCAAGGTTAAATTGGTTTGCTGAGAACATCACACAAGTTGCGAGACCCGTAAAGATAATAGGAATCATGCTTGCAAGTACATCTGTAAAACCCTTCACACTAAACGTACCATTTGCACGGAATATCGGTTGAATCAACATTGCCTTCAAAGAACTTAATGTCGCAAGTAGTCTTGCGCCAAAACTATCTCCCTTTGAACTGATAAAGATTAGGATTGCCGCAACGAGTAACGCAATACCGATAGCCATTGCGCCACGTACAATACTAAATATCAAACTTCTTTTCTTATTCATGACAAACCCTCGCAATCTCTTCTGCTGTTTGTTTCTTAATACCCAACATGTATTGACCCATGATTTCGTCATTTAACTGACTTGTATCTTCAAAGTACGCAACAATCTGACCACCATACATGACGATTAAACTATCAGATAATTCCATCACTTCATTTAAGTCTGCAGATACTAATAACACACCAATTCCAGAACGTGATAATTCTACTAACTTTTTACGGATGAATTCTGTCGCACCAACGTCGATACCACGCGTTGGTTGGTCAGCGATAATCAAATCTGGTTGATTGGAGAATTCACGTGCAACAACAACCTTCTGAATATTACCACCAGATAACATTCCGACTTTCTGGTCACGGCTCTTGCACAATACTTTATATTCTTTAATGAGGGCATCAGTTTCTTCATGCATGTTTTTCATGTTAAACATCAAACCCTTGTTCATCTTCTTAGAATCTGCACGGTCAGAGATAATATTTTCTTCAATTGATGCATTTGCGGCAATACCAAATAACATACGATCTTCTGGCACTAATGAAATATGCTTCTCACGTAACTGACGTTGGTTTAGACCAATGATATTATCGCCCTTCATCGTGATTGTTCCCTCATTTGGTTTATTCAAACCAAACAGCATATCAACAAGTTCCTTTTGGCCATTACCTTCAACACCCGCAATACCAAGGATTTCTCCTTTACGAACGGATAGAGATACACCATTGAGCATCTTCTTGCCCCAGTCATTAACATAATGTAAGTCTCTGACTCTTAAGATTTCATCAGTTGGTTTTGCGGCATCCTTTTGAACCTGTAAGACAACATCACGCCCTACCATCAAACGAGAAATCTTCTCAGGTGTAACATCCTTTGTCTCATAGACACCCATAAACTTACCACCACGTAAGATACTTAAACGATCCGTAATCTCCATGATTTCGTTTAGCTTATGAGAGATAAAGATTAATGTATAACCCTGTTCTTTAAGATGCTTTAACTCCTTAAATAGTTCTGTTGTTTCTTGGGTAGTTAAAACAGCAGTAGGCTCATCTAAAATCAAAATCTTAGCGCCACGTACTAATGCCTTTAAGATTTCTACCTTCTGCTTCATTCCAACCGGAATATCGACAACACGCGCATTTGGATCTACTGCCAAGTTAAACTTCTTGGAGTATTCCTCAGTAATCTTGATTGCCTTTTGACGATCGATGAAAATACCGTTCTTCTTTGGAGTCATACCCAATACGATGTTTTCAGCGACAGTTAAACTTGGCACCAACATAAAATGTTGGTGAACCATTCCGATACCCTTTGAAATCGCAACGTTTGGTGATGATAAATGTACCTTTTCGCCATTGACGTAAATCTCACCTTCTGTAGGTTGTTCTAAACCAAACAACATCTTCATCAGTGTTGATTTACCAGCACCATTTTCTCCCATTAACGCATGAATTTCACCTTTGCGTACATTCAAGTCAACATCCTGGTTTGCCACGACACCGTTAGGATAAATCTTGCGGATGCCTTTCATTTGAATGACATATTCTTCGTTCATTTCTCTTACCTCGTTCCATTTTTATATAGATGATTTTACTTCAAAAGAAAATCCAGTTCCAACCACCATCCCAAGTTATTTTCAAAACTATTGAAAACTACACTTTTCGGCAGCTGAAACTGGATTCATAAATCACCAAAGATACTAATCAGATATATTGTTTTTTCGTGGTTGAATGTAACTTTTAAATTTCTACGTAAAACAATTTATGAATCTTTTGTAACGCTACGATTAAGGACGTACCTTTTCACGTAATGTTTCTAAATCTTTAGATGTGTTTCCTAATGCTGTAGGAACTTCAACCTTACCGTCTAGGATAGCCTGAATAGCTTCGTTAACCTTGTCCTTAGTTGCTTGAGAAGCATACTTGTCAAAGTTCTTGTCGGTTACAACACCTACGCCATTTTCCTTCAAGCCTAAAGTAACTTCTGTTCCCCAGTGTTCTCTACCTGCATCCCATTCATCAAATACCCAAATGAGAGAGTTACCAACATTCTTTAATCCAGATGTTAATGTGATCGCTGCTAAGTCAGGAGAGAAAGTAGCTTCCTGGTCTGAGTCAACACCGATAAACCATGCAGTATTCTTTTCAAGAGCTGCTTCAGCTGCACCATTACCAGCATTACCAGCAACACCCCAAATAATATCAGCCTTATTATCACTAATCATGGATAATCCATATTCCTTAGCAATCGCTGTATCTACATAGTCATTTGTATAACGTGTATCAACCTTGATTTCTGGGTCAACACTTTGTGCACCTGTGATGTAACCATATAAGAAGTCGTTGATTACTGGACTATCAACACCACCAACGAAACCAATTACCTTTTCAGGATTAATACGTTCAACAGATGTATCTGTTGTCATGCTTGCAGCTAATGTACCAATGATATAACCTAACTCATTCTGCTTGTATGTTAAGTTGAGGACATTCTTATTTTCGCCAGCATAAGTATTGTCATCAAAGATTGCATACTTCTGATCTGGATACTTTGTAGCAACTTCCTTTAAGAAGTCAGGCATCTGATATGTTCCACAGATAATTAAGTCATACTCCCCTAAATCAGATACTTCATACAATGTCTGTAGCCATCTTGGCTTATCAGCGTCTGTACCACCCATTTCAATTGTCTTTAGTGTGATACGACCATCTTTTTCAAGAGTCTGTAAACCAGCTGCTGCTGAGTCAAAGAATGACTTATCACCCAAGTTACCATTTACTAGGTATGCTACGTTGTACTTCTTTCCATGTGTCTCTGTTGCGTTGGAACCCTGCTTTTCAGAACCCTTAGGGCCGCAACCAACGAGCGGTGTTAACAACAATGCAACCATTGCTGCCTTTAATAGATTTTTCATGTATTTTCCTCCCAAAATCTTTTCAAATCGCTAGTCATCTCTTAGAATAAATGGTGAAAGCGATTTCATGTAAACTCATTTTATTATCGGGTTTTAAATAAGTCAACACGTACATATCACCGGAAAGGACAAAAATTATGTTGAATCGTATACCTAAAATTAATCTTCACTTACATCTCGACGGATCATTCCGCATGGATACAATATGGAAACTTGCTCATGAACAAAATGTACAAATGCCTGCAGATACAATCGAAGGCTATGAAGCCTTTATTCGTAAGTGCGCAAATGCAAAAGATGTAAATGAATATCTTAAGATGTTTGATACTCCTTTGAAATGCATGCAAGATAAAGCTTCTATTACGCGTATTACAGAAGAGTTGATTGAAGATCTAGCAAATCAAGGCTATATCTATGCAGAGATTCGTTTCGCTCCACAGCTCCACACACAAAAAGGGTTAACCCAAGCCGACGCAACAGAAGCTGTATTAGAAGGTAGAAACAACGCTCTCAAAAAATATCCAAATCTTCGCATTGGTATCCTTACATGCATGATGTGCATCGGTGTTGATACACTTAACCAAAAAGAAAATATGGAAACTGTAGAAGTATGCAAGCAATACATCGGTAAAGGTGTTGTCGGAATTGACCTTGCAGGTGCAGAAGGATTCGTACCTCTTTCTAACTTTGGCCCATTATTCGCAAAAGCGAAAGAATATGGCCTGCCTATGACCTGTCATGCAGGTGATAGCCAAGGCCCAGATACCGTCAAAGACGCAATGGACTTTGGTGTAACACGTATTGGTCATGGCCATCATGTATACTTTGACCAAGAACTTGTAGAGCGCGCAAAAGAAAACAAAGTACTCTTTGAAATCTGTCCAACATCTAATGTACAGTGTCAAACCGTACCATCATATGCAAAACACCCAATGAAACCTCTATACGACCAAGGTGTACTCGTTTCTGTTAATACAGACAACGATACATTTGCAGGCGTACATATTACGGATGAATATGCACACTGTATCAATGATATGGGATTTACTGTTGATGATATCTTCCAAATGAATATCAATGCAGTAAATGCCGCATTTGTTACAGAAGAAGAAAGAAAAGAATTACTTCATATTTTAGAAACAGCCAGAAAGGAATACACACCATGCTAGAAGCACATATTCAATTAGATAAAAGTGTAAACGTAAAGTATGCAATCATGCCTGGAGACCCAGCCCGCATCGATCGCATCATACCATTCCTCGAAGATGTGAAAGAACTCGCGTATAACCGAGAATTCAGAAGTATATCCGGTTACTATAAAGGTATAAAGGTTATTGCCATCTCTACTGGTATCGGTGGTTCCTCTGCTTCCATCGCCATTGAAGAGTTAAAACACATTGGCGTAGACACAATGATACGTATCGGTTCCTGTGGTGCCCTACAAAAAAATATCCAACTTGGAGATTTAATCTTCGCTGTTGGTGCAGTGCGTGATGAAGGTACATCCAAGGCATACGCAGATATTCGTTATCCAGCAGTTGCGGATACAGAATTCTTACTCAAATGTATCGAAACCGCAAAAGAAAATCATTGGAACTATCATACAGGTATTGTTCACAGCCACGAAAGCTTCTACATCGATACTAACGCAGAAGAAGAAAAGAAATGGTCAGCCATGGGCATTCTTGGTGCAGATATGGAAACAGCTGCTCTATTTACAGTAGGTCGTTTACGCAACATTCGCACAATGTCCATTCTCAATAACGTCGTCCTCTATGGTCAAGATACTGCAGATGCAATTGGTGATTACGCCGATCAAGCAACCAAAACGATGGAAGGTGAACGTAGAGAAATCCTTACAGCACTGGAAGCTATCTATAAGTTAGAAAAAAATGTCTGAGATTCAATTTCAGACATTTTTCATACTCTCTAATACTTGTTCTAATGTAGGAATACTCTTAGCAGCACCCTCTTTAGTAACAGTAATACTACTTGCCTTTGCGGCAATGCGCAATGCATCACTTACTGTTTTACCACGTAAGATACTTGCTAGATAGAAACCCGTGAAGGTATCACCAGCAGCTGTTGTATCAACAGCCTCTACACGATACGCTTCTTGATGAATCACCATCTCGCCAGAAATATAGTAAGAACCCTGACTTCCTACCGTTAAAATAATTTCTTTATTTGGATAAGCCTTCTGTAAACCTGCAATCACATCTTCTACTTGATCAGAAGAAACATTCGCAAGTCCCTTGCCTTCTACTTCATTCACCACAAAGATATCAATTAAATCTAGAGGATAACCAAAAATCTTTTCATCCATCGGTGCAGTATTGAAGGCAATACGCAAACCCTTCTCATGTGCCTTTGTGATTAAGTATGTTAAAGAAGATATTTCATTTTGAATCAGTAATAAATCTCCCTTTTCAAAATGTATTAACACTTCATCAATCTGTGCTTCATCAATCAACTGGTTCGCACCACCGTAGAGGATAATACAATTTTCACTATGACTTACCTGAATAATCGCATGCCCAGTCGCAGTTTCTTCATCCTTCTTTAGGTAATCTACCTTAACACCATATTCTTGTAAGTAATCGATAAATGGTTGACCATCAAACCCAACACGCCCAGCGTGGTATACATCTAAGCCTGATTTTGCTAATGCGATGGATTGGTTTAAACCCTTCCCTCCAAAACCTCTACTATAGGACAAAGAAGATGTCGTCTCCTTTGGCATCACAAAATGATCCATCTGATACACATGATCAAAATTCAATGATCCAAAACTTAAAACTTTCATATGTAACCTCTCTTCTCGTAAATCTTATAAATTTAATATGACATACTTCTATGATTTATCCAAATAAAATCTCTAGCAAATCTTCCTATCTGTATAATTTTTTTCAAAAACCAGATAATATTTCTGTTCATTTCGTGCTGAATCGTATAGATTATTAGTATGAATATGCAAAACAAGCACTATAAAGCAGTCATGGATGAAGTAGAACGCTTAGAAAAAACAGGAAGATATAGTTTGGTAAAGAACTTTATTCAGCACGGAAAAACAACTGTATATGCACATTGCATTGATGTCGCACTTACAGCTTGTGAGTTAGCTGAAACTCACAATTTTGATGTAAACTATTCCGCAATGATTACTGGTGCTTTATTACATGATTATTTCTTGTATGATTGGCATATTCCACAGAAACACTTCGGATTACATGGATTTACACATCCGTATACTGCAGCCAATAATGCTAAGAATGATTATCATATCGGTTCTATCGAGGAAGATATTATTGTGCATCACATGTTTCCACTGACGATGTATCCACCACAATCGAAAGAAGCTTGGGTTGTATGTTGGGCTGATAAGCTATGTGCAGCACGAGAAACAGTCACAAATCGTCTCGTATTCTTAAAAAAAGCCTTTCAGCGCTAGGCTTTGCAAAAATTCATCAAAAAAGCAAAAAATATCTTGCAATGAAAAAATGACCATGGTAATATAGTAAAGCGCTGAACGGTTAGTCAGTATGCACTTGGCAATAGTTGAGGAAATACTCAAGAGGCCGAAGAGGTGCCCCTGCTAAGGGCATAGGTCGGGAAACCGGCGCGAGGGTTCAAATCCCTCTTTCCTCGCCATACATTGGTCCCGTGGAGTAGTGGTTTATCTCGTCTCCCTGTCACGGAGAAGATCGCGAGTTCGAATCTCGTCGGGACCGCCATTATGCGAGTGTAGTTCAATGGTAGAACGCCACCTTGCCAAGGTGGACACGGCGGTTCAATTCCGCTCACTCGCTCCATTAATTAGTTCTAGAAATAGAACTTTTTATTTTTTCTCTCTATTTCTATTAATTTAATCAGTATTAAAACTTGCCACTAAGGTGGATTACGATATATAGGTATTCTTGATATTTAATGAAAAACAAATATAATCTGTTAGAGGAGATGGGCTTTTGACCCTAGCTGTTATCACCTGGAAATCCACCATGTGATAAATCCAGCAATCACTCCTGACAGGACACCGATGAGGAAATCACGGCCAAGTTTTTTCATCTCATCGGTTTTTATTTTTTATAAGATTCACTTCAGATACTATATAATTGATTCAGAGGAAATTATGGAGTTTGATATTTTTTATTACGAAAATGATATATCAACAATCAACAATAGAAATAATCCAAGGATCATTCTAAGTGACCCTTCTGTTTTACATGTACTTTCAGATATCATAAATTGTCCGCCAAATAGTATCGATATCAATCAATACTCAAATAAGGAAATTCTAAACCGTTTATTAGCAATTGAAGCAATCAAGCTTTACGATAACAAACTGTCTTTAAACATCCCTATTTTTATCGAAAGGGATTTACCTATATTAAAGAAATACATTTCACTTGCCAGCAACAAAATTTACCATTCAATAATGCAGCAGACTGATAATTTGATTAAAACCATCCATCAAATCCAAAATGGTTTCTCGGACCAAGTTAATCTCTATCACATGTTATGTGGATATGTTTTTGATGGAACAATATTTGATCAACTTGTAAAACATAATTTAATTACAACTCACAAAGTTCATCCAGATTGTTCAGATTATCTCATCATTATGTATGAGAAGAGTAATTCTTTAAACACATATAGCAATAAACTATTATGTTCTTATAATCGCCTTAAAACACATTACGGAGTATTTAGTTCTTTTGGCGATTGTGATGGAAACCGAAATGATTTCTATCGTCAATTCACGTTACAGAATATTCATCAGTCGGATAAAATCATCAAATACTCACCTGACGAATTGGGCTTAGCATTTCATTCCTTAATTTTCGGAAATAAGATATCGGAAAATTTTATTTCAATCTTCAATCAAATGGGCTATACAAAAAACGGAATAATAAATATTCCAGTTTATTACTCCAATGATTTTAAAGTCGGTGACGAAATTTCCAAAATTGTTATTGACGCATGTTCGCAAATCCTAATTGAATGCCTTAACCTATTAAGCAGAGAACAAAACTTATTATCAATTCAACACAATGTAGATATTCGTGATATTGCAAATGAAATTTATCATTTGATTTTCGGTACAGTAAATGAATTGTTAGTTCAACATAATATCGTTGTACAACCAGAGTACCATCCAAATGAAGGTAGATACTTAAAATCCTATGAAATATAGTTTATAGGATTTTTCATTATTGTCGCATCAGCCTTTTTCATTGTGTTCACTATATGAAATTTTCATATTTGTTACAAAAATAATTGTTTCATAACTTGTTTTAACGCATAATCAATATCGTAGGGGAGATTGAACTATGTTTACAAAACTTACTAAGGCTGAAAAAGACTGGATTTTATATGATGTCGGTAACTCTGCCTTCATATTATTGGTATCAACAGTTATGCCACTATACTTTAATAGTTTAGCGGAGAAAGATGGACTATCATCTGTTAGTTATCTAGCATATTGGGGATATGCCGCATCAGCCGCAACACTATGTGTCGCGTTCTTAGGACCAGTGATTGGTACAATTACAGATTTCAAAGGATTTAAGAAACCTATCTTCTTTGCATCTGTACTAGTCGGATCACTTCTATGCTTTATGATGGGATTTATCTCACATTGGTTGATGTTCCTAATATTCTTTATTCTTGCAAAGGCTGTATATTCTTCCAGTATCATCTTCTATGATTCTATGTTAGGAGACATCACAACAGAAGAACGTCTCGATAGCGTGTCTTCCTTAGGATATGCATGGGGATATATCGGTTCCTGTATTCCATTTGTATTATCACTTGCCGTAATTTTAGGTGGCAAAAAGATTGGAATCTCAGGAAGTCTAGCAATGACAATTGCCTTTACAATTACAGCTATTTGGTGGTTTGTATTCTCATTACCTTTATTAAAGACATATAAACAAACCCATTATATTGAAAATACGAAGAATGCTATTGCAGAAAGCTTTAAACGCTTAGGAAATACACTCAAGAATGCAACCAAGCACAAGAAAATCTTCTTATTCTTAATCTCATTCTTCTTCTATATTGACGGTGTTTATACAATTATTGATTTAGCGACTGCGTATGGAACAGCGTTAGGCTTAGGTAGCACAAGTTTATTACTTGCATTACTACTAACACAGATTGTTGCCTTCCCTGCTGCTCTTACATTTGGTCGATTAGCACAGAAATTTGATACAACACGATTAATTCTACTTTGTATCTTCGCATATCTTGGTATCGCAATCTTTGCAATCTTCTTAGATACACAAGTCGAATTCTGGATTCTTGCAGTATGTGTAGGATTATTCCAAGGTGGTATTCAAGCTCTATCACGTTCCTATTTCACCAAGATTATTCCAGCAGAACAGTCTGGTGAATACTTTGGATTGATGGATATCTGTGGTAAGGGTGCAGCTTTCTTAGGAACAGCATCTGTTTCGCTTGTATCACAGTTAACTGGTTCAATTAGTGCTGGTGTAGGAAGTATCGCATTCTTCTTTATATTAGGTATCTTCTTCTTTATCAAAACAATTAAGACAAAATAAAAGCCCACGTGAGTGAAGTGAACCCAATTTCTTGGACACTGTAATTTACAGACATGATAGGGCTTGAT
>CAURLC010000002.1:0-138802 GCA_963525775.1 uncultured Solobacterium sp. | reverse complement strand
GCCATGAAGTCTGGACCTACATGGCTTCCGATGACTGGTCCTAATTGCATGATGGAAATCTTTGTATCTTTAAACTGTGGATAGGTTTTGATAAAGTCATCACGGAATGCGACTGCATCTTCGTATGCATCTGCGTGGATAATTGAGATTTCTTCATCTTTTGTATAATCTGCGATATCGTCTGCACATGAATCGATTAATGAATGTAGTGCTTTCTTTCTACCGCGTACTTGTTTAAAGGAAACAAGTTTACCGCTATCTGGGATATAGATGAGTGGTTTGATGGATAGAATCGTTCCAAGTAGGGCAGATGCGTTGGATAATCTTCCGCCACGTCTTAACCACTGTAAGTCTTCAACCATGAAACGGTGAATGTATTCAAACTTATGTGCATTTCCCCATTCCACAACTTGATCATAATCCCATCCTTCTTCATGACGTTTTACTAATTGTTTTAAGAAGAGGGCTAGACCACCTGTAACACAATAACTATCTAATAAGCTAATCTTACGATCTGGGAATTCTTCGCTTAGACTTTTGATAGCACGCTCTGCGTTATTAATAGAAGAGGATAGAGCACGAGTCATATCGACAAATAGTACATCATTACCTGCTTCAAGAAGTTCTTTTAAGAATTCATGGTATGCATATTCTGTGATTTGCGATGTATTTGGTTGCTTACCTGCACGCATGGAAGTCATTAAGAATTTACGACTTTCTTCGGTGCAATCATCTATATAAACTTTATCGTCAATTGTGTATGTATATGAGATAAAGGGGATATTGTGTTCATTTAGGTACTCTGCTGGCAAATCCGAAGTAGAGGATGTTGCGATTACATATTTATTCATAAGGCCTCCAAGTATCATAAAAGTATTATAAATAATTAAAGATTTTTGTCTATTGAATTAAGACAAAATAAATAAAATGTCGTGAAATTTTCACAAAAGAAGTATATGAAAAACATCAATTAATTTTACAGAAAACATTGACAATGTTAGTTAGTGAGTCTAAACTAACATTAGTTAGAGTGCTCTAACTTTTGTTCATTTTTTTAAGGAGGCACACGATGATACCTTTAGCTTTAGGAGTAATCGGTCAAGAATATAAGATTGTTAAAATCGGGGGAAGTGCGGAAGTGAAACAACACTTAGCAGACCTCGGTTTTGTCGTTGGTGGCTCTGCCACGGTTGTCTCGGAAGTCGGTGGAAACCTAATTGTAAACGTGAAAGAAACACGTATTGCGATTGGGAAAGAAATGGCTATGAAAGTCATGATATAAGGAGGGAAGAATGAATACATTAAAGGAAGTTGCAATTGGCAGTTCTGCAAAGGTTGTGAAGCTTCATGGTGAAGGCGCTGTAAAGCGTAGAATCATGGACATGGGCATCACCAAAGGAGTTGACGTTTACGTGCGTAAGGTGGCTCCATTAGGTGATCCGATTGAAGTAACTGTAAGAGGCTATGAATTATCCATCCGTAAGGATGACGCCGCAATGATTGAAGTTGAGTAATTCATAGAGGGATAAGGAGAAAGTAGAATGGCAAACGAAAGATTAAAGATTGCCTTAGCGGGTAATCCAAACAGTGGTAAAACGACCTTATTTAATGCCTTGACTGGTTCTAACCAGTATGTAGGTAACTGGCCAGGAGTAACTGTAGAAAAGAAAGAGGGTAAACTCAAGAAACATCCAGATGTTATTATTGAGGACTTACCTGGTATTTATTCATTATCACCATATACATTAGAGGAAGTTGTTTCTCGTAACTATTTGATTGGTGAACATCCAGATGCGATTTTAAATATTGTAGATGGTACAAACTTAGAGCGTAACTTATATCTAACAACACAGTTACTTGAAATTGGTGTTCCAGTTGTAGTAGCTGTCAACATGATGGACCTTGTAAAGAAGGCGGATGATAAGATTAATATCAATGCTTTAAGCGAGAAGTTAGGATGCAAGATTGTTGAAATCTCTGCTTTGAAAGAAACTGGTATTATGGAAGCTGCGGAAGCTGCAATTGCGGCTGCTGAAGCAAAATCATCTACATCGATTCATAAGTATGAAGATAAGATTGAAACAGCTCTTTCTAAGATTACAGATGCTGTATTAACAGATGTACCTGCTGATCAAAAGCGTTGGTATGCAATCAAAGTATTTGAAAGAGATGAAAAAGTACTTGCAAGATTAAATCTTGATGAAAGTAAGATGGCTGAAGTTGAGGCTATTGTTTCTGCAGTAGAAAAAGATTTAGATGATGATGCGGAATCTAT
Source organism: uncultured Solobacterium sp. (assembly GCA_963525775.1). GTDB lineage: Bacteria > Bacillota_I > Bacilli_A > Erysipelotrichales > Erysipelotrichaceae > Bulleidia. Next base: position 136,527 of record CAURLC010000002.1, on the reverse strand, counting down.
CATCACGAATGCTCGTTACACATTTATTACAGAAACACTAAATGGTATCTATACAAAGCAGAATGCTGGTAAGCTCAGTGTTTCTGATAAGATTGATAACATCGTTACAAACCGTTGGTTAGGTTTACCTATCTTTGCGGTAGTTATGTTTATCGTATACTTCGTATCTATCCAGACATTTGGTACAGGTGCTACTGACTGGGTAAACGATGGTTTATTCGGTGATGGTTGGTTCTGGTTTGGCTTAGGACGTGCAGAATATGATGAAGATTCTGGTACATATAAAGCAGATCAAGAAGCAAAACAAACATTCATCGATGAAGCGATTGAAAAGGGTTATGTAACTTCTAGTGAAAACGATGAAGGTGAAACAGAAATTACAGTTCTCAAACAAGAACAATTAGAGAATTTGGTTGTTTCTGCTGATATTCATAATGATGAAGGTGATGTAGAGGAAACTCGTGAAGTAACTTACTCTGATTATGAAATCTATTCAGCAGAAGAAGAGCCTGAAGCTGCTACATATGGACCATGGCAAGATGGTTTACCAACAGTTCTTGGTAATTTCTTGAAGTCTATTGAAGTAGCGGATTGGTTACAGAGTCTTATTCTAAATGGTATCGTTGCTGGTGTAGGTGCAGTTCTTGGTTTCTTACCACAGATGTTAGTATTATTCTTCTTCCTAGCATTCTTGGAAGGCTGCGGTTATATGGCACGTATTGCGTTCGTCATGGACCGTGTATTCCGTAAGTTTGGCTTATCTGGTAAGAGCTTTATCCCAATGTTAATTGGTACAGGTTGTGGTGTTCCGGGTGTTATGGCTTCACGTACAATTGAAAATGAACGTGACCGTCGTATGACAGTTATGACTACAACATTTATTCCATGTTCTGCGAAGTTACCGGTTATCGCTTTAATCGCTGGTGCCTTCTTCCAGAAGTCTGGATTAGTTGCGACAAGTGCTTACTTCTTAGGTATTGCGGCTATCATTATTTCCGGTATCACATTAAAGAAGACTAAGATGTTTGCTGGTGATCCTGCACCATTCGTAATGGAATTACCTGCATATCACTGGCCAACTCCTTCTAACATCTTACACTCCATGTGGGAGCGTGGTTCTTCCTTCGTTAAGAAGGCAGGAACAATCATCTTACTTGCGACTGTACTTGTTTGGTTCATGCAAAGCTATGGCTTTACAGAGAATGGATTTGGTGCTGTAGAGCAGTCTGAATCTATGCTTGCGGCAATTGGTAATGCAATCAAGTTTATCTTCATACCTTTAGGTTGGGGTGATTGGCGTGCAGCTGTAGCTGCTATCACTGGCTTAGTTGCTAAGGAAAACGTTGTAGGTACAATGGGTGTTCTCTATGGTGCTGGTGAAGTTGCTGAAAATGGATGGCAGATCTTTACATCTATGGCAAATGCATTCAACAATAACCCGGTTGCAGGTTACTCATTCTTAGCATTCAACTTACTATGTGCTCCATGCTTTGCGGCTATTGGTGCTATCCGTCGTGAGATGAATAATGGTAAGTGGACATGGTTTGCAATTGCTTATCAGTGTGGTTTAGCTTATGTAATTGCACTCATTATCTACCAGGTAGGTTCTGCAGTTACAGGTAATATCCACCCAATCGGACTCGTTGTTGCGATTGTATTAATTGCAGCTATCATTTGGGGACTTGTACGTCCAGGTTACAAAGAAAAATAATGATTTACCATAAGGTGCAGGGAAACCTGTACCTTATTTAGAAAGGTGTATGTATCATGTCTATACACGAATTAACAGCAGCGAAGATTAAATATTTAGTTACATTACTTCGCTTAGATCCTAGTGGTAGAGGTGTACGTAGCGTAGCACTTGCAAAAGAATTAAATGTTTCTAGACCAAGTGTCTGTGCGATGTTAACAAAACTAGCACATGAAGGATATCTCAACAAAGAACACTATGGCATTGTATACCTTTGTGAAAAAGGAAAAGAAATAGGTAAGACCTATAGTGCAGACTAACTGCGTTTAGAAAGAAGGTAGTATGGGAACAATAGTAGTAGGTGGCGTATTAGTAGTTGTACTTGTAATTGCGATTCGCTCCGTTATTAAAAGAGGAACTTCAGGTTGTTGTTCATCCGGTGGATCGTGTGGAGGAGGTTGTGGCTGTCATGCAAATGTGAAGGTCACAGATAAGAATCTTGCACATTATCCATTTGAAGCAGTACTTACTGTGGATGGTATGACATGTGGACATTGTGCTTCAAAAGTTGAAAATGCATTGAATACAATTGAAGGTGTATATGCAGTTGTAGACTCTGATTTAAAGAAGGCACATGTTCATATGAAGTCTAAAGTAGATGAAACAGTATTGCGTAAAGCAGTCAATGACTTAGGCGAATATACCGTGATGAGTGTTGATTGGATAAAATAGAAAAGTGGTCACTTCAAATGGAAAGTGACCTCTTTTTTTAAATCAAAGTAGTTGGATAGAAGAGTGGAAGTAAGTAAAGGAAGAGAATGTAGTTTGCCACAAACGAAGCCGTTATAAACTGAATTAAATTGAACTTCTTGTGCATACGAACGATAATCAGTACAAGAGAAATCAAAATTGAAACCAGTAACCATAAAGCAATCACTCTACGTTCCGTATAGCCGTAGGTAAAGAAGTATAACCCTAGTTTTAAACATGCAAGCAAGTTGAAACATAATGTTGTAAATAACAAGATATATGTTTCTATTTTTGTCTTGCTTGTATCTTCATTTTTTACTAAGAAGTTTAATGCTAAGATAAGTAGAATATTTAATCCCATGATACGGAAGAAGTTCCAAAAACCTCTTACTGCATAGATACATGAACTCTCTGCAGTAGGTGCAGCTAATACAGTAGGTAACTCTGATAATTGGAATATAAAGAACACAAGATAGAGTATAAGTAATACGAAATTTGTGATACGAATCGAAATAAGCGGAATCACTTTTTTCTTTAGGAAGAACTCTCTACAGCCATCATAGGATACAAATGGTTTCTCACTAAGGATACAACTACTGATAAGTCCAAATAGATATGCACCAACTGGTAAACTCCAAATGATACGGAAGAAATATATCGAATTGAGTGGATGAAAGATCAATCTAAAAAGACTTGTTGTAAGGCGTGCAAAGTTTTGATCGATTGCGGATAGTTGTCCTAATGCGAAAAGTACAAGTGGAATTAAGATAACCAAACTAAATACTACTGTCTTTAGTTGTTTTGATTGAATGTGCATGCGCATATATTTGATAACATGAATTATGCGTGCAAATAGATGTGAGAATGGCTGGATGATCCACCCCTCAAAGAAATCCAATAGGATTGTTTCACTTGTATTTGGAAGTGATAACTTCTGAAAACGAGAAAGTGTATAGTAGATAACATTTGCGTGTAGGATTGCTAACTTTTCAAATTCGAAAGAACGATCAAATCCTAGAAGTATTCCTTGGAATAATAATAGAGCTGCCCATAGGATAGATTCTTTTGTGCGTTCTTTGTGAAGGGAAGATGCGCTAACTTCTATAATGAGTATATATAGTGCTGTTAGCTTTGCGAATGCAAAGTAGATTACAAAAAGCGAAGCATATAGATATCCAAAAATATAGGTTGCAATTGCGATATAGAATAAGAGTGTATCAGGTGCAATCATCGTTTGTTTATTCTGGTTCATAAGTGAGTATATCTCCTGGTTGGCAATCTAGAATTTTGCATAATGCTTCTAGCGTAGAGAAACGGATTGCCTTTGCTTTTCCATTTTTTAGAATTGATAGATTTGCTGGTGTAATATCAATTTTTTCGGCAAGTTCACCAGCACTGATATGACGTTTTGCCATAATGACATTTAAATCAACATTGATAGGCATAAGTCACCTCATATTGTTAGGTCTAATTCGTCTTTCATACGAATTGCCTGTTGGAAAATATTTTGAATAATACGAATAATCAAAGCGAAGAAGATGGCCGCAAATACAATACTGTAGAATAGCTTAGACCAAATCGCTGCAAGTATAAAAGCAAGGACACTTCCTACTAAGCAACAAATACTTGCATGTCTCAATAGATTTACATTCTCAGTAATAAACACATTCTCTTTCGAGATATTTACGAGAAGTTGATTGATGATATATAGAAGGCGAAGTAATACTACAAAGCCAATATAGCCAATCCCGCAGGCAAGAATAATCTGATTCTGTATTGATAGCGATGTAATGTTTCGACTATCTATAAACTCTTTTGCGATTGAAACACTATTGATGATGATATAGATTGCGATAAGCGCAATGAGTAATATCAATATGCGTGTAAGTAATATGCTATTACGTATATGTTTTGAACTAGATTCCATAATCAAGTCCTCCTTGTGAAAGTATCATAGTATATATATTTCTGTAATTCAATAATTATTTATCGAAAAACGATAAATAATTATTATTGACAGGTAAATATTACTGTATTAATATAATACTGTATTAAGACAGTAATACAGAAGGAGAAATGATGAGTTGGGAATTTAGAAGTGATCAAGCAATTTATCCACAACTGGTCAGTATTATCAAACGAAGAATTGTGACGGGTGTATATCCGGCAGGTTCCAAGTTGCCATCTGTTCGTGAATTAGCAGAAGAATCTGGAGTCAATCCAAATACGATGCAAAGGGCACTTACAGGACTTGAACAAGAAGGGCTCGTATATACACAACGTACAGCAGGTCGTTTTGTCAGTGAAGATAGATCAATGCTTGATGGTATCAAAAGTGAAGAGGCAAAAAGCCTTACCGCGGGATATTACGCAAAGTTAAAAAAGCTAGGATATTCCAAAGCGGAAATGATTGATTTTATTAATATGCAAGGAGAAGAATGATGAGTGTAATGTTTGAATGCAAAGGTTTAACAAAGAAATACGGCAATAAAGTAGCGTTAAACCACGTTGATCTTTCATTAGAGTCAGGACGTATTGTAGGTTTATTAGGGCCTAATGGTAGTGGTAAGACAACAATGTTAAAGCTTGCTAATGGTTTATTGACTCCAACAGATGGTGGAATATTTATTGATGGTAAAAAGCCAGGGATTGAAACCAAGGCAGTTGTGTCTTATCTACCTGATGCGGATTATCTATTAGAATGGATGAATGTTGGTGAACTACTGAACATGTTTAAGAGCTTCTATGATGACTTCCGCTATGATCGTGCTTTAAAAATGTTAGAAGAATTACATATTCATCTAAATGATAAGCTTAAGAATTTATCAAAAGGTAATAAAGAAAAAGTACAGCTTGTACTTGCAATGAGTCGTGAAGCGAAGGTGTATTTCTTAGATGAACCAATCGGTGGTGTTGATCCAGCAGCTCGAGACTATATCTTACGTACGATTATCGGCAATTACAGTGAGAACGCACTAGTAGTCATTTCTACACACTTGATTGCGGATGTAGAACCTGTATTAGATGAGGCAATCTTCATCCGTGATGGAGAAATTGTATTCCATCGCACGGTAGATGATATTCGTGAAAAAGAAGGCAAGTCAGTAGACGCATTATTCAGAGAGGTATTCGCATGCTAGCTAAATTAATTCATTTTGAATTTAAATCAACATATAAATTATTTCTAATCTTGATTGGCGCTGAATTCTTATTATCCATCGTACTTGGTGTATCAGTGAACACCAATCTTAAAATCATGTCAGAACAAATGGCATATGATCCATTCTACACAAGTAACTCTTCAACAGTTTCATTTATTTTGGTTTTGATGGTTGTAGGAATTGTGGTTGCGACATTTATGATGATCTTTGGCTCTTCCGTACAGCGCTTCCACAAGAATCTATTATCTGGACAGGGATATTTGATGCATACGTTACCAGTCACTACTTGGCAACTTGTATTAAGTAAAGTTATTACATATATGATCTATGTCATACTATTTGTACTAGCACAGCTAGTATGCCTAGTCGGTATGATTATCGGTACAGGTCAATTTATCGATTTGATTCGTAGTCTAAATTTTGATTGGTTACTTCGTGTACTAAAGATGGTATTAGATTTAGGATTTATAGAGTTATGTGCAACATATCTATTCTCAGCATCACAATTCTTATTACTGATTTATCTATGTTATTCCGTTGGTAACTTATTCCCAGAACATCGTTTACTTGTTGGCATCGCTACATTTATTATCTTGGGTATTGTGGTTCCATCTCTATTCCAAGTTCCTTCTATCTTTGTAGTGACATTTGGTGCAGTACAGTTTATGAATGCTCTGAACCATATGAGTTATCAAACAATGACATTAATTTATTCGGTTGTTATGAATGTTATCTTCTTTGCAGCTAACGTATATATCCTACGTTATCATCTAAATTTGGAGTAATGATATATGATTCGACACATTGTAATGTTTAAACTTCAGGATCTAAACCATGAAGAAAGTTTAAAAGAGGCAGTGACTCTTGCTAAAACACTTACTAGTTTAAAAGAAGTTGCTAGTGGTGAAGTAGTAAGCAATCACAAAGATGCAGATCCAACAAATTATGATTTTGCCTTAGTGTTTGACTTTGTATCTTTTGAGGCATTAAATGCATATCAAGTTCATCCAGAACACTTAAAATTAAAAGCTTTGTTAAAAGATAAGATCCAAGCTCGCTCTTGTATCGATTATGAGATTTAGAAGAAATTCTAAGTCTCTTTTTTTGTTTGAGCATGTTCCTTGAAAATGGAAAACATTTCAACTATCTTATAGGTGTTTACAGACATAGGAGGAACTCGTTATGGAGAAGAAAGTTTCAAAACTAATCAACGATCAGATCAACAAAGAAATGTACAGTGCTTATTTATACTTAGAATTTGCCAACCATTTTACTGAAAAGGGATTAGATGGTTTCGCTAACTGGTATAACATCCAGGCTAAGGAAGAAATGGACCATGCGTTAAAGTTCATCGCTTATTTACATGACAATGATGAAAAGGTAACTTATGAAGCAATTGCTAAGCCAGAGTCAAAGTCAAAACAAGATATTGATGTGTTAAAGGCTGCTTATGCTCATGAGAAGTTCATTACGGCATCTATCAATGCGATCTATGCTGAAGCAAGCAAGGTAAATGATTACCGTACAACACAGTTCTTAGATTGGTTTATCTCTGAACAAGCAGAAGAAGAAAAGAACGCAGCTGATTTAATCCAGAAGATGGAATTATTTGGAAGTGATCCAAGAGCCCTATATTTATTGGATCATGAATTCGCAACACGTTCTTACAAATCATCAGCCCAATAAACATTAGGAGGAAAGAGTGAACATGAAATTTTACATTAACAAAGCAACAAAGGAAATTATCGAAGTAGTATTAGGAAATGATACAACATTTACATCCGAAGGCGGAGAAATGGTTGAATTAAAGGCTAACTCAACAGACGCTGCAGGTGAAAAGCATGTACCAGTTATCACAGTTGATGGTAACAAGGTTCATGTAGTTGTTGGCTCTGTTATCCACCCAATGACGGAAGAACATTCTATTCAGTTCATCGCGTTAGAAACAAAGCAGGGTGTACAACGCAAGGCATTATTACCTACAGACCAACCAGTCGCTGACTTCGTATTAGCTGAAGGTGATGAAGTTGTAGCTGCTTATGAATACTGCAACTTACACGGCCTTTGGAAGGTAGAAGCTTAATTAAATACATAAAGGAGAGAAATCTCCTTTTTTCGTTATGTGAAAGTGATAGAATAAAGATGAAGTAGGTGATGATATGAAGAAAAAAGTAATGTTCTTATTTAATCCTGAAGCAGGCAACAGCGCAATCGAAAAGATTGTCTTTGATATTATCAAGAATCTAACAATCTTTGATTGTGAAGTAACAGTGTTTCCAATCATGCCAGATAAAGGCTTGGGCTCTGAAGAGATATTAATTACTCACGCAGCTGAATTTGAAACGATTGTTGTATATGGTGGAGATGGAACACTCAACCGTGTTGTAAACATTATGATGCATCAGGATATTCACTTACCAATTGGTTATATTCCAGGTGGTACAACCAATGACTTTAGTAAAGCAATTGATGGAGATGGCACAATCGAATCCTATTGTCGTACAATAGCTTTTGGTAAGCCGTTCTCTTATGATGTTGGTTGCTTTAACGGTAAATATTTTAACTACGTAGCTGCCTTTGGGGCGTTTACCGCAACGAGCTACGAAACATCTCGTGAATCCAAGAAGATACTTGGATATGGGGCGTATATACTCAATGCATTAGGGAATCTTCCGGCAAGTCTAACCAATCATACAAAGATGAAGTTTATTCACGATGGAGTTGAAGAAGAGGGTACATTTGTCTTTGGCGCAATTTCTAACTCACCATCAGTTGGAGGATTTAAGTTACCATTTTATGAAGATTCCACATTGGATGATGGAAAGTTTGAAGTATTATTAGTCGCTGCGTTAGATAATCTTGAAGTATTACATAACGTATTAAGTGGTGTAGCGACAGGAAATATTGATCCTAAATATGTAAATGCATTCAAAACAGACAAGATTGAATTTATCTGTGAAGAAGATACTGCATGGACACTGGATGGGGAAGATGGTGGTAAACATCGTAGTGTCACTGTCGAAATTCATCCGAAATCAATGACAATTATGACAAGCAAGTCATGATAATGTATAATATGAACGTTGGAGGAAATTCATATGGATAAAATTGTTCGTATTGAAAATCGTATAGTATCTGTTGGTAAGGCTGATGGAAGCTTAGAAGAATTTGATATTGCGTATTTTAACTTCCCACCAAGAATTGGTGATTATGTTAATATCTATCGCAATGACGATAGTATTATCATCACGAAGGCCGAAAGTGTTTTTGATAACCGTTCTAGCTCTCGTGGGGTGAATAAGATTACTTACGCTCTTCTTGCATTCTTCTTAGGTGTTTTTGGCGCCCAAGAATTCTATGCTGGAAATACGCGTGCGGGTGTACTTTCACTTATTTTCTGCTGGACTGGTATCCCAGCAATCTATGGAATCTATAAGTTCATCATCGCGCTTTCTAAGCCGGCTGATGAGAATGGCTATATCGAAATGTAAAGCGGTGTTCTTTGAATGCCGTTTTTCTGTTTAAATTGTTTATCAATCGTGTTTCATTAAGGAGGAGAACATTATGAAACAATATGCACCAATCAAAGAAGGCAAAGTACGTGAAATCTATGACGCTGATGATGCCTTAATTATGGTAGCGACCGACCGTATTTCTGCATTCGATGTCATTTTAAAGAATCAGGTAGTAAACAAAGGAATTGTTTTAACGCAAATGTCACGTTTTTGGTTTGATCTAACAAAAGATATTGTAAAAAACCATATGATTACTACTGATGTACAACAGATGCCAGAATTTTTCCGCAATGATAAATTTGCGGGAAGATCGATGATGTGTAAGAAGTTGGAGATGTTACCAATTGAATGTATCGTAAGAGGATATATCACAGGTTCTGGTTGGGTAAGTTATCAAAAGGACCAGACGGTATGTAATATCAAATTGCCAGATGGTTTAAAAGAATGTGATCAACTTCCTGAGCCAATTTATACTCCATCCACAAAAGCTGAAATTGGCGAACATGATGAAAATATCAGTTATGAAAAGTCTGTAGAAATCTTAAAGAAAGCATACCCAGAACGTGGTGAAGAGTATGCACAGAAGTTAAGAGATTATACGATTGCACTGTACAAGAAGTGTGCTGAATATGCACGTACTAAGGGTATTATCATCGCTGATACTAAGTTTGAATTTGGTCTTGATGAAAATGGCGAAGTTGTACTAGCGGATGAAATGTTAACACCGGATTCTAGCCGTTTCTGGCCAGTCGAAGGTTACACACCAGGTAAGGGACAGCCATCCTTTGATAAACAGTTTGTTAGAGATTGGTTAAAACAAAATCCAAATAGTGATTACTGCTTACCACAGGAAGTAATTGATAAGACAATTGCGAAGTACTTGGAAGCGTACCATCTATTAACAGGTAAAGATCTAACTTTCTAGCTGAGTGATACTCAGCTTTTTCTATGGGAATATGTAAGGAAATGTGTATAGAAAAAGTGGAGGGTATTATGTGTAGAAAGAAAGACTATTTTAAGGATTTATGCAAAGCATATCCATTACAAAAACAGTTACAACAAGCACTTGAGATGAAGATGAAACAATCATCAGATGAAATGCTTCAGAAACAATATCAAGCAGTTTTAAAACAAGTTGAACAAGTAGAGAAGATCATGCATTACATGAAAGTGGTACATGGGAAGATGGCGATGGATATGTTTGTGTCTTACTATATTGATGGAGTTAGACAGAAAGATATTGCATACCAATATCATATGTCCTTGCGGACATTACAAAGACGCTTTCAAAACTATCGTACTTTATTAGAAGAAGTATTTCGGCATCGTATCGATTGTATGTAGGAAGTGATATAATCCTGTCATTAGAACAGGAAGTGTATATGAAAAAAAGAAATCGTTTGATTGAACAATTACAATATCGTCTTAGAAGAAGTTATGGGATGGATCGTCTCAATACGCATCTATTCATCATGATGATGGTGATTTTGGTATTGGGTTTATTTGTAAAAAATAGTATTCCAGCGTTACTTGCATTTGTGATCTTTGGTATATTTGTGTTTCGCTTTACATCAAGAAATATTACCAAGCGCAGTATTGAAAATCGAAAGTATCAAGACACAAACCGTTTTGTGACAAGACAGTTTAAAGCAGTCAAAAATAATATCACAAATAAAGACTATAAGTACTTCATATGTAAACGTTGCTATCAACTTGTTCGTATACCAAGGGGAAAAGGAGAAGTTGTGATTCATTGTCCACATTGTAAACAGGAGTTTTCTGCGAAAAGTTAAGAATTTATCGGTGTTTATCAATTGAAAAATAGATGAGTTAGTTATAACATACTACATAGAAAGAAGGTAATTAAAATGTCTAATATGAATCCTGTAACATTACAGAAAATTGATACATTACGTGAGAATTATTTAAAAGATGAAAAGGCAAGAGTTGTTCGTAATGCCTTGGTGAAGAATGATATCGGTACAATTAGTCGTAATTTTGATGCAGAAAGAAATAATCCTAACATCTTCTCAATTGATTTAAAAACAATGCCAGTCACAAATCAATATCAATCTGGACGTTGTTGGATTTTCTCTTCCATGAATGTATTAAGAGAGCTTATTGCGAAGAAATATAACATGGCTGAGTTTGAGTTATCACAGAACTTTATTGCTTTCTACGATAAACTAGAAAAGGCAAACTGGTTTATGGAATGTACACTACAGGAAATTGATAGTCCTGTAGGAAGCGATAATATGCGTTTCTTATTAGAGTGGGCTGTTGGTGATGGTGGCCAGTGGAATATGTTAGTCAGTCTTGTCAAGAAGTATGGTATTGCGCCTAAGAGTGCGATGCCTGATACTTACCAAGGTTCTCATACGTCTAAGATGAATGCGATTCTCAACCGTCGTCTACGTAAGTTTGCGGTAGATAGTCGTAAGTTAGCTCAAGCAGGTAAGAAGGATGAAATTCCAGCATTAAAGGAAACAGCACTCAAGGAAATCTATGGTTTGATTGCGTCTTGTTTTGGCTTACCACCACAGGAATTTACATTCGAATACAACGATAAAGATGGTAACTATCATGCGGAATATCATGTAAAGCCACTAGATTTCTATGCAAATTTAGGAATTGATTTATCTGATTATATCAGTGTGATTCATGGACCTACTGCTGATAAGCCATTCCATAAGACATATACTGTTAAGTACTTAGGGAATGTCGTTGATGGTGAACAGGTGAAGCTATTGAACTTGCCGATGGATGAGTTAAAAGCAGCTGCGATTGCGCAGATGAAGGATGGTTATCCAGTATGGTTTGGTTGTGATTGTGGTAAGGATGCTGACCGTGATACTGGTCTTTGGGATAATGCGCAGTATGATTATGCCAATACATTGGATATGCAGTTGGATATGACAAAAGCTGAGATGCTAGACTATAAGGAATCCGCAATGAACCATGCGATGGTACTAACAGGTGTAAACCTTGTAGATGATAAGCCAACTCGTTGGAAGATTGAAAACTCATGGGGTGATAAGATTGCTAATAAGGGTTACTTTATCGCTTCTGACTCATGGTTTGATGAATATACCTATGTTGTAGCAGTACATAAGAAGTACTTATCTGAAGCTTCTCAAAAGGCATTACTAGAAGAACCAAAGGAACTCTTACCTTGGGATCCATTTGGTACATTAGCTGACTAGTTTTAAAAAATTGATTTAGACCAGAAGAAAATCTTCTGGTTTTTTCATTGTGATGCCGAACTGGACGAATCATAGTGTATAATGAAAATAATGAATTCTATTTGATTTGGAGGATGTATGAAAACATATATTGGAATTGACTTAGGTGGTACAAATGTACGTGTTGCGAAGGTGACAGAATTTGGTGAAGTGCTATCCCAAGTAAAGGGCCCATCATTTGGTATGGAAGGACCAACAAAGGTCATGTCTAACCTTAAGGAAATGGTGAGAGAGATTCCAGGTTGGAAAGATTGTTCTGCAATTGGTGTAGGTGTACCAGGACCAGTTGATAAGAAGTCTGGAAGTATGGTATTAAGCACAAACTTAAAGGGATTTACTGGGTATCCATTAGCGGATGAATTATCCAAGGAATTTGGTATGCCTGCATTTGTGGATAATGACGCAAACGTAGCAGGACTTGCAGAAGCTTTGGTAGGTGCTGGTAAAGATAAGAGTGTTGTTTACTATGTAACAATTTCTACTGGTATTGGTGGTGCATTAATCGTTGATGGCAAAACAGTATCTGGTAAACATGGTTTTGGCGGTGAAATTGCGAACATTATCATTGACCGTGACCGTGAAAAGTTTAATAACTTAAATGCTGGTGCAGTAGAGAATGAGGCAAGTGGTACACATATTACACGTAAGGCAAAAGAAGTGATTCAAGATAAGGAAATCTTGCATGCAGGTAATGTATTTGAGTTAGCTGATGCAGGAGATGAAAGAGCCATCAAGATTGTTGAAGAAGCCACAAAGGATTTAGGTCAAATGTTTGCGACAATCGCATGTGTATGTGACCCAGATATCTTTGTTATCGGTGGTGGTATGACAAAATCTGCGGATAAGTTCTTACCTGCAGTAATTGAGAACTATAAAGCAATGTCTCATACAGCCTTACACAACACACCATTTGTGATTGCAATGCTAGATGAACCTGGCATTATTGGTGCAGCGATGTTACCGATGAGTGAGGGTATTTAATAAAGGAGTTTTATGTTTCATATTTCCGATTGTAAGAAATATACGCGCTGTCCCCGTTTGTTTGCGAATGAAATGCAAGCGGAAAAGAGAAAGTTTCAGCCATTTGTAAGATTGGATGAAGAGGTTAGTGAACTAGCTTGTATTAAGCTAGGTGTAACTAACCATTTTCTTGGTAAGCAGGGTGATGACGCAAGCCTAGCCATGAATGCTTTGCAGGAATATGACTGGCTTGTCAAAGCACGCTTTGAATACAAACAATTACGTATTAAAGCACCATTTTTACATCGAAATGATGATGGATGGGATTTATATTTCTTATATATTGGATTATTCCCACACGCGGATGATATGCAGTTCTATTGTGATACCGTATGGGTTTTAGAAGAGTTGAATATCAAAATTAAAGATATTTATATGATCCATCTCAATAAGAACTATCGAAGAGAAAAAGAACTTGATCCACACGAATTATTTGTGGTTAGTTCTTCCTTCTATAACGATAAGAATAATCCTACTGTAGATGTGAAAGAGGCCATCTACGATAATATGCATGACTTGCATTATCTTCTAGAACAGATGGAGAAGTGCAATCTAGAAACAGTTGGAGAACCTGTCAGAAAACCACAATGTATGACACGTCAAAAGTGTTTATACTATGATGATTGTTTTCCACAGGAAAAAGAGTTACCAGATAATTCTATTCTGACACTGATAGCTTCTCGATATAAGCGAGAGATGTATGAAGAAGGCAGAATATATCTTAGTGATGCAGATCCTGAAAGGATTGAAGGCTCAGCACAACAGTTTGCCCAAATCCAAGCAGACCGTAATGGTGGTCAATACGTTGATTACAACGCTCTCGCAAACTGGCTTGGTTATATTCATTATCCAATTACCTGTATTGATTTTGAATGGGAACGTTTTGCCATTCCACCATATGAGGGAATGCATCCATATGATGTATTACCATTTGAATACTCTCTACATATCATGCATGAAGATGGTAGAATCGAACATGAAGTATATCTCAATATTCATGATAATCGTAAAGATATGGCAGAGCATCTAATTCGTGCAATTCCTAAAGAAGGTACTGTACTTGCCTATAACGCAGAAGGTGCAGAGAAGATTCGTATTCAAGAGTTAGCAGACATGTATCCTGAATACGCAGAAGACTTGTTACACATCAATGCACGCATGGAAGATCTACAGTTGCCATTTTCAACAGGTGTTGTCTACGATACACGTATGAAGGGACAGTGGTCATTAAAGACTATCATGGCAATGATGGATGATCCTGGCTATCACAATCTAGATATCCAACAAGGCATGGACGCTGTATTTGAATGGCGTAATCTAGATAAGAACGTTGATAATGAGGATATTGAGAAGAGTATCGCTGACTTAAAGGCATATTGTGGTATGGATACCTATGCAATGACAGTTGTACTGAAATGGCTATTTGAATTAGTAAAAAAAACTTCACTGTAAAAGGTGAAGTTTTTATCACGGAATATTCACATCGAATACAAAAATAATCTGATTTATGTTGTATAATATAGACATAAATACAAGAAGTGCGAAGAGTATCATTCAAAACAATTATAGTTGTTTTGAGTGTATCTCAAGCACGTACAGGAGGTATTGTATGAGATTTGAAATTGTAGGTAAGAATATTGAAGTTACACCAGCAATGCGCACAAAGATTGAGGAGAAATTATCAGCTTTAGATAAGTACTTACTCATCGATGAAAATACGATTGCTCGTGTCCTTGCCAGAGTTTATCCAAACTCACAGAAGGTAGAAGTTACAATCCCATCACGTGTAGGTATTTTAAGAGCAGAAGTTGTAAATGATGACTTCTATGCAGCAGTAGATTTAGCAATTGATAAGTTAGAAGACCAAATTCGTCGTCAAAAGACAAGACTAAATAAGAAGCATCGTGAGCATCTTGCAAATGCATTTATTGATACAGATCTTGTGGAAGAAGAAAACTCAATTCCAGTTAAGACAAAGACGGTAAATGCAGAAGAAATGGATCTTGATACAGCCATCATGAAGATGGAACTTAGTGGACATAACTTCTACATCTATACGGATGATGAAACAGAAACTGTATCTGTTGTATATCGTCGTTCTAGCGGTGGATATGGCTTGCTAGAGGTAAGTAAATAATATGATTGATTGGTCGGGAGAAATCCCGATCTTTTTTATAGGAAAACAAAGTACAGAGAAACTGGAATAAAGAGATAAAAAGGATAGTAATACTGGAAATTTAAACACTGTAGTAGGAAAGTCATTCATACTGTGTATATAGATTTAAGGGGATCTATGTTACATGAAATTACAACGTTTACCATACGATGAGAAAGTTAAACTATTAGAGAGTTTAGGAAGAATCTATCGCCGGGAAAAAACGCGAGAGTTAATTGGTGATAGTCATGAAGTTCATGAAAGAACAGCTGCCTATGTTCAAAAAGGGATAGGACACATGATTGAACATGTGATGGAGAATTGTTCTTCAGATACCGTATGCATTATTAAGCATGATTTTCTAGACCAATCACCAAGAAATTGGTACTGTAACTACTATGCAAAATCATCATATTATCGATTAAAAAAAGAAGCAGTTGAAGAATTCGTTCGTTGCCTAGATATTTGAAAAATGTTAAAATGAACTACAGATATAGATGTTAAAAAGGATGTATTCATGCATAAATTCTTACTTTTTATTTTAAGATAAAATGTAACCGTTTCCATTGCTGTAAACAGATATATCCTATACAACCAGGAGGTTCTAAGACATGTTGAAAGGTATAGCAGCATCACAGGGAATTGCAATTGCGAAAGTTTATAAGTTGGAACAACCAGTTCTAAAGATTGTACAGACAAGCGCAAATCCAGAGGAAGAATTAAAGAAGTTGGATAGTGCATTTGCAAAGACGATCTCTGATATTGAACAAATTAAAGAAGTCGCATCAAAGACATTGGCAGAAGAAGAATTGGCTATTTTCGATGCACATCTTATGATGATAGGTGATCCTGAATTCCGTAGTTCTATTGAAAATGAAATTACATCAAATTCCGTAAACGCTGAATACGCAGCGGATTGTGTATCAAAGATGATGATTTCTATGTTTGAAAGCATGGATGATGAATACATGCGTGCAAGAGCAGCGGATATTAAAGACGTATCATTCCGTTTACTCTGCAATATCACAGGAAATGAAATTCCAAATCTAAGTACACTAAGTGAACCAGTGGTTGTAGTTGCTAAGGATTTAACACCATCTGATACAGGTTCCTTAAATAAGGAATTCGCAAAGGGTTTTGCGACTGAAATCGGTGGACGTACAAGCCACAGTGCTATTATGGCGCGTTCCTTAGAGATTCCAGCAATCGTTGGTGTAACGAATATCTTAAATACATTAAAATCTGGTGATTTAGTTATCTTAGATGCAATCAATGGTGAAGTAATCACAAATCCAACAGAAGAACAGATTGCGGAATATACAAAGCGTGCTGAAGAGTTCCGTGCAAATAAGGAAGCTCTAAAGGCTCTAAAGGATAAGCCATCCGTATCTGTTGATGGCCATAAGGTTGAACTTGTTGGTAATATTGGCTCACCAGCTGATGTTGATGCAGTAAACGCAAACGGTGGTGAAGGTGTAGGTTTATTCCGTACAGAATTCCTCTACATGAAGAGTGAAAATGATTTCCCTAATGAAGATACACAGTTTGCGGCTTATAAGTCTGTTCTTGAAGGAATGAATGGTAAGCAAGTTGTTATTCGTACACTGGATATCGGTGGTGATAAGAAGTTAAGTTACTACCAATTTGAAGAAGAGATGAACCCATTCTTAGGCGTTCGTGCCGTTCGTTTCTGTTTATCACGTAAGGATATCTTCCGTGTTCAGTTACGTGCATTATTACGTGCTTCCGCATTTGGTAAGTTATGCATCATGTTCCCAATGATTGCGACTGTTGCAGAATTCCGTGAAGCGAAAGCTGTTTATGATGAAGAACGTGCGAAGTTAATTGCTGAAGGTGTAACTGTTGGTGATGTACAAGTAGGTATCATGATCGAAATTCCTGCGGCTGCAGTACTTGCAGATCAGTTAGCGAAGGAAGCAGACTTCTTCTCTATCGGTACAAATGACCTAATTCAATACTCCATGGCTGCTGACCGTATGAGTCAACCAGTATCTTACCTCTATCAGCCATTAAACCCATCTGTATTACGTTTAATTAAGATGGCTATCGATGGTGCACATAAAGAAGGTAAGTGGTGTGGTATGTGTGGTGAAATGGCTGGCGATGAGTTAGCTGCACCAATCTTACTTGGTTTAGGATTAGATGAGTTCTCTATGAGTGCTACTTCAATCTTACCAGCACGTAAGATTATCAACGCCTTAAGCTATGCAGAGATGAAGGAACTAGCTGAAAAGGCAGTCGCTTCCTCTACAGAAGCAGAAGTTGTAGAGTTAATTAAGAATACAATTTCAAAGTAATAGAATATAAAAACGCTGCATAAGCAAATGGACTTATACAGCGTTTTTTAATATGTAAAGAAATACTTAAGTTCGATCGGGTTGTAAACTTGGAATATAAAATTCTTTTAAGTCATCTAGGCGAAGACAACCTAAGGACTTACCAAATACACATCCACAGTCAATATGATAGATTTGTTTATTCTTACCAATGGCAATCTTCCCACGATATTCATCTCCATAACGGAAGGTAGGTGTGTGGCCTACAATCATGGTTGTATCGTTGAAAGGATTTGCATCTAATCCTATCTTTTCCCATATAAGGGTGTGATGTGGTACAGAGGCGATGGCAGTAGTAGGTTTCATATATTCTTCGCTAAGGCCAGCGTGAACTAATAGGAATTTTTTGCCGTGAACGGTTAATTCTTTGTAGTACGGACAGTTTTCGAGATAGAGTTTAATGTCGTAACATTCATGGTAATCTAAATCCATAAATTGGTCAGAAGTGATAAGTCCTCCGTTACGCAATGTCCATCGTAGATAATCATCATCTGCACGCTGTGCGCGAAAATCTCGTTTACAGTCAATCATGTATTGTGCATACTTTAATAGCCATACATCGTGATTTCCCATGATGAGGTGCATATTCTTGCTGGAGATAATCTTCTGGAGTAACTTCATTGATTTTGGGCCACGGTCACAAACATCACCAACAATCCATAGCTCATCATAGTCACTAAAAGAAATCAGATCTAACATCTGCATAAATTCATCGTAGCAACCATGTATATCACTCATTACATATATCGACATCTGTATTAACTCCTAATGCAAATATCATAACACAAACAGGACATAGGGATGTGGATTATGGTTAGACTTAAATTGTTTTTTCTTCACAATAAGACACAGTTTTGGTATAATATCAACGGCTATTTTTATGAAAGAAGGTATTGAATATGGGAAGAGCGCATGAAGTCCGTGCAGCCTCAATGGCAAAGACTGCTGCAATTAAATCAAAGTTATATTCACGTTTTGGAAAGGAATTATATATCGCTGCAAAGAGTGGTGTTCCTGATCCAGATATGAATCTTTCTTTAAAGAGAAAGATTGCTGAAGCAAAATCCAACCAAGTACCTGCCGATGTTATTAAGAGAGCAATCGACAAAGCAAAGGGTGGAACAGACGAAAACTATACAGAAGCACGCTATGAAGGATTTGGTCCTGGTAACACTACAGTCATTGTAGATTGCTTAACAGATAATACAAATCGTTCTATGACAGAAGTTAAGACAGCATTCAATAAGTCAAAGGGTGCTAAGATGGTTAACGCTGGTGGTGTTTCTTACAACTATGAATCAGTTGGTCTATTCGTATTTAATTATGCGGATGAAGACGCTATGCTTGAGGCATTATTAGAAGCTGAGGTTGATGTTACTGACCTTACAATTGAAGATGGTGTGATGACTGTTAAGACAGCGTTCACTGATTTTGGTAAGGCACAGGATGCGATTGAAAAGCTATTGCCAAACATTGAGTTTGAAACATGTGAAACAACAATGTTACCAAATGAATATGTAACACTTACTGATCCTGAAGAAATTGAAGCGTTCCATAAGTTAATGGATATGCTCAATGAAGCAGATGATGTAAACAAGGTTTACCATAACGCTATCATCAATGAATAACATGCATGAATACTCTTCCTAATTGGGAAGAGTTTTTCTTTTGTTGGGCTTGTGCTACTATGAATGCAGAGGAAATGATATGACGAAAATACTACTTGTGGAAGATGATTTCGCAATTGTTCACTCCTTACAGGAATATCTGAATTTAGAAGGTTTTACTTCAGATCATGCAAGTGGACAAATAGAAGCCGAAGAATTACTAAAGACGAAGCAGTATCAATTGTTGCTGCTGGATGTTTCTTTAAAAGATGGTGATGGCTTTGCAGTTTGTAATATGGCTCAGAAGATACAATTACCAGTTATCTTTTTAAGTGCGTCCTCAGATGAAGAGACAGTGGTGAGAGGATTAAACATCGGTGCAGATGATTACATCACCAAACCATTTCGTCCAAAAGAGTTACTCTCTCGTATCAAAAATGTCTTACGTCGTCATGCAGGACATCAAACAATTATTCTTTTAGATGACATACAAGTTGATACAGAAAAGGCAGTTGTAAAAAAGAAGGATACGGTCATCAATTTATCTGCACTTGAATATAAGTTACTCACACTCTTTATTGATCATCGTGGCAAGCTACTTACAAGAGATCAACTCCTTGATGAAATTTGGAATATTGCTGGTGATTTTGTGAATGACAATACGGTAACGGTATATATTAAACGCTTGCGAGAAAAGATTGAAGAAGATCCTGCAAATCCCAAGATTATCAAAACAGTGCGTGGACTAGGATATAGGATGGACTAGTATGAAGTATTTACGTAATCGAGATGTTCTTCGTGAGACCCTCATATCTTTCGTGATCGGTGTTGTCTGCATGTTTATCACATATCCTCTTATTGGTGGATATGCATTCCTATTTCTATTCTTGGCAATTGTGCTTGTAGGAATACACTATTATTTCTCTATCAAGCGTTACGAGCAGATTGCAAGGTTAAGTTTATCATTAGATAAGGTTCTACATGGTAGTGCAATCCGTATTGATGAACAATATGAAGGTGAATTATCTATCCTCGGTGATGAGATATCTAAGATGGTAATTAAACTCAACGAACAAACAGAACTACTACAAAAAGATAAAGTACGTTTAACCAACGCAATCGCAGATATCTTTCATCAGATGCGCACACCACTTACATCAATCAACTTATCGTTAACCGTTTTAAATGATGAGCATCTTTCAGATAATAAAGCACTTTATTATCGTCGCAATATTAAGAAACAATTAGAGAAGTTACAGTGGTTAATTGAAACATTACTGAAAATGTCCAAAATCGATGCGAAGACTGCTATCTTCCATCGACAAGAAATATTTGTAAAAGATATCCTAACAAAGGCCATGGAACCCTTCGCAATTCCAATGGAATTGAAAGAGCAAAAATTGATTCTAAGTTGTACCAATGAAAAGATATACGTCGATGATCAATGGACGATGGAAGCTTTCGGTAATCTCATCAAGAATGCGATGGAACATACACCTGATGGTGGTACAATCCAACTGATTGCAAGTGAAAATCCGTTATTTACAGAAATTATAATTCAAGATAACGGAGAGGGCATTCCTGAAGAAGATATTCCATATATGTTTGAGCGTTTCTATAAAGGTAAAAACGCAAAACCTGAAAGTGTAGGAATAGGTCTATCATTTGCTCGTATGATTATCACTGCACAAGATGGTACGATTAGTGTTAGAAATAATCCAAATGGTGGTGCTTGCTTTAGTGTACGTTTCTATAAACAAATTATTTGATCCTGTGAAAACAGGATTTTTTAAATCTTCCAAAATGTCATCATTGTGTCACATTCGCTTTTTATACTGTAAGTATAGGGAGGATTTTATATGGAAGTCTTACGTGTTGAGCACTTAACAAAAATCTATGGAAAAGGGGAAAATGCTGTAAAAGCCCTGGATAATGTTTCGTTTACCATTGAACAAGGTGAGTTTGTGGCGATCATTGGTCCATCGGGATCAGGTAAATCAACACTGCTACATATGCTTGGAGGTGTTGATAAACCAACAAGTGGAACAGTATTTGTAGGTGGACAAGATGTCTATGCACAAAACGAAGAACAACTTGCAGTGTTCCGCCGAAGAAAAGTTGGTTTAATTTACCAATTTTATAATTTGATTCCTGTACTAAGTGCAGAGGAGAATATCACATTACCTGTGCTAATGGATGGAAAAGAAGTTAACAAAGAACGCCTTGAAGAGTTATTAAATGTGTTAGGTTTACAAGAAAGACGAAAAAATCTTCCAAACCAACTTTCTGGTGGTCAACAACAACGTGTATCCATTGGTAGAGCACTTATGAATGCGCCAGCTATCGTACTTGCGGATGAACCGACAGGAAACCTCGATAGTAAAAATAGCCAAGAAATTGTAGAACTATTAAAGTTATCAAATCAGAAATACCAACAGACAATGATCATCATTACCCATGATGAAAGTATTGCCTTACAGGCAGACCGTATTATCTCAATTGAAGATGGAAAGATTACAAGAGACGAAAGAATCCGTGAGGTGTAATCATGAGTATATTTACAAAACTTACACAACGCTATCTTTCCAAGAATAAGACCAGAACGATTGTAACTTTGATTGGTATTATTGTATCTATGGCGTTATTTACAGCTGTTATTGAAGGCGCGTATAGTGGATATCAATTCTTAAAGAATCGTGAGATTGCCGTCACAGGTGAGTGGCAAGTCATCATGAATAATGTAAATAAAGAAGGCTTAGAAGAAGCGAAAACAAATAAGCAAATTGAACAATACGAAAATATATATACGCTTGGTTGGGCAGAAGTTGCTAATGAGAATGATTATAAACCATATCTTCTCGTACAATCCTTAGGTGATATGGAACATGCATTATTCCCAATCAATTTAGTTTCAGGTCGTATACCTGAAAAAGAAGATGAAATTCTATTACCAGATAACTTTCTTGCGAACGCAAAAGAAAAATATCAAGTAGGGGATACGATTACTCTAGAAACAGGACAACGTTTCATAGAGAAAGAACAACTTTCTGAAAATACACCATACCAGGAAAAAGAGAGTTTGAAGAATACAACCAAACATACTTTTACGATTGTTGGTATTATGGAACGTCTACCATTTGAGATTGAGGAGTTTTCTTGTCCTGGATATACATGCATTACAAATGGTTTTCATACAGATAGTCAAAAACTATTTCTAACAATCAAATCACCAAGTAAAATGCAGGACTTCTTAATGCATCAAACAATTTCGGATTCTTATGTTCCACATTCGGATTTGTTACGTTTCTACGGTGCATTTAAAGCAAGTGGGGAACGTTCTGTACTGATTGGTTTAACAACAATACTCGTACTACTCATTGCCTATGGTTCTATTTCACTGATTTATAATTCATTCTCGATTTCCATCAGTGAAAGAATACGTCAGTTTGGTATCATGAAATCAATAGGCGCATCCAATCGACAGATTAAACGCATGGTTCTCTTTGAAGCATTTCTACTCGCTATCATTGGTATTGTTTTAGGTGTGATTATTGGATGTGTTGGAATTGGTATTACACTTGCATGGGTTCAAAATAACTTTATTGTAAATATTGCGAATAAAGTTGGTATGGGTTTACGTTTAGTAATTAGCCCATTACCAATTCTTATCGCAGTTATGATATGCCTAGTGACAACGATTGTTGCGGCATATATTCCAGCATATAAGGCAATTCATAAATCTGCGATTGAAGCAATCCGTCAAAGTGATGAAATTATTATCAAGCCAAACGAAGTAAAAACTTCAAAGATAACTCAGAAATTGTTTGGATTTGCTGGAGTGATGGCTACTAAGAATTTCAAACGTAATAAACGTAAATATCGCTCAACAATACTGTCCTTAGCGCTAAGTGTTATTCTATTTATCTCTGCTGCATCTTTAACGCAGTATGTAAATAAGATGTTACAGATACAGAGTAGTAATGATCATAAGATGAATGTTATGTACAATGTATATACAGATGAACAAGAAGACGTTACTGAGCGCTTTAATATCATTAAAAGAGTTTCTGATATTCAGAATATTGCTATCACACAGAATATTTTTGATGAAGTCTATATTCAACGTAATTACATTTCCTCTGAATACTGGACGGCAGAAAACCAACAGAATCTACGCCGCATCAAAGATGCAGTAGGTGTAAATATCGAACTAATCTTTGTGGATGATGATACATTTAAGAATTTGTGTAAACAAAACAAGATAGATTCTTCCGATTATTTTGATAAAAATAGTCCAAAGGGTTTACTGTACAATCACGTTATCCAACAATTGATGAGAGAAGACAAAGCTATTACGCGTGATGTATCCGTGATAGATACTAACGCAAATAATGTACCAATGTTTGTTCGTGAATACAAAGAAATTGAAGGGTATACAAGTTTACATGAGCCATATATTAAAGATGGCAAGCAGTATTATCTCTTCTATCCGATAGAGTATATCGAAGAAAAGGGAAGTTATGAAAACCTAGACATGCGTAAAGCAAAACTCTATCCAGTTGAAGAAATTGATATTGATATTCCACTTGTGGCAGGAGCACAAATTGAAGAGAATCTATTTACATTAAGTCGTAATACAATGCAGCTAATCTATCCAAGAAGTATGGCAACGACAGTGTTTGAAAATACAGATACGAGCTATATTCAACGATTATCAAATCCAGAGATTGGTATACAAACAGATAATCATGCCAGTGTTACCCAGCAGTTAGAAAAGATTAAAAAAGATAATGGTTGGAGTGCAGATAAAATTTATGACTTTGATCGTGAACGTCAAAATAACCGCATGTTTATCTTAGTGATAAATGTATTCTCCTATGGATTCATTCTTCTAATTGGCGTTATATCGATTGCGAATGTATTTAATACGATTTCAACGAATATCATTCTTCGTCGGAAAGAGTTTGCGATGTTACGATCGGTTGGTATGTCTGAAAAGGGCTTCCAAAGAATGTTGGATTATGAATGTTTAATCTATGGCTGTCGAAGCTTAGCGATTGGGCTTCCAATTTCGTTTATTGTTTCATTGTTTATTCATCATGTAATCAATCAAATGGTACAAGTTGACTACTTCATTCCTTTTGCCAGTGTACTACTAGCAATCGCTATGGTATTTGTGGTTGTGTTTATCACCATGTTGTATACAACAAGGAAGATACGTAGTAATAACGTAATTGAAGAATTATGTATTGAAAATATTTAGTGAATTATCTAGAAGGTACTTTGGTACCTTCTTTTACAATGAAAAGAACATTAGACAATCTAATGTTCTGAAGAGATATAGTGAGCACCACTGATTTCTAATTTTAATAGACGTTTTCTTTCTTCACTTGGTAATACACTGGTATAGAGTAGGGTACTACGATATTCTAGAGCCCTCCATGGGAATGGTACATCCGCAAACTTACTACAGATACGGATATCTTCTTTACGCATATCATGGAGCCATTTCTTGCCAGTGTCATTGAAGGCAAGGATACGTAAGTGGTCAAGTGCTGGTAGACGTTGTGCTTCATATTTTGTTAACTGTACCATCGCTTGCAAGATACTACGACGGATGCGATTGCTGGTGTAACGATATGTAGTAGCATCCCCCAAGAAGCCTTCATACGTATCGTTATCTGCAACACATTTACGTAAGTGATTTTCGATTCCTTCGTTAAATAAGAACAAGTCTTCTAATTGCTTGCGAGAAGAAGTTAATAAGTACGTACGTAAGTAAGGGTAGAATTGTTCGGGATAAACTAATGTACTTTCTTTGAGGGTTTCTTCCATCGGTGTAGAGCTTGCTAGGCTATCGTTATTCTTAAGTGCTTTGCGAATTGCTAGGGCACTTGCATTCTCAGATATCTCTGGACTAAGATAACCACTTGTACGCTGTACAATCACTGGTTGAATATTAGATTCTTTTAGATGTTTTAAATAAGAAACAGCTAAGATATCATTCGGCTCCATAGAACCTGTTAGAAGACTATATGCGCGAGGGAAAGACATCCCTGTCTGCATACTTTCTCTTAAGTTATCAGGATTAAGAGATGTATCCGCAATCTCTTGCAAGTTTTCTAAATTCGCACACTCACTACCAAAGGAGATATAGTCAACTTTCGCAATCTTTAAAAGTTCCACTGCACCATACGCAAACTTGGAAGCACTTTGGGTTGCGTAGAAATAAGGTAATTCAATCACTAGGTCTACACCATTTTCAATGGCTGCCTTGGCACGTTTCCATTTATCGATAATTGCAGGTTCTCCACGCTGTACAAAATTACCAGACATAACAGCGATAACCATATCACAACCACTCAGTTTTCTTGCTTGTTCGATTTGATAGCGATGTCCATTATGGAATGGATTATACTCCGCTATGATTCCACATACTTTCATTTCTTAAAATTCCTTTACAGTTGATATGATACAATGAAATCAATCAAACAAGAAAGGATATTTCTTTATGACTGAGTTAATTTATAAAATCATTAAACCTGAAACAGAAGTGAGGGCAACACTAGTTTGTGTACACGGTATGCAAGAACATCACGCCCGTTATATCTCCTTTGCAAGAGAGTTATCAAAGCAGGGAATTGCAGTACTAATTTATGACTTACCAGGACATGGTGAAGCGTTTAAAGATGAACTAGGATACTTTGCGGATCGAAATGGTGATGAAGTATTAATTCAATCCGTAGATACGATGGTGACGAAGCTACATACAGAATACCCAGATGTACCACACTTCTTATTTGGACATTCGATGGGCACTATCATTGTTCGTTTATATTTAGAACGTAATGATAACTTTGCGGGTGTAATTCTTTGCGGTGCACCAAATTATCAACCAGCAGCTGGATTTGGTAAGAAACTTGCGCAGTTACTAGTCAAGATGAAAGGCCCTAAGGCAAAGACAAAACTGTTGACAGCACTGAGTGTTGGCTCCTTTAGTAAGGCTGTCAAGAACGCAAAGACACCAGTTGATTGGTTGTCCTATAACGAAGAAAACGTACAACAATTTTTGAATGATGAATTATGTGGCGTACCATTTACAGATGCGGCTAACCGTGACTTATTTACTATGGTCTCAAACTTACATCATCCATTTACCGCGAAGAATCCATCTTTACCAATTCTATTTATCAGTGGTGAAGATGATCCATGTACGGGTGGAACACTGGGATTAGTGGATAGTATTTCAACATTACAGAAGAATGGATATGCAAATATCGAAAATATCACATTCCCGAAAATGCGTCATGAGATTCTCAATGAAAAGGAGAATCATCTTGTAATCGAAGAGATGATTAAATTTATTAACCAGCATCAATAAAATTTGAAACAAATATTTTCAGAAAGAAAAGGCTAAGAGGGTACCTTCCATCATTTTTTCGGTTTTGGAAGCGTTTTTCGGGGGATATTTGATTGACTTTGAAGTGCGGTTTGTTATAATTTATAAGCGTTAACGAGCGAGGAGACTGCCGTGAAGTGGACAAAAACAGAGTTGCTGCGTGATTTGCAGAATGTAGATTTTGACGAAGATGTAGTAATAGAGAACGATGAACTGAAAAATGACACCGGTATCTTATCTGTTGAAGATGTTCATGTAGAAGGTCACGGTTATATCGACGATGAGGATGATTGCTTCTATGTAGATATGCATATTACAGGAACAATGATTTGTCCGGATGCTATCACAAATGAACCAATCGAAGTTCCTCTCGATGTCGAAAGTCAAGAAACATATGTCTTTGAAGAAACTGATGAAGATGGCGTACGCCTCGTTACCAGTGAAGTCGTTGATCTGATGCCTGCAGTGATAGATGCTATCCTGTTGGAGGTACCACTTCAAGTGACTGAAGCAGTAGAGGGTGAATATCCGCATGGCGATGGCTGGCAGATATTTACAGAAGCTGAGTATCAGGAAAGCCGGAAAGATCAATTGGATCCGCGTCTGGCAGGACTGAAGCAATTCAAAAATGAATAGTAGGAGGTGCTAGACAATGGCTGTACAACAGAGAAGAAATTCCAAGACGAGAAAGAACAAGAGAAGAACACATTACAAGTTAAATGTACCTACACTCGTAAAGAATGCTGCAGGTGAATATGTTCGCCCACACCATGAAGGTTCTTACGTTAAGGAAACAACAGAATCCAAATAAGGTTGGAAATGAAGATGCTGAATTGGCATCTTTTTCTATTGCTATATAAGAGGTCGTTTGATAAAGTCTATTTGAATTAAGGAGTTTCTATGAGTGTAAGAGCGGAAGTATTAAATATATTAGAGCGTGTATTTCGCCAACATGGTTTTGCGTCTTTACTATTAAGAAAGGCAAATATCTCGAAAGAAGAGATGGGCCTAGCAAGTGAAATTGTGTATGGTACGATACGGAATAAAACACTATTAGAAGAACAATGGCGTCCATTTACCAATCACGTAAAGCCAAGAGTAGCTGCACTCCTCAATATGAGTGTGTACCAATTACTCTTTTTGGATAGTATACCTTCCTATGCCGTTATCTTTGAGGCAGTAGAGATTGCCGGTAAATCGGAGAAAGAGTTTGTAAATGCTGTTCTTCGTAAGGTACAAGCGCAGGGTCTAAAAAAGCCTGAAGGGAATACAGTTGAAGAACTTGCGGTATTAACTTCCCATCCACTATGGATCTTACAGTTGTGGAAAGCTCACTATGGTTTTGAAACAATGAAGGAGATTGCGTTGCATAATCAGGAACCTTCACTTGTATACGGGAGAGTAAATACCTTAAAGTGTAAAAAAACTGAGGTTGCTCAAATACCAGATGTACGTATGCTAGAGGATGATTGTTTCTTCTATGCAGGTGTATTGCAAAGAACTGAACTATTCTCAAAGGGAATGGTATTAATTCAAGATCGCCACTCACAAAAGGTTGTGCGTAAGCTAGATGTTTTACCAGGTATGCAGGTGTTAGATGCCTGTGCAGCACCAGGCACTAAAACGCAACAGATTGCTTGCTTGATGAAGAATCAAGGTAAGATTATCGCTACGGATTTGTATGAAGCTCGCTGTAATTTGATTGACGAATTAATGAATCGTACAGGAGTATCTATTGTCTGTGCAAAACAGAATGACGCAACAATCACAGGGAAATTTCCTAAAGAAAGTTTTGACCGTATATTGATTGATGCTCCTTGTTCTGGTCTAGGGGATTTATCCCACAAGCCAGAGATTCGTTGGCATCTGGAGCCGACCTCTATCGATGAACTTGTGCGTACACAAGAAGCAATTCTTGATGCCAACGCAGAGTATTTACGTGTTGGTGGAATTCTTGTTTATAGTACTTGTACATTAAATCGTAAGGAAAATGAACAGCAGATTAAAAAGTTCTTAGCAAAATATACGAACTATGTTTTGTTAGAAGAAGAAACATTATTCCCAATGGCAGATGATGCGGATGGCTTCTATTACGCAAAATTAAAGCGTAACCAATAGGTTTAGTTGCGTTTGAAACATTGGATAACATATCGAGAAATTAGTGTGATTGTGGTAATATATTAACTATGCAAAGTATATATGATTTAAATATGAAGATGGCGACGGATATGCTCACCGAAAAAGGACAAAAATCTTATCGTGCAAAGCAATTATTCCAATGGCTTTATCGTAAGCGTGTAGGTTCATTCAAAGAGATGACTGATATGCCTGCGAGTCTATTAGAAGAGCTTGCACAGGAATATTCAATTGAACCTGTTAAGGAAATTACACGTCAGGTTGCGCGTGATGGAACTACCAAATATCTTTTCCAGTTGGCGGATGGTTCCTCCGTTGAGACAGTCTTGATGCATTTCCACTTTGGGGAAAGTTTATGTGTAACAAGTCAGCTTGGTTGTAATATGGGCTGTACTTTTTGCGCTTCTGGCTTATTAAAGAAACAGCGTGATTTAACAGCTGGCGAAATTGTTGGGCAAGTTATGTTTGTTCAAAAGGAATTAGATAAAATTGGTAAACGTGTTGATAACGTCGTTATCATGGGTACAGGTGAACCATTTGATAACTATGATAATGTGATGCGTTTCTGTGAAATCATCAATAGTGACTTAGGTCTAGCAATTGGCGCAAGACATATCACAATTAGCACATGTGGTATCGTTCCGCGTATTAAGGATTTTGCTAAAGGTCATTATCAATACAACCTGGCAATCTCTTTACATGCACCAAATGATGAATTACGTCGCAAATTAATGCCTATTGATCATGCATATCCTTTGGATATCTTGATGGACGCATTGCATGAATATAGTGAAGGAAATAATCGTCGTATTACATTTGAATACATCTTATTACATGGTGTGAATGATACAGATGCACATGCGATACAGTTAGCAAATTTGATTCGTGGTATGAATGCATATGTAAACCTGATTCCATACAATCAGGTCGATGAAAATGGGTATGTTTCTACAAATGAGAAAGTCGCATTACATTTCTATGATGTGCTCATGAAACATGGTGTAAAAGCTACCTTGCGTTCTAAACATGGCGATGATATTGATGCGGCTTGTGGTCAGCTTCGCGCAAAACATGAAAAGGGTAAACTTTAAACATGAAATACTATGGAATAACAGACAAAGGATTGGTACGTAAAAGTAACCAAGATAGTTATGTCATTGCGACAAATGTAGCGGGTGAAGTATTTGCGATTGTTGCAGATGGTATTGGCGGAAATTTAGGTGGGGATATTGCCAGTAGAATGGCGGTAGCCCATTTTTCGCGTGTATTTTCTGAAACAGAGCAGTTTCAAAATGTAGATGAAGTGAAACAATGGTTAAATCGTGAAGTGAAAATCTGTAATTCCGCAATCTTCGATTATGGTAAGCAACATGTTGATTTAAAGGGCATGGGTACAACACTATGTGCTGCTTTGATTACGCATATTGGTATCTTTATTGTAAATATTGGAGATTCCCGTGCATATGCTTGGTGGCATGCAGGTAAGATGCAACAGTTAACTGTCGATCATACTTTAGTTAATGACATGCTAATGCATCATGAGATTACACCTGAGGAAGCCAAAACATTCCCACGTCGTAATGTTTTGACGAATGCGCTAGGTGTTTGGGAAGATGTAAAGTGTGATATTACACATCATATTGAAAAGATGGATGGCATTCTTTTATGTAGTGATGGTCTGCATGGATACGTACCTGAAAAGACCGTATTACGCGTTGTGATTGATCCACATAAAGATCCTTCGCTACGTGCACGTAAGTTAATTAAGCTAGCTTTAGAAGCTGGTGGTTTTGATAATACAACAGTCATCTTATTAGACTTTGCTGGAGGCTACACACTATGAACAAAAAGAATGTAGTCGCTAATCGTTATGAAGTTGTACAGCATATTGGTCAAGGTGGTATGGCTGATGTATTCTTAGCTATTGATACCATTTTAAATCGTCATGTCGCTATCAAGATTTTACGCTCTGATCAAAGTACAGATGCGATTAGTATCTTGCGTTTTGAGCGTGAGGCACAAGCTGCCACAACGTTAGCACATCCAAATATTGTAGAAATCTATGATGTTGGTGAGTATAAGAATCATCATTATATCGTCATGGAATATGTGGCTGGTAAGACGCTAAAGAAAGTGATTCGCGACCGAGCACCTTTATTGAATCTGGAAGCGGTCGATACGATGAAACAGTTAACTTCTGCAGTTGCGGAAGCGCATAAACGTGGCATTATTCACCGTGATATCAAACCACAGAATGTCATTGTTAAGTCTGATGGCTCGTTAAAGATTTTGGACTTTGGTATCGCAACTGCCAAGGGTAGTGCACAATTAACACAGGCAAATAATGTTATGGGTTCGGTGCATTACTTGGCACCTGAACTTGCCAAGGGTGAACCAGCATCTCCACAATCAGATATCTATGCTTTGGGTATTGTGTTCTATGAGATGTTAACGGGGGATGTTCCATTTAAGGCAGATCAGGCTGTACAGATTGCACTACAACATATGAGAGAACCTATGCCAAGTGTACGCAAAGCAAATCCAAATGTTCCACAATCTGTAGAGAATATCATCATTCGTGCAACGGCGAAGAATCCAAGATTGCGATATCAAAGTTGTGATGAAATGTTGAAAGACCTAGAGAAGTGCATGTTGCCAGAACATCAAAATGACAAACCGCTTAGTCTAAAAGATCCAATTGATAAGACGCCAACGAAACAAGAAAAAGAAGACACAAAAGTAGGGATGACGAGAAGCACATCTCTTTCACGTGTTGCTAATAAACGCACTAAAATCTATGTCACCGCAATCTTAGTGCTATTTGCAATGTTTGCGGTGATTGCGGGTTTATTTCTAGCAGGAATTCTTTCGCTAAAGTCAAAGAATGTTACGGTTCCGAATGTATCAAATATGGATATTGCACAAGCAACATCGGCTCTAGAGAACGAAGATCTTGAAGTTGATACAGATAATATTACATATCAATTATCAAAAGATAGTATTGAAGGGGTTGTCATTGGCACAGAACCTGCTAGCTCTAGTGAGGTAGAGCGTCATTCTAAAGTGAAACTCATCGTATCTAGTGGTGTTGGCGAAGAGATGCCAAATTATGTTGGAAAAAATATTGATGATGTAAAGGCGTCACTCCCTTCTTCGATTCATTTAATTGAGAAAGAAGAACAGAGTGATAAGAAACCTGGAACGATTATTCGTCAAGAAGGTGTTGCGGCTGGTGATCTCTATGATACAGCTGGTGAAACAGATGTAACACTATATTACGTACCATATGTAAAAGTTACAATTCCGGCAGATATCATTGGAAAACCGATTGAAGAAGCAACATCACAACTAGAAGCCATGGGCGTAACTGTTGTACGTGCACACCGTGATACATCTGCGTTATCACAGAGTGAAATTGATAAAATCAAAGTTGGTACTGTTATTGAGACGATGCCAGCTGCAGGTAGTGAATATACACAAAAAAAGGATAGTTATGTCACATTATACTTTTATTAAGGAGTGCCTATGATT
This sequence comes from uncultured Solobacterium sp., assembly GCA_963525775.1. GTDB lineage: Bacteria > Bacillota_I > Bacilli_A > Erysipelotrichales > Erysipelotrichaceae > Bulleidia. Next base: position 103,964 of record CAURLC010000002.1, on the reverse strand, counting down.
GCACGAATCACGAAAATCGTATCGAAGAATTATCGTATCTTAACTTCTGACAAGAAATATTATGATGCGATTGTCATGGGTAAAGTGCGTCGACAAGATGCGCCTGTTGCGGGAGATTTGGTAGAGTGTGAAGAGATTGATGGTCGTTATGTCATTCAAAAAATCATGCCACGAACCAATCGATTGATTCGACCGGCAGTAGCCAATGTTGATCAAGCACTCATTGTAATGAGCGTAAAAGATCCTGATTTTTCAACTGCGTTAATTGATCGTTTAAGTATTCTAATCATGCATGCAGGTGTTGAACCGGTATTGATTATTACAAAATGTGATTTAGGTTTTAGTCAAGAAGTAGAAGAGCAGATCCAAGCCTATGAAAAGGGTACGATGAAAGTGATTCGTACTGCAAAGGGCAGTTTAGATCCTTCTATTGCAGGTCTTTTAACGAATAAGATTTCGGTATTAACCGGTCAAAGTGGAGCTGGTAAAAGTACATTGTTAAACCAATTAGAACCATCTTTCCACCTAGCAACCCAAGAGATTTCTAAGGCACTTGGAAGAGGTAAACATACAACAAGACATAATGAATTACACGAGGTTGCAGGGGGACTTGTAGCGGATACACCTGGTTTTAGTTCCCTGGATTTTTCGCATATTCAAGCGAATGAATTAGCTGAATATGTACCAGACTTTGTGCCATACCTGCATGATTGCCGCTTTAATGATTGTGTTCATCAAAATGAACCAGGATGCAAGATTAAAGAAGCGGTAGAAGCAGGTAAAATATCTAAAGAACGCTATGAAAACTATCTAGGCGTTTTACAAATGATTCAAGAGAGAAGGGAGAAATACTTATGATTGTTGCACCATCCGTATTATCTTTAGATTACAGTCATATGACTGAACAATGTGAACTACTAAATTCTTCCAAGGCAGAGTGGATGCACTTTGATGTCATGGATGGACACTTTGTAAAGAACTTAACCTTTGGACCAGATATCTTAAAGGGATTTGTAAAACTATCACCATTATTTAAAGATGTCCACTTAATGGTTACCAATCCCAAGATGTTCGCTGATGTATTTATGAATGCTGGTGCAGATCAGATTACTTTCCACGTTGAAACAATCTACGACAAAGAAGAAATTAAAGCACTTGCAAAACATATCCACGAACAAGGAAAGAAAGTTGGACTTACACTAAAGCCACAGACACCAATTGAAGTATTAAAACCATTCTTGAATGATTTTGACTTATTCCTAATTATGAGTGTAGAACCAGGTTTTGGTGGTCAGAAGTTTATGCCAGAAGCACTAGAACGCATTCGTACACTACGTACATGGTTAAACGAAGAGGGTCTTGAAACACATATTGAGGTTGATGGTGGTATCAATGAAGAAACAGGTGCTTTATGTGCTGAAGCAGGGGCAGATGTACTTGTGGCTGGTTCTTATGTCTTTAAGAATGATATTCATGAAGTATGTGAGAAATTATGGAAACTTCAGTAGCTATTATCTTAAAGCGTTGTACAACGATTCCAACGGCTGATAATTACATTGGTGTAGATAAAGGTGCATTAACACTTGCTAGAAATGGTAAGAGAATGTTACTGGCGATTGGTGATTTTGATTCTGTAGAAGAAAGGGATTTGTCTTGTATCAAGGATTATAGTGATACATTCATTCAACTAAATCCTATCAAAGATGATACTGATAGTGAGGCAGCGGTTATGTATGCCATTGAGAAGGGATATCAAAAAATCCACCTCTATGGTGGACTTGGTGGAAGATTAGACCATGCGATGATTAATTTACGGTTGGTATCACGTTTTCCTGAAACTGTATATCTCCATGATGAGAATAACTATATTTATTCTCTTAGTGAGGGTAGACATTCTATTGAAAAATATGACTATACATATATCTCGTTCTTTACCGAAGATGAATCAATTATCACTTTGGAAGGAATGAAATATCCATTGACCAATCAAAAGCTTACCAATAAAGATACCTATACTACTTCTAATGAAATTTTAGAAGATAAAGGTATCGTTACTGTGCATGCAGGCAAGGTAACTGTTATACAATCAAAAGATGCATAAAAAAATTCCCTTCGGGGAATTCTTTTTCATATAACCGGCGATTACTCAGCAGCTTTAGCCTTAGCTCCTGCCTTTAATGTCTTTAATGCGCGAGCTGAGATCTTAACTGTCTGTGGCTTGCCATCAACGATCATGTGAACCTTTTGTAAATTCACATTCCACTTACGACGAGTAGCACGTAGGGAGTGGGAACGTCTGTTTCCTGACATTGCTTTCTTACCGGATACAGCACATACTCTGGACATACCATAACCTCCTTTACTTATAATTTGCTTACAAAAGATACCATAGATTACTTGTAAATGCAACCAAAAAAGTAGTAGTTAGATTCTGTTTTTCAAAGATTCCTATAGAAGATGCAAAAATGAATTATGTAAATTCTATGAAAATAGGCTATTTATGGGTGGTAATCGACTACATTTTGAAATGTAAATGTGATAAAATACGAATATAACTGAAAGGAGACTTCACGGTGACAGATAAACAGATTTATGCAGCAATTGAAGCTGCTGACCATGAGGTTCGATTAGTAATTGGTGAGTTTTTCAACACCAGATTTAATATTATAAAGGTTGAAAGAGTGCCATGTAGCGGACTCTCTTATAATGGCATTACAGACCAACAGGCTTTGATTGGTTCCATCAAGCAAGCAGCAGCGTCTGCTAAGAAGATGGTAGGTGCTAGTGTACAACAGGTGATTCTTGCAATCCCTGCATTTAATTTAAAGCGTATCTCTTTGAAATCAACAGTTGATATTGAAGGTATTGATGGGACAGTAACAATTCAAGATGTACGCAATGCAATTAAAAAGGCTGAAGCAGTAAATATCGGTAATGATAGTGCTTTGATTCAGACGGTATGCGTTAAGTATACAGTGAATGGTATGACAACACGTCGTATTCCGCTTGGAGAAAAATGCTCTCAGTTAATCGTTGATATTGACTTATTGTGTGCAGATCGTAAATTTGCCTATGACTTAGTTACTTGTGTAGAAAAGGCCGGACTAAAGGTAATGGATATCTTTGCGGATATCTACGCTGTTGGTAAAGAAGCTGCTTTATTTGAACAGTCCGTTGATCGTCAAGTGATTGTCTTAAAGGTAGAACGTGATGCGACAACATTAGGTCTTCTTTATAAGGGAAGATTTGCGGCATCTACAATCTTGCCTATGGGACTTGGAAATATTGCAAACGCAGCCGTTGAAAAATATGGCATTAATATGAAGAATGCTATTGAGTTAATCAAGTATAGCGCAAGACTTGATCAGACAGTATGTTCTTCGAATATTATCCATATTTGGAACGATAACGGTGAAAATAGAACTATCAGTGAGCAGGAGTTAGTAGACTGCATTCGCCCTAATATTGAAACATGGTTGAATGCAATTACAGAAACTTGCGAAGGAATCTTGCAAGCAGGTGAAACAACTGTTATTATTACTGGTGAAGGTGGCGAAACTATAGGGTTAGAAAACCTTTTAAGCAAGCGCCTAAATGTAGAAGTTAGAGATTATATTCCGGAAACATTAGGGGGAAGAAACGCAGCATTAACCGCATGTCTCGGATTGTTCTATGCCTACCAAGATAGGTTACCTATTATCGGTCAGACTGAAAACAGCTTAGATCTTGATGCTTTTATCAAAAACGTATCCTACCGCGACAGAAAGGTAGAGACTACGAAAGAAGATACCTTGACAAATAAACTCAAGGGATTGTTTCTCGATGGAAAGAAATAAATTGGAGAGGTAAACGTTATGGCAGAATTAACTTACAACCAGGTAGCAAAAATCAAGGTATTTGGTGTCGGCGGAGCAGGTAGCAACGCTGTAAACCGCATGGTACAGGAAGGCGTGCAGGGTGTTGAATTCTATATCGCTAATACTGATCTTCAGGCAATGGATATTTCTCCAGTTGCGAATAAGATTCAGTTAGGTAAAGAAGGTCTTGGCGCTGGTGGTAACCCAGACAATGGACGTAAAGCAGCTGTAGAAAGCGAAGACGCTATCCGTAAATCTATGGAAGGTGCCGATATGGTATTCCTTACAGCAGGTATGGGTGGAGGAACTGGTACAGGTGCAGCCCCATTATTCGCAAAGATTGCTAAGGAACTTGGATGCTTAACAGTAGGTATTGTTACTAAGCCATTCAATTTCGAAGGTAAGAGAAGAGAAAGAAATGCTGAACAGGGTCTTGAACAGCTCAAAGAGTATGTAGACTCATTGATCATTATTTCTAATAATAAAGTATTAGAAGTAATCGGACATATTCCATTCCAGGATGCATTTAAGGAAGCAGACAATATCTTACGTCAAGGCGTACAGACAATTACTGACTTGATTGCTGTTCCTGCAATGATTAACTTGGACTTTGCAGATATTAAGAGTGTTATGGAAGGTCAAGGTTCCGCATTATTTGGTATCGGTATGGCTGATGGCGATGACAAGGCTAGAGAAGCTGCTGCACGCGCTATTCAATCTCCATTACTAGAGGCACAGATTGCTGGTGCGAAGAGTGCTATCATCAACGTTACTGGTGGTACAAGCATGTCCGCATTTGATGCATCTGAAGCAGTTGACTTCATCCGTGAAGCAGCTGGTAATGATATTGATATCATCTTCGGTGTAGCTATTAATGATAAGATTGGCGATGCAATTATCGTTTCTGTTATCGCTACAGGTTTCGAATTGTCAGAACCTAAGAAGGAAGAAGAAAAGAAGGCTGCTCCTTCTACAAAGCCAGCAAGTGGTGTTTCATTACAGAATGATGACTCTGCTGTATTTGGTTCTTCATCTTCTGATGCAAGTGACAGTATTCCTGGTTTCTTTAGAAGAGGTTAATTTAAGAGGGCATTTATGTCCTCTTTTTTCATATCTACAATAAGGGGAGGTAGTTATGCAGTACAATCATCATGTATCCGTAAGTGGTTTAGTTGTGAATGAAAATGATGAAGTATTACTTGTCAAAAATGCATTCCGTGGGTGGGAGTGTCCAACGGGATTTGTGGCAGAACACGAATCACTACAAAATGCATTAGAGCGAATTATCTTTGATGAAACAGGTGTGAATGTTACAATTCTTGACCTAGTTGGAATTAACAAGGATCTTACATTCAATAATGTAAATGTAGACTTTATCTGTAAGTATGAAAGTGGAGAACTTGTAGCTAATGGCAGTAGTCAAGAAGTGAAGTGGCTCAATAAGATGGATGCTAAACTTATGGTAAAAGATGCACTTGTACATGAAATGCTTCAAAACATGCTTTACTATCGTGGCAGAGTAGGTTGTTGGAATTTCAAGAAGAATCCATTTGAAATGATTGAAAAAGATGTTTATCCAAAGATTTAAAAAATAATGAAAGTTTCGTTTTTACTGTCGCATACTCGCTATGCGACTTTTCATATACTTTTCAAAATGCATGAAATGTTATCCGATATAATGAAAGGGAAAGGTGGGTTTCGATATGGCATCTGGTGTAAAAGTTAATAAAAATGAATCAACGATGGCATCTTTACAGAAACGATTACCGCATTGGATCCATCATACACGTGTTGATGAAAGTAATGTAAATGGAATGGTCTATTTACCGAAGTGTGATTGTTCGGAATGCGGATATACTGTAAGTTTTGAAAAGCCTGTCTGTCCTCATTGCCATGTGAAGATGAATGTCTTTCAAAAGAAATAAATTTGATACATTTTCATACTTTATTGCATGATTTTTCACTATTGTGGTATAATTCCAACATTAGTAAGAAAGGTGAGTGTTTATTTTGGAGGGTTCATCAGTTCCGCCGGAAGGCAATATATGTATTAAAATGACAAATGAAAGTGAGATCCGCATATGAATCAAGCAGGACAGTATATTCTAGCGATTATTGTGCTTGTTTTCTTTTCGGGTCTTTTTTCGGCTATAGAAACAGCATATTCCGTAGCGAATAAGATTCGCCTAAAGAATATGTATAGTGATGGTGAGGAAAAAGCAGGTGAAGTATTAAAAGTTCTTGAAAACTTTGATCGCTTTTTAGTCACAGCTTTAATTGGTAATAATGTTGTTAACATTATTACAGCGACTGTAGGTACATTGTTATTTACAATGTGGGTTGGTACAAATGGCCCAACTGTATCAACGGCAGTCATTACAGTCTTAGTATTGGTCTTTGGTGAGATTACACCGAAGTCACTTGCAAAGCAGTTCCCTGAAAAGGTTGCGATGTATACAGTTGGATTTGTAAAGTTTGTACAAGTATTACTAACACCAATTACATGGTTGATGCTAGGTTGGCAATGGATTGTAAGTAAGGTGATTCATATTGAAGAAGATGATTCCGATATCGCAGATGAATTGATTACGATGGTCGATGAGGCAGAAAAGGATGGAGATCTCGAAGAACATGAGTCTGACTTAATTTCTGCAGCGATTGAGTTTAATGATCTTGAAGTTATGGACGTATTTACACCGCGTGTTGATATTATTGCAGTAGATATTAATGATCCAATTGAAAAGATTGAAGAAGTATATCGTATGAATTCTTATTCACGTTTACCTGTGTATGAGTCTTCAATTGACCATATCATCGGTGTCATTCATGAAAAGGATTTCTATGAGTTGATTTATCGCAATCAAACATCTTTGCGTAAGATTGTTAAACCAGTTGTTTATACAAGTCCTAACACAAAGATTTCTCAATTATTAAAGAAACTACAAACAAATAAGACACATATGGCGGTTGTCCTAGATGAATTTGGTGGTACAGATGGTATTATTACTGTCGAAGATATCATCGAAGAACTCGTAGGTGAAATTTGGGATGAACATGATATCGTCGAAGAGTTTTACACAAAAATCAATGATACAACATACCTCATTAAAGGTGATGCAGAAGTGGATGATATGTTTGATCGTTTCGACATCGAAGATGATGATGAAGATGAAGGATATATCTCTGTCTCTGGTTGGGTGATTTATCGTCTTGGTCATATCCCTGAAGTTGGAGAGTCATTTGATTATAAGAATCTGCACGTCACAGTAACAGAGGCAGACCAAAGAACTGTGTTACAGGTTAAAGTAACAATTCAAGAAACAGAAACAGAGAAAGAAGACGAGTAATTCGTTTTCTTTTCGATTATAGGAGGAGTTATGCAACAATACTTCAGTGATACACCACTTGTGGTTGGTCAAGAATACATCTTTAATAAGGACCAAGCACATCATGCTAAGAATGTTGTTCGTTTACATCATGAAAAGATTCGATTGGTTTATGATGGAATTGGGTATTTTGCGGATGCCTATAACAAGGGTAAAGACTTTGTTGCGATGATCTTAGAGAAAGATGAGCGTATCAATGAGATTGGTGTTGAAGTCACACTTGCGATGGGACTCATCCGTAAGGAGAAGTTTGAACTTGTATTACAGAAGGCTTGTGAACTTGGCGTAACACGTGTTGTGCCATTTGAGTCTATGCGTTGTGTTGTGCGTGCTAAAAAAGAAAAAGAAGATAAGCAACAAGCACGTCGAATCGATATTCTTCAAGAAGCAGCAGAACAATGCAAACGAAATCGTATTCCGGAAATTACGCCAATTGTACAACTAAAAGATTTAGTGAATTATCGTTCTGATGTTAATGTTTTGCCGTATGAAAATGCATACTCTAAATCAAAATTTATGACAGAAGTACTTGCACCAGGACAATCTGTCACATTTGTGATAGGACCAGAAGGTGGCTTTGCGCCAGAGGAAGTAGAGTTTTTAAAGCAGAATGGTTTTGAAACCATTACATTAGGGAAACGTATTCTAAGAGCAGAAACGGCAGCGATGTATGCATGTGCTGTCATTAGTGAACAAAATGAAGCACATGAGAATATGCTTTAATAAAGGGTAAGATAAATGAAATTAACAGATTTTTTTGAAAATGTACCGGATATAGAAATTAAGAGTTTGATGGATGATAGCCGTAAGAAACGACCAGACTCAATCTTTTTCTGTGTCAAAGGACTCGTAAATGATGGTCATGAACATATCGATGAAGCGATTGCAAATGGCGCAATTGTCATTGTACATAGTGAGCCGTTAGAAAAGATTAATCCTGATGTTACGTACATCAAGGTGAGGGATGTCGTACATGTCTTTAATCAGGTCGCAGATAGTTTTTACGATTATCCTAGTCATCACATGACGATGTATGGTGTAACTGGTACAAATGGTAAGTCATCCGTTGCTTGGATTATTCGTAATATATTAAACCAGATTGAACCGACTGCATATGTTGGCACAATTTCCATTGAATATAACAATGTAAAACTACCACCACTTGTCGCATCACCAAATATTGATGAAGTACATGGTATCTTGCGAGATATGGTAGATGCAGGAATTAAGAACTGTGCCTATGAAGCTTCTTCTATCGCAATTGATCAGGGAAGATTAGATGCGATAGATTTTGATGTCGCAATCTTTACAAACTTGACACATGATCACTTAGATTATCATGGTACAATGACAAACTATTTTAATGCGAAAAAGAAACTATTTGATCAATTGAAAGAAGAGGCGATAGCCATTGTAAATGTTGATGATCCAAGCGGTATGAAGATCGTACAAGATACACAAGCGAAGGTATTCACGTATGGTATCGATCATGAGGCTGATTATCGTGTTACAGATTATCATCTGTTGAAAGATAGTACGCGTTTTACTTTGCGTGTAAATGATCAGGACTATCGATTAGAGTCAAATCTCATTGCACGTTTTAATATCTATAACCTTGTAGCTGCGATTGCGGCAGTACATCAAAAGGGTGTATCCATGGATGACATTGCAGGTTATATTCAGCACTTAAACCAGGTTGAAGGAAGAATGGAACGTATTCAAGATGGTCAACCGTTTAATCTCATTGTAGACTTCGCACATACTGCGGATGGTATTGAAAAGGTATGTCAATACGCATCTTCCATTACACCAAAGGATTGTCGAATCATTGCGATTACAGGTAGTGCAGGTAAGCGTGACACAGCGAAGCGTCCAATATTCGGTGAAATATTAGACCGCTATTGTGATATGATTATCCTAACGGAAGATGACTCACGTGGTGAAAACGTACGTGAAATCGCAGAAGATATTGCGAAGGGAATACATCATAAAAATTATGTGATTATCGAAGATCGCTATGATGCGATTCGACAGTCAGTAGAACTATGTTCTGAAGGAGATACCATTTTAGTATTAGGAAAAGGCAATGAAAAGTTCATGGCTCGTGAATTTGGACGTGAGCCCTATGAAGGTGATGATGTCATCTGCCATGAAGTATTGAAAAAATATTATTTTGGTGATGAAGGAGGACTAGATGAAACCGAGTAAGTATATCGACCATACAATTTTAAAACCTAACGCAACAAGTGATCAGATTATAAAGTTGTGTGAAGAAGCTGTCGCAAATGATTTTGCGTCAGTTTGTATCAATCCATGTTGGATTCCAACAGCTAAGGCTGCCTTAGCAGGTTCTGATGTAAAACTATGTGTCGTTGTGGGCTTTCCATTAGGAGCAATGACAACAGAAGCAAAAGTCTTTGAAACAAAAGACGCAATCGAAAAGGGTGCACAAGAAGTTGATATGGTTATCAATGTTGGTAAATTAAAAGACCACGATGATATTTATGTAACTAACGAGATTCGTCAAATTAAGAATGCATGCGGTAATATTACACTTAAGGTAATAATTGAAACATGTCTTTTAACAGATGAAGAAAAGGTACGTGCTTGTAAGGATGCGGAAGCAGCTGGTGCTGACTTCGTGAAGACATCTACAGGTTTCTCGACTGGTGGAGCAACAGTTGAAGATGTAAAACTGATGAAGGAAACTGTTGGTGATCGCTTAAAGGTAAAAGCTTCTGGTGGTATTCGTACGAAAGAAGACTTCAAGGCTATGATTGATGCAGGTGCTGATCGTATTGGTGCATCTGCAGGCGTTGAATTAATTAAGGAATAATTTCTATTCATAAAGTAAATGAACATAAAGGCAGATATTTTCTGATTGAGAATCTATCTGCTTTTTGATAGGACATTGGATATCGTGATTACGCAAAAAACCTGTGTAATAATCGTATAAATATCTTGCAATGGTGTAATGGATTTGGTATGATACTAATGCTTTATAAAAGAGAAAGGGGGGTTAGGAATGTCTAGAGTCGTCCTCAAAGAAAATGAGAATTTGGATGATGCGCTACGCCGTTTCAAGCGTCAGGTATCCCGCAATGGAACCCTCGCCGAAGCTCGTAAGAGAGAGTACTACGTTAAGCCTGGTGTTAAGAGAAAGCTTAAGATCGAAGCTGCTCGTAAAGCGAGAAGAAGAGGAAAATAAGGAGTGCGTAAGCATTTCTTTTTTTTATATTTTTTTCACGATATTGATTTGAGTTTGTTATAATTAACTTGCGACTAGTATTGAACCATAAATTATAATTTTATTTAGAAAAAGGTGAATAATCATGTCTAAGAATGACTCAAGATTTCAGGTGAAGTTTATGTCTTTTATGTTTAAAGGCAAGGAAATTTTCAAACCTTTAAACACAGGTTTTATTGATGATAGAGTAAGTTGTATCCGAGAGTATGTCGCAAATATCTATTTCTATACTAAAGATGGACATACAATTATGATTGATGCAGGTTATAACTATGATCGACTTGCAGAGAAGATGCAGTGGCTTGGCATCAATTCAAAGGATATTAAAGAGATTCTTGTTACACATCAGGATACTGACCACGTAGGCGCAATCGAACAAGGCAGTGATGAACTTTTTAGAGATGCGACAATCTATATCGGAAAAGTCGAGAATGAATATCTAGAAGGTCGTAAACATCGTAAGGTCTTTTGGGGTCTAACGACATTACCGCAGGTTATTATCAAGAATCCTAAAATATTAGTTGAAGATGGACAGATATTCTATATTGGAAATATTAAGATTGAAGCGTTTTTAGTGCCTGGTCATACTTGGGGACATCTTGTATATCTTGTTGATGATTGTTATCTCTTTACTGGAGATACGATTTGGCTTGGGGCAGATGGAGGTTACGCATTCTTAAATACACTAGCGGAAGACCGTAAGCTTCAATGTCAATCGTTACAGAGACTTAAAGAAATACTTGTAAAACGTAATCTACAGTTAAAAATTATTACGGGTCACACGGGATGGACAGATGACTTTACTTTTGCGTTTGCCCATATTGATGAAATCTGTAATTCACTAAAACGAAAGCCGAAAGTACATGACCCTAAGGCACCATACGATGGTTTTGATGAAAGCGAAGATACAGAAGAAAACGCAAGAAGTGGCTATCTTGCGCAGTGTTATAAAGCAATATAAAACAACCTCCGAATTTCGGGGGTTATTTATCTAATAATTCGTTTAATCGTGTTTTATATTCTTCGATTTGTGCTTCTGTAATCTGTACCGTATGTGCATCGTAATCAAGACTTAACATGAAGTCTATCACTTTACCATCACGAATCACCGCTACATATGGAACATAAATCTTATTTGTACCATCACCTGAGACATCACCAAGTAGCTCTTGGAGTTTGACATAAGTTGGATTGTTTTCGTTACGTAGATCACTTTCTTTTGTGTTTTCTGGACGTACATTAACATATTTGATCTTAACATTCTTTTGGATTGCAACATCGTTTAAGATTGGCATTAAATCTTGACACCAAGGACAATCACGGAAGCCAAGAAATACGATGTGACTTTCTTTATTTTCAATGTAGGAAACAACATCTTCCATTGTAGCCTTTTCAAATGGGGTGTTTTTAGTAGCTAGTAAATCTTCGTAGAGTTTAGCTTCGTCTTCGCTAGATTCACATTCCGCAAAGGCTGCACAACCACCGGAATTCTCGCTTGTGCTTGCGTTATTTGTATTTGAGGTATTTGATGTTTGAACGGTCTGTTTTGTGCATCCAGCTAATAACATCAAACTTAATAGAATCGCTATTCTTTTTTTCATTTGGAAGACTCCTTTTGTATTACAGTAGTTTAGCATAAAACCAAACTGAGCGTAAAACATTTTCAACTATAGAGATACCTGTTAAAATATTGTTACTAAGGAGACATTATTTTGGAAAATATAAAATCAATTCACTTAGAGGGAATGAAAGAACAGATTGCGATGAATATCATTGGTAATCATGATAGAAATCTAATTGTTTTAAGTTCGCAATTTGAAAAAGATATTTCTTATCGAGATAATACATTTTTTGTTAGAAATTGTAGTGATGAAGAACTGCTGTTGATTCAACGTGTTTTAACAGCACTTATGACACTTGCGGAACAGAATAAAGTCATTAGTGAACAAGATGTTATTTATGCAAGTCGCTTGCTAGCAAAAGAACAGACAATTGATTTTTCGCAAATGAGTTCTGAAATCATTGGTAGAACAATGAGTGGAAAGGCGATTGTGCCTAAGACATTAGGACAGTATGCCTTTGCGAAAGCAATGGATAGTGCAGCGGTGGTATTTGCGATAGGACCTGCAGGTACTGGTAAAACATTCTTGGCGGTTACCAAAGCTGTGAGTGCTTTGAAAAAAGGCGACGTAAAACGAATCGTTCTAACACGTCCTGCTGTAGAGGCGGGAGAAAGCTTAGGGTTTCTACCGGGTGATTTAAAGGAGAAGGTTGATCCATACTTAACGCCTCTATATGATGCGTTACATAACATGTTGGGGAATGAACAGACAGAGAAGTTGATTGAAAAGGGTACAATTGAGATTGCGCCACTTGCGTACATGCGTGGTCGAACGCTAGATGATGCATATGTTATCTTGGATGAAGCACAAAATACAACTGCATCACAGATGAAAATGTTTCTAACTAGACTTGGCTTTGGCTCTCATATGATTATCACCGGTGATGTTACTCAGATTGACTTAAATCATAATCAGACTAGCGGTCTAATAGAGGCTACCCGTATCTTAGAGGGTTTAAGCGAAATTAAAATTATGGAATTAAGTGCGGATGATGTCGTACGTCATCCTATCGTACAGAAGATTATTGAACGCTACAGCAAAGAAGATGAACAAAGACGTAAATTGTCTTTAAAGTGAGGTTAATATGGAAATCACATATATCAATAAAACGAACAAAGATATGCATGCATATGAGGAATTTTTCCAATCAATCGCAAAGCGTACAGAGAAAGAACTCAAACTAGCAAAAGATTTAGAAATCAGTGTTACGTTTGTTCGCTCTCGTACCATCCATATCATCAACCGTGATTATCGTGGGATTGATCGACCAACGGATGTTATTAGTTTTGCGATTCGTGATGGTTTAGAAGACTTCATCCCAGATGAAGAAAAAGACTTAGGCGATCTTTTTATCAACATTGATTATGCAAGAAAACAGGCGAGAGAATACGGGCACTCTGAAAAGCGTGAATTGGGATTCTTATTCACGCATGGACTTCTGCATTGCTTGGGTTATGATCATATGAATCCGGAAGATGAAAAGAAGATGTTTGCCTTACAGGATAGGATCTTAGATCCGATTATTAGTCGCAATGATAAATAAGTTCTATGTAGCATTTGTAGGTCTTGTATCTTCGCTTAAAGATAGAAGTATACAGATACAGTATATTCTTGCGATACTTGCATGTATTGCGGCATGGATGATTGGTTGTACTTATTATGAGTGGCTTGCGGTACTTCTTTGTATTGGACTTGTAATCGTAGCTGAAATCTTAAATACATGTATTGAAAAATTATGTGATTTATATTCAACAGAGAAAAATGAAAAGATTAAGTATATTAAAGACTTAGCTGCTGGGGGTGTACTATTTGCGTCGCTGATTGCGCTAACTGTTGGTATCTTGATTTTTGTTCATCATCTGTTTTAAAGGAGGGCATTATGACACGTGAAGAATTAATTGAAGAAGCTTTTAAAGCAATGGAAAATAGTTACGCTCCATATTCTAATTATCATGTAGGAGCAGCAGTTCTCACAAAGGATGGAAAAGTATTCTGGGGAGCAAATATTGAGAATGCTTCTTTTGGGGCTACCAATTGTGGTGAACGTTCCGCAATCTTTGCGGCCTACTCCAACGGGTATCGCAAAGATACGATTGAAGCACTTGCAATTGTAAGTGATGGTGATCGTATTGCGGCACCATGTGGAATATGTCGTCAGGTATTAAGTGAACTGATTACTGGTGATACACCAATCTATTTATCCAATCGTAAAGATGAGATTGATACATGCATGAATGAATTATTACCTTACCAATTTACAACAGAGGATGTATGTCGATGAGAAGCGGTTTTGTTGCGTTAGCAGGTAGACCCAACGCTGGAAAAAGTACTTTAATCAATTCCTTGATTGGTGAAAAGGTGGCTATCGTATCTAGCAAGCCTCAGACAACACGTTCTGAGATTCGTGGTATTTATACAGATGAAAACTGCCAGATTATCTTTACGGATACACCTGGTATTCATAAACCTAAGTTTCGTCTTGAATCACGGATGAATAAAGAAGCTGCAGATGTCATCAAAGGTGTAGATGTAATCTATCTCGTAGTGGATGCGAGTGTTCCATACGCAAAAGGTGATGAGTTTGTTTTAAACATGGTTAAAAATACAGGCTTACCAGTATTTTTAATCTTGAATAAAATGGATAAGATGAAGCCTGAGAAGATTGTAAAAGTGATTCAACAATGGCAAGAACGTTATGAATTTGCGGAATATTTTCCATTATCTGCAAAATTTGGACGTTCCTTTGAAGATCTCATCAAGACAACAAGTAAATACCTTCCGGAAGGTGACTTACTATATCCGGCAGAGATGACGAGCGACGGCGCTGAAAACTTCCGTATTGCGGAGTTAATCCGTGAAAAGATTCTTACACAAACAGAAGATGAAGTTCCTCATGCGGCTGCAGTTCTTATCGAAAATAAAGAATTCAAAAAGGACAAGGTTTATATCCAAGCAATGATACTTGTAGAACGTGATAGCCAAAAAGGTATCATGATTGGCAAGCAAGGACAGATGTTAAAGAAGATTGGTTCTTTAGCACGTGAAGATATCGAAAAGCTACTTGGTAAGAAAGTATTCTTGGAATTGTTTGTACGCGTAGAAAGCGAATGGCGCTCACGCGATGCCCGTATCACAGAATATGGATATGGTGGGGCAAGTAGAGATGAATGATCGTATCACTGGTTTTGTATTAAAGCAGAGTGACTATCGTGAGGCAGATGTGATACTAAGTGTACTTACAAAAAAGTATGGAAAGTTATCCTTTGTAGCTCAGGGTGTACGTAAGATGACTAGCAAAAATGCTGGTTCTATCATGCCTTATACAAAAACAGAAATCTTATTCGACTATAATGAGACTAAGAGTATCTTTCGTTTAAAGAATGCACGTTGTAAGGAGTATTATCGCTCCATGCATGAAGATATCAATGCCTCTAGTGCAGCTGCGGTTGCGGCTGAACTTATTGACGTATTAACACTACAAGCAAGTAGTGATATGCCAAACAGCATTGAGTATGCATTATTAGATATTGTTTTTTCAAAGCTAGATGAAGGCTATGATCCTACACTTGTTTTATCACTGCTATTTGTGGATATGTTAGACCTTGCAGGGTTATTACCAGATGTGGATGCATGCGTCACTTGTGGAAATACCCATGTCGTTACGGTTAGTCCTAAGGATGGAGGTTTCTTGTGTCAAGAACACGCAGAAGAACATCATATTCCATTTATGAAGACAGAAGACTTACGTCGCTTTCGTTTATTATGTAAAGCAGGACTAGAAAAAATCGATATCGTCAACCAGTATGTCGAAGGGGATATGAAGGACTTACAGTACTTCATAGACATCTTATATCTTCATGCGGACATTCAATTGAAATCGATGAATTTCTATATGCATTTACATACGATTGTATAGTCGTTTTAACCTCAAGAGAGATTTGGAGAATGTGGCTAAATCTCTTTTTTCTTGCTTAAGTATTTCATGAGATAGTATTACGACACTTTTATAGAGTTGTGACGTATACTTAAAAAAGTGAGGTGAAAATGATGGAAAAGAAAACGATCGATTTATCAAAAAGTGTATATGATATTGTGAATGCAAATCCTGAAGTGAAAGATATTATGAGTGAGCTAGGTTTTACAGAAATTGTTAAGCCAATCATGTTAAACACAATGGGTAAGATGATGACGATCCCAAAGGGAGCAAGAGTAAAAGAAATTCCTCTTTCAACAATTATTGATGCTTTCGAATTAAGTGGTTTTGAAGTAATTAATACGCCTGAACAATTACAAAAACAACAGGAAGAAAAAATGAAAGCTTTATCTGCAGATTTAGGGAAGAGTAGTGATTTGAGTTCTAGTGACCGTGAGGCATTATTAAAATCCTATGTACAACGTCTAAGCAATGGTGAAGATATTGAGTCTGTAAGAAAAGATTTCGCGGCTAATTTCTCAGATGTTTCAGCTGTAGAAATTGCACGTGCTGAACAAACTCTTCTTTCAGAAGGTACAAAACTGAGCGATGTACAACGCTTGTGTGATGTCCATTCTGCGTTATTCCATGGAGCTACACGTAGTGAAAGAATTGCGAATGCGGAGAAGGAAGTGGAACGTTCAGCAGAAGAGGAACGTGTTTTAGATACGATTGCTAGCTTTGATGAACAAACGGCAGATGCTACAACTGTATTAATGCGTACACCGGGTCATCCTTTAAATATTCTTGAATTAGAAAATGCACAGATTGAAAAGCGTGTTACAGCACTAGAAGAGAAACTAAAGGAAGATCTAAAACCTGAGGATGTTCTAGAGGATGTCATTGAATTACGTGCGATAGAATCGCATTATAAGAAAAAAGAAGAAACAATGTTCCCACTTCTAAAGGATAAATACAATTTCCCTGGCCCAAGTGATGTAATGTGGGGTGTAGAAGATGAAATTAAACAAGAATTAAAGAAGTTTGTAGTTGAAGATGCTAAAGATATGGATTCACTACGACGTGTTGTTAAGCGTATGAATGAAATGATTTTCAAAGAAAAGAATATCTTATTCCCACTAGTAACGAATTATTTTACTGAGGATGAATGGATTGCAATCGCAAGAGACTTTCCAATGTATGGATATTGCTACCTTGCCAAAGAAGATGTACCAGTATGGAATAAGGTAAAAGAACTTAAACAACCAAGTATTATCCACAATGAAAATATCGAGATTTCAGGTGGACATATGAATCTAAAGCAGTTAAAGGCAATGCTGAATACACTACCTTTTGAAATTACACTTGTTGATGAAAATGACATCAACATCTACTTTAATGAAGGTGAAAAGGTATTCACACGTCCACAAATGGCAATTGGTAGACCTGTATATTCATGTCATCCAAAACGTGTTGAACCGATTGTACGTATGTTAATTAGTGATTTTAAGAAGGGTAAACGTGATAGTCTTACCATATTATCTGAACGTTCGGGACATCCAGTTGTCATAAATTACTTTGCTTTACGTGATGATGATGGTACATATTTGGGCACATTAGAAGCTGTACAGATTATCGATGGTCTAGCAGATGCAATCAGAAATAACAAAAAAGGACCTATTGATTTATAACGATTTCAATATCAGTTTTGAAGTGAAAATATTTAATTCCTCTAGAGAAGACTACTAGAGGAATTTTTATCTTTTTTAGGCGTGATATGGCATATCGTAAGATTGTAAAAATAGGTTGAAAATGCTATACTTTACAGGATATTATGGGAATATTTTGGAGGCTCATTTTCAATGGATAGACAGAAGACATTTGACTTAATTGTTTCGCATGCAAAGAATACAGGATTTGTATTTCAAGGCTCAGAAATTTATGGTGGTTTAAGTAATACTTGGGACTTTGGTCCTTTAGGCGTTAACTTGAAAGATAACATCAAGCGTGCGTGGCAAAAGAAGTTTATACAAGAAGACCCAAACAACGAAGAGATTCAAGCAGCAATCTTAATGAATCCTAAGGTTTGGGAAGCATCAGGACACTTAAAGGGTTTCTCTGATCCTTTAATGGATTGCAAGCAGTGTCATACAAGACACCGTGCTGACCAGTTAATTGAATCCTTCTCCAATGGAACAGTTAATCCAGAAGGTTGGAGTAATGAACAGATGGAACAGTACATCAAGGATAATAACGTTCCATGTCCTGATTGTGGTGGACATAACTTTACATCTATTCGTCAGTTTAACTTGATGTTTAAGACATTCCAAGGAACATTGGAAGATTCTAAGAATACAATTTATCTAAGACCTGAAACAGCACAGGGTATGTTTGTGGATTTCAAACAAGTGGCTCGTGCATATCGTAAGAAGTTACCATTTGGTATCTGCCAAATTGGTAAGTCCTTCCGTAATGAAATTACTCCAGGTAACTTTATCTTCCGTACACGTGAATTTGAACAGATGGAAATGGAATTCTTCTGCAAGCCAGGTACAGATGATGAGTGGTTCCCATATTGGCGTAATTTCTGCATGGATTGGATTGTGAAACTAGGTGGAAATCCAGAAAACTTACGTTTCAGAGACCACGAGAAGGAAGAACTATCATTCTACTCAAAGGGCACAACAGATATTGAATATAAGTTCCCATGGGGTTGGGGTGAAGTTTGGGGTATCGCAGACCGTACAGACTACGACCTAACACAACACCAGAATACATCAGGTAAGGATTTAACTTACTTAGACCCAATTACAAATGAGAAGTATCTTCCATATGTAGTAGAACCAGCTGTAGGTGTTGAACGTCTATTCTTCATGTTCTTTACAGACGCATATGATGAAGAAACACTTGAGAATGGTGAGACACGTGTAGTAATGCGCTTTAACCCAGTATTAGCACCTGTAAAGGCCGCAATCTTACCACTTCGTAAGAAATACGCTGAAAAGGCAGAAGAGATTCGTCATGAATTATCTTATGACTTTGCGGTAACATATGATGAAGCAGGTTCTATTGGTAAGCGTTACCGTCGTCAAGATGAAATTGGTACACCATTCTGTATCACAATTGATGAACAGACAATGGAAGATGGTACAGTAACAATCCGTTACCGTGATTCCATGGCACAGGAACGTATGACAGTCGAAGAAGTACGTAACAAGATTTGTAAGGAAATTCGTTTCTAAGAAGGAGGGAATATGGCAAAGATTAGTGATCATGATATAAATGCCATTCGTGAAAAAGCGGATATTGTCGATGTCATCGGTCACTATATTCAGGTTCATCGCAAAGGAAATTCGTATGTAGCGATTTGTCCTTTCCATGATGATCATGATCCATCGATGTCGATTTCACCAGAAAAGAAAATTTATAAATGCTTTGTTTGTGGTAATGGTGGTAATGTGTATACATTCGTACAAAACTACGAAAATATCACATTCCCTGAAGCCGTTGGTAGAGTTGCCTCTTTGATTAACTATCCTTTACAGGTTGATGTTGATATTGAGCAGAGAACTAGTAAGGATCCTCATAAAGAAGCACTGTACAATGTTATGAATGCGGCGATCCAGTATATGATGTATCAACTTGATACACCTGAAGCCGCAAGTGAAAAGAAGTATCTTGAAAAGCGTGGGATGACTACTGATTTGATTCGTGAGTTTCAGATTGGCTATAACCCAAATCAGACAACGCTATATCACTTTCTACATGCCAAGGGCTTTAGTGATGCGGATATGAATCGTGCGAATCTAATACGTATTAATGAGTCTGGTATCCATGATACCTTTGCTGGTCGTATTACCTTCCCAATTCATGATCAATATGGTAATCCGATTGGATTTAGCGCACGTATTTTAGATCCAAATAATCCTTCCAAATATATCAATACAAACGAAACAGATATCTTTACCAAAGGTGATATTGTATATAACTATCACCGTGCAAAGGGGGTTGCTCGTAAGGAAGGAAAGATTTACGTATGTGAAGGTGTAACAGATGTGATTGCTTTTGCTAAAGCTGGTATCTTCAATGCAGTATGTACACTTGGTACATCCTGTACAGAAAGACAGATTCATCTGTTAAAGAATATCGCGGCGAAGATTGTATTCTGTTATGATGGTGACCGTGCTGGACAGGCTGCTACCTTACGTGCAGTACACATGGCGAGAAATGCAGGTTGCGATGTATCAGTCATACGCAATCTGACGGGAAAAGACCCAGATGAGCTTGTACGTGAACAGGGAGCAGAGGGTTTAAAGAGTGTCCTCAAAGATGAAGTTACTTGGATGGAGTTTGTGATTGAGTATCAAGTTTCACAGACAAATCTAAATAACTATTCGGATAAAAAAGAATTGGTTCGTAAAGTACAAGCAGATATTGCAACATTACCTGATGAAGTAGATCGCCGCTACTTTACACAGCAATTGGCGGAAATGACACATATGCCAGTTGACTATGTGCCACAAACAGTAAATCGACCAATCAATCAAACCGTACAGAAGAAACTAACAATTCCAGATGGTTCGCTCGATGCGGAAGATTTAATATTGATGATGATGTTAAAGTCAGCTACCCATGCCCATACATTCGAAGTAGAGTTAGGGTATCTCAATGATAAGACACATAAGTTACTAGCAATGTTAATTATTGATGGTTTACATACATTTCAAGATGCTGATCCAAGTCATTTAATTGACCGTACGGATAAGCAAGAAGTAAAAGATTTACTAACAAGACTGGTTTCCATGCCTGCATATGATATCGACTATGACGAAGCGGTCCTAAAAGGAGCCATTCGCAAGGTAAAAATTACAACATTGCAGAAGGAGAGAGATGCGTATTATGAACAACTCTCACAAGCCGGTCTTAATGATATGAGTCAAAAAGTACTAATGGAAAAATACCAAAAGTGCATTCAAGAACTGAGGAGGTATCTCGATGAAGAAGGAAACAAGTAAAACTACGAAAGCTTCAAAGAAAGAAAAAGAGGAAGTTGTAGTAGAAAAAGCAACTTCCAAAAAGAAAAAGGGAGTTGCGGCTGAAGAAAAAACTCCAAAGAAGACAAAAGAAGTGAAAGAGAAAAAAACAAAAGTGAAAGAAAAAAACAACAAGAAAGACACAAAAGAAATTGAAACATATAAGCGTTCAGGTAAGGTAAAAGAATTAAAGAACCTTGATGAACTCAAAGAAGATTATAAGGGAATCGCAAAGAAGAACGGTTCCATCGCACAGAAGGATGTTATGGCATCCTTAGAGCACTTAGATATGTCTGATGATGACATGGATGAACTCTGGGACTGGTTTAATGCAGAGAATATCCAGATTGTTGAAGATGATGATATTGAAGAACTCACCGCTACAGATGACGATGATTTAGATTTGTTAGACGATGATGTTGATGATGTAGAAGATGAAGATGTCGATGAAAAAGACAATGATCTTGATGGAGATGATGAGGAAAAACCATTATCAAATCTACTTGATGTATCATCATTCTCTTCAGGTGGTAATGTACAGTTAAATGATCCTGTTAAGATGTACTTAAAGGAAATTGGACGTGTACCACTCTTAAAGCCAGAAGATGAACCTGAGATTGCTAAGCGTATTGAAGAAGGCGATGAAGAGGCTAGAAACATCTTAATCTCCAGTAACTTACGTTTGGTTGTGTCGATTGCGAAGAAGTATGTTGGTAGAGGCATGTTATTCCTAGATTTAATCCAGGAAGGAAACATGGGTCTTGTAAAGGCAGTTGAAAAGTTCGACTATACTAAGGGATTCAAGTTCTCTACATACGCTACATGGTGGATTCGTCAGGCTATTACACGTGCGATTGCAGACCAAGCTAGAACAATTCGTATTCCAGTACACATGGTAGAAACGATTAATAAGTTAACACGTGTTCAGCGTCAATTGGTGCAGGAATTAGGACGTGATCCTTCAGCAGAAGAAATCAGCCAACGTATGGAAGGTATCTCTCCTGAAAAAGTAAGAGAAATCCAAAAGATTGCCTTAGAACCTGTATCACTTGAAACACCTATTGGTGAAGAGGATGATTCTCACTTAGGTGACTTTATTGAAGATAAGGAAGCACTCAGTCCTGATCAATACGCAAGTAATCAGTTATTGAAGGATGAAATCAATAGCGTTCTTAGCGGTCTAACAGAACGTGAAGAAAAGGTATTACGCTTACGTTTTGGTTTATATGATGGACGTACACGTACACTTGAAGAGGTAGGACGTGAATTCAACGTTACACGTGAACGTATTCGTCAGATTGAAGCAAAAGCTCTACGTAAATTGAAACATCCATCACGCTCAAAGAGATTAAAGGATTTCTTTGACAAATAAGATGAATTTACGTATCCAGAAAATTGCGGATATGATAAACAAAGGCGTGGTCTTGGCAGATATTGGTACAGACCATGCCTTTCTTCCTATCTTAGCAATCAAACATAAAAAGGTACAAAAAGCATACGCTTGTGATATTGCAAAGGGACCATTAGAGATTGCAAAACGCAATATCCAAGCGGAAAACCTTGATGGTCAAATTGAAACAATCTTATCCAATGGCTTTGAACATGTACCGCAAGACGTAGATGTTGTGGTGATTGCAGGTATGGGCTACTATACTGCAAAAGATATCCTAGAAGCTGCAGGAGAGAATCGTTTACGTACATGTAAACAACTGATTGTCGAAGTCAATCGTAAGCCAGAGTTACTACGGAAATGGATTAGTGACCATCACTATACGATTGATCAAGAAGAGTTAATTACAGAGCGTGATTTTGATTATATCGCAATTAGTTTTACCACAGATTATCATGAATCATATCGAGATGATGAGATTCTCTGTGGAGTGTATCTACAACAAAAAAAGGGGAAAGAATATCTTTCCTATTGTGATCGACAGATAGCGTTTATTGATGGGGTTTTAGCGAAGTATCCACATGACGATGACTATCGTAAAGAATTATTGCAACAAAAGAAATATTGGTTAGAGGCAAAATAAAAACGCGGTTCTTAGAGCCACGTTTTTTATTTCTGAATGGAATTGACAGCCTTAGCGAGTCTTGACTTCTGACGAGCAGCATAGTTGTTATTCTTGATATGAGATACAACTGCCTTGTCTAAGCACTTATTTGCTGTGTTGTAAGCAGCAGTAGCAGCTTCAACGTCCTTAGCTTCTACAGCTAAAAGAACCTTCTTGATTGCTGTCTTTAGTTCGCTCTTCTGTCCAGCCTTCGCATTCTGTCTTTTCAGATTAGTTAGTGCGCGCTTCTTCTGTGACTTGATATTTGCCATGAGTACACCTCCTGTCCACTTATTAGCATTAGGATTATATCAAAGTGAAGTGTAAAATGCAATGAAAACCCCAAAAAAGTAGGGTATAATATCACGGTGGAGGTATGAGAGATGAAACAGACACGAATTATATTTTTTGGTACAACAGAATTTGCCAGCGGTATATTACAGACCTTAATCGATGAAGGATATAACGTCGTAGCCGTTGTTTCCCAACCAGATAAACCGGTTGGTAGAAAACATACTATCCAGATGACACCAACACATGCTTTAGCTGATCAATATCAGATTCCAGTGATTCAACCAGATCTCTTAAAGGAACATGTGGACGATGTGTTACGATATGACCCAGAGTTAATCTTAACTTGTGCGTATGGACAATTCGTACCAGTACGCATTCTAGAATATCCACGTCTTGGTTGTATTAATGTACATCCATCACTTTTACCAAAATATCGTGGAGGTGCACCAATCCATCACGCAGTTATGGGTGGTGAAACAGAAACTGGTGTATGTCTAATCCAAATGACAAAAGCCATGGATGCAGGAGATATCTATGCTAGAGTGACAACACCACTTGGCAAAGATGAAACGATGGCGGAATTAAACCAGCGTTTACTAGTATTAAGTAAGCAATTAGTAAAAGAAAATTTAGAAGACTATATTGCAGGCAAACTCGTGGGAGAACCACAGGATGAAAGTCAAGTAATCCTTGGATTAAATATTACAAAGGAAGAAGAGAAAGTACAGTTTGCAGTGGAAGATGTACAAACTCTATATAACCACATTCGTGGTTTAATTGATTGGCCAATGCCATATGGTGTGGTTGATGGAAAGCGCATCAAGTTCTGCAAAGTTAGAATGAGAAAAGAAGACCATCAATCAAAACCTGGAGAAATCTTAGGTTTTAAGAATCATGCGATGGAAGTCGCAAGTATTGGCGGCATGATTGAAGTTTATGAACTACAGCCAGAAGGTAAGAGCAGAATGACAGCAGATGCTTATGCCAATGGTGCAGGTAGAAATATGATAGGGAAGGTATTTGAGTAAATGGACCAAAAGCACATACGAAATTTCTGTATTATTGCCCATATCGATCATGGCAAATCAACATTGGCAGACCGTATTCTTGAAATGACAGAAACGGTAAAAGAACGTGATATGAAAGCACAGCTTCTGGATGAAATGGACCTAGAAAGAGAACGTGGTATCACAATTAAGCTGAATGCGGTACAGCTAAGCTATACCGCTAAAGATGGACAGGAGTATCTTTTTAACTTGATTGATACACCAGGTCACGTCGACTTTACATATGAAGTATCACGCTCATTAGCGGCTTGTGAGGGTGCGATTTTAGTCGTTGACTCTACCCAAGGTGTTCAAGCACAAACACTCGCAAATACCTATTTAGCTTTAGATAATAACCTAGAAATTCTCCCTGTTATTAACAAAGTAGATATGATGAATGCACAACCTGATGTTACTATCCGTGAGATTGAGGATATTATCGGTTTGGATTGTAGTAATGCACCACTCATCTCTGCACGAAGTGGATTAAACGTGGATAAAGTTTTAGAACAGATTGTATCTCATTTCCCTGCACCAAGTGGAGATGAAAACGCACCACTACAAGCATTAGTATTCGACTCATTCTATGACCCATACCGTGGAATTATTGCATTAATTCGTATCCGTGAGGGTAGTCTTTCTGTTGGTGATAAGATTCGCTTTATGGCAACAGGCGCAGAATATGAAGTACTAGAGGTTGGTATTCGTAATCCACGTGAAGTAAAGATGAATACATTAATGTGTGGTGACGTAGGTTGGTTTGCGGCTTCAATCAAGTCCATCCAAGATGTACGTGTTGGTGATACAGTAACGAAAGTAGATAATCCAGCAGAGAAGCCATTATCTGGATATCGTAAGTTAAACCCAATGGTATATTGCGGTCTATATCCGACCGATGCCGCAAAGTATGGTGACTTACGAGAGGCGTTAGATAAACTACAGTTAAATGACGCATCCTTACAATATGAACCAGAAACATCCCAAGCATTAGGCTTTGGTTATCGTTGTGGATTCTTAGGACTTCTACACATGGATGTTATCCAGGAACGTTTAGAAAGAGAGTATAACCTCGATCTAATCGCAACCGCACCATCTGTTATCTATCATGTATATTTAACTGATGGCTCAATGATTGAAATTGATAACCCAGCTAGAATGCCAGATGCGGCAAGAATTGACCGTGTTGAAGAGCCATATGTAAAGGCAAGTATTATGGTTCCAGATACCTATATCGGTGCCATCATGGATTTATGCCAGAATAAGCGCGGTATCTATCAGACAATGGAAATCATCGATACTGGTAGAAATATGATTATCTATGAATTACCACTTTCAGAAATCATTTTTGACTTCTTTGATAAGTTAAAGTCATGTTCAAAGGGCTATGCTTCATTAGACTATGAATTAATTGGCTATCGTGCACAAGATCTTGTGCGTATGGATATTCTATTAAACGGTGAAAATGTCGATGCATTATCAGTGATTATTCACCGTTCTGAAGCGTATACACGTGGTTCTTCAATCACAGTGAAACTAAAGGAACTCATTCCTAAGCAACAATTCGAGATTCCTGTACAGGCTGCCATCGGTGGTAAGATCATCGCTAGAACAAATATCAAGTCCTTGCGTAAGAATGTACTTGCCAAGTGCTATGGTGGTGATATTTCTCGTAAGAAGAAACTTCTAGAGAAACAAAAAGAAGGAAAGAAGAGAATGAAGGCAGTAGGATCTGTAGAGATTCCACAGGAAGCGTTTATGTCTGTTCTATCAATGGATGATGATAACTAAACCAAAGCATCTTTACTTGCATGTACCATTCTGTCGAACAATTTGTTCATATTGTGATTTCTGCCATATAGGCTATCAAGAAACACTCGCAAATCAATGGTTAGAAGCAATCAAAGCCGATATTCAAAACCGTCATCTCAATGATAAGCTAGAGACAATCTATATTGGTGGTGGTACACCAACTGCACTATCTTCATCACAACTAGATCAATTGCTCAGTTTATTAGATCCCTATGCAAGCATGGTGCAGGAATATACGATTGAAATTAATCCTGAAACGTTTGATGAAGATAAAGCAAAGATATTACAAAAACACGGTATAAACCGTGCAAGCATTGGCTTTCAAACATCAGATGAAAAACTACTGCAGATGATGAATCGACATCATCGATTAGAAGATGTCGCAGAAACGATGAAACTATTACGTAAATATGGTATCAATAACATCTCACTAGATTTAATGTATTCTTTGCCTACACAGACAATGGAATCATTAGAAAAGTCTTTGCAGGATGCGATTGCATTAGAACCTACACATCTATCGTTATATTCATTAACGATAGAGCCAAATACAGTTTTTGCGAAAAAAGGATATGAACACCTTGATGATGATATGGAAGCAGATATGTATGAATGGATTTGTAAAATGCTTCCGAAGTATGGTTTTGTGCAGTATGAAATCAGTAACTTTGCAAAAGGAGATATGATTTCAATGCATAACTGTGCATATTGGAATTATCAAGATTTCTATGGTATTGGTTGTGGTGCCAGCGGTCTAGAAGGAAGTACACGTTATGATATTCCAAAGAACGTAAGAAAGTATATCGATGATTCATCTATCAAAGACATAATTGATTTATCACTCCAAGATCAAATGTTTGAGGCAGTGATGATGGGACTTCGCCTAAAAGAAGGTATGTATATCCATCTCTTTGAAGAAAGGTTTCACACATCCGTATTAGAAGTATATAGCACTCAGATTAAAAAGTTATGCAACGAAGGAAAACTCATTCTTGAGAAAAAACGTCTTCGTTGTAGTGAAAAAGGATTTGAAATTCTAAACAGTATTTTATTGGAGTTTATGTAATTGAAAAAACTTAGAATGGCAGTTCTGAGTTTTTTTTGTTTGGTAAAAAGAAATATGAATAATGAACATGTTTTTAAAGAATTATTTTAATGAATGAAACAATATTTCACCACTTATTGTTTATCTGATTCTTTGTTAATAAAATAACAGTTTATCTTTCAAACAATTTAATTGTTGTGTAATATTGATAAGAACAACAACTAGCGACAACAAATCAAATATTTTGGGAGATAGATAAGAAAGGAAATTATTTGTAATGAAGAAACTAGCTAAGATTACTTTGGCAACACTTGCCACAACATCCATCATTTCACAAACAATTACTGTACAGGCAGAAGAAACTGCAGATGCGGTCAATCAAGCAAGACAAGCAGTCAATGCAACTCAGAAAGAAGTTGATAAAGCACAAAATGAAGTGAATCAAGCAAAGAAAGATGCAGATGAAAAAAAGAAACAATACGATGCATATGTTGATAGTGAATCATCCGCAAAGCAAGAACTAGAGACAGCAGAACAAAACCTAAAAAATGCAAAAGTATTATCTATACAGGCAAATGATGAAGCAAAGAAAAATCAGGCACAAACTGATGTAGATGCGGCACAGCAAGAATACGATACAGCAGTACAGACATCTGAACAGAAAAAACAAATTGCTGATACAGCAAAAGCAGTAGCTGACCAAAAAAAGAATATTTCGGATGAGAAAGAAAAAGTAGTTGAAACTGCGCAAAATGATGTTAATGAAAAGTTGGAAGCAAAAAATCAGGCTTCGGCTGACAAAGATGCAAAAAATTCTGCTTTTGAAGCTGCTAAGAAAGTTACAGATGCAAAGAAAGATGAGTTGGAAAAAGCTACAGAAGAACATACTAAATTGAGCGATCCAGCAGCAAAAACAAATCTTCAAAATGAATTAAACGATACAAATGCAAAGATTTTAGATACAAAACAAGAAATCGTTACAAATAAAAATACTATTAGTGACAAACAAACAAATGTTGATGAAAAAGAACAGAAATTATCAGAACTAACTACAAAACAGGTGGAATTAGAGCAAAAGAAGGGTGAGGCTCAAGAGAAAGTCAACCAAGCAGATAGCGAAAAGGCAAAAGCTGATGCAGACAAAACAACTGCTCAAAATGCTTTGGATTCTGCAAAAGAAGACAAACAAAACGCAGAAACAGCTGTTTCGGACCAGCAGAATAAGGTTACTAATATAGAAAATGAACTTCATGCACTAGAAAACGGGACGGTTCCAACAACTGAATTAGATGCTGCAAGAACTGAAATGGAAGCAAAAGAAAAAGAAAAAGAAATTGCTTTAAAGAAACAGGCTGAAGAACGTAAGAAAGCTGAAGAAGAAAAGAGTAAAAAAGAGGCAGCTAAGCGTGAAAAGTTAAAGGATGACGTTGCAGCAGCAGATGCAGAAAAGAATGCCATCTCTCAGAAGATCGCTAACGTAAATGAACAAGTGAAGAAGGGCTTTGAAGGATTCTTAGACTGGGCAAAGACAAAGTTTGCGAATGACAAAAACACATTAGAAGACATTAAAAATGCTGTAAATGCTTTACATAAATATCCAGCGGGAATGATTGTGGGCGATGAGAACGATGCCACAAGCTTACGCAACGTCAAGGAAGCATTAAAAGTTCTAGTTAAGTA
Organism: uncultured Solobacterium sp.; assembly: GCA_963525775.1. Classification (GTDB taxonomy): domain Bacteria; phylum Bacillota_I; class Bacilli_A; order Erysipelotrichales; family Erysipelotrichaceae; genus Bulleidia. The sequence goes on along the minus strand of CAURLC010000002.1, from coordinate 74,978 downwards.
CAATGAACAGCGTGTAAACGATGAACACTTCCCGAATCTAAAGCCATTAGGAACAACATTCTATATGATGGCAACAGCAATCTCTAACGCAGATAACTCTGCTGATCCAGCAAATGGACACTCACGTCACTTCAATGTTGCTGAAAACTTAGCATGGGGTTACACAGATCCTAATAAGGGTTGGTATGAAGAGGAAAAGATTGTTTGGGAAGCCCTACAAGAATTTACAGCTAAGTATTTAGCAGAACATCCAGGTGTAAACATCAATAAGAATGGTCCAGATAAGGAAGCGTTTGATAAGGCATGGACAGATTATGCAAAGAATACAAAGAAGTTCTTCAATATCCAAACAGGTCACTATACAAACGCAGTAAATAGAAACTACATCGTAACAGGTATCGGACGTAGTACAGTTGCCAACAAGCGTGGTAAGATGGTTTATGATAACAACCTCAAGAAGTTCGTTGAAGTGGGTGGCGATAATAAGTACACTGAAGATCAGTTAGATTCTTACGGAATTACATTCAGCCAGACATTCTCTGGAAATACACAGGGTAATGGTTCAAAGGCTGAAAAGATCTATACAATCGCAGAGTTCACAAGTCTCTTCGATGAATATATGGATACTATAGATACAACGAAGTTGAACGCTAAGTTAGATGAAGCAAATAAGAAGTATAACGATGCGGTAACAGCTCGTGATGCATATAAGGGTGAACCAGCATTAGGTGAACGTGAAGTATTACCTGAAGAAAAGGCATACGATGTAGCTGTTGAGGAGTATCGTAAAGCAAAGGTTGCATATGATGCTAAGGTTGCCAATGTTGAACAATCTAAAGAAGATACTAAGAAGAAACTAGCTGAGGCTAAGGCTGAATTAGAAAACTTAAAGAAGTCACGTGATAAACAGTCTTCTATTGTGGCCCAAAAACAAGCTGAATATGATGCTATGGTTTCTAAGGCTACAGATGCTACTAATAAAGCTACAGTAGCACATAATGAATTAGATAATATTACACAAGATGTAAATAACAATGCTACTAAAGTTGAAACTGCTAAGCAAACTAAGGCTCAAGCTGAAACTGAATTAGCTCAAGCAAAAGATGCATTGAAGACAACGGAATCAAAATTGGCTGAATTGGAAAATAAGAAATCTGATTTAGAAAATAAGATTACAAATTATGATCAAGAGTTACAAAAGTTAGCAGATAAAGTGTCAGACTTACAAGCACAAGTGCAAGCTGCTGAAACAGAACAGCTAGCTGCACAACAAGCATTGACAGCATCTCAGACTTCGGAAACGAATGCAATAAATGCTTTAAATAGTGCTAACACTGTATTAACTAATGCAAAAACTGCTTATGATACTGCTAAGCAGGACTATGATGCGGCAAATACTATGTATGAACAAGCTAAAGCTGCATTAGAAACTGCAAATAAGGATGTCTCTGAGAAATCAAAGAAGTTAAATGATGCAAAAGTTGAACTCGCTAAGTACGATCCAGTTGCTGCAGCGAATTTATTACATGATACACAAGCAGCGTATGATGCAGCTCTTGCTAATTTAAATACTGCACAAGCTAATGTTGCTTCTCAACAGACTATTGTTAACGACGCAAATCAAACGCTTGCGGAAAAACAAGCAATCTTGGATGCATTACTTGCAAAATATCAGGATTTAATGAATAAGTATAATGCTAGTGTAGCTGCAAATAATGCGCATATTGCATCACAACAGGCTAATAATCCTTTGAATACAGGTATTATTACATATGTACCAAGTTCTTCGACATCATCTACTGACAAAACTGTTTCTAATTCAAAGAATGAACAAAATAAGAATAATGAAAAGAAAGATGATAAAAAGAAAGATGATAAAAAGACAGATGATGAAAAGAAGGATGATAAGAAAAATGATTCGAAAACATCTGAAGATTTATCTAAGCAAAATGAAAATGATAGCGATTCAGCAAAAACAAATAATGCTTTACCAATTGGTATTGGCATCTTGGCATCAGGTGCAATTGCTGGAATTGGATTTGTCATTTTCAAGAGAAGAAAAAAAGATGAAGAGGATCAATAGTCCTTGCGAATGCTATTGTTAGGGCTAGAGAGATTTATTTTAAATCTAAATAAGGGGGAAATTAATTATGGAAGAGAACAAGTTCAAAGAAGAGCAATCCAGTTCAATGGAAAATGTAGATTCAAAAAGTCAGGGGAATTCTGTTGAAAAGGATGATACTAAATCACCAAATACTTCAGATCCAAAGAGTACGTTAAAAAATACTTCAGATTTACTGAATACAGTAAAATCACAATTTGTATCAAATAAAAAAATTGTTGGGATTGTTGGAGTGTTTATTGTGGCAGTTATTGCATTTATCTTGTTTTCATCTCGACCAACAAAATTATCAAAATATTTTGATGTTACATTTAATGGGTATGATGGACATGGAATGCTTAATTATAATCATGAGGTTGTAATTGAAGAAATTTCACAAGCCGCAATTAAAAAAGCAGGTTTCTCAAAAGATGAAATAGACGCTTTCGAAAGTGGCAATTCTCAAATGGTAGATACTAAGAAGATGGCAAAATATACTGCTATTATGAATAATCTAAAATTTAATTTTGATAAAGTATCTGATCTAAAGAATGGGGACAAGGTTACTTTGACAGTTTCCTGTAAGGGAAACAATTGCCCATTTGTTAATGAAACAAAAGAATATACTGTAAATGGCTTGGACGAAATGCAAGAGATTACTTTAGAGGACCTAGAAAAAGAGTATCCAATTACTTTTACAGGATATAATGGATTTGGAAGTGTTAAATTTGATTCTACAGTCTATACGATTAGTACAGCTGCAAATCAAACTTTGAAAAATGACGATACTATTAAAGTAAAAATTACTGAAGGTACATTAAATACTCTTGCTAATGACGGAAAAAAATTAAAGGACGGGGCAACATCTTTTGAGAAAAAGGTGACGGGTCTACCGGAGATTACGGATATTGTTGGATTAAATGATATTCTTAGCAAAACAGATATATTAATGCAGTCAAAAACAAAACCGGAAGATGGATGGTTTGATAAAACTACATATGTTACTGAAAAGCAACAAGATTACATCTTGTTTAATGCATCGGATTCTAAAGATAGCGAAGGGAAATTAAGTTTACTAACTATATATAAGATTACTAAAACAGTAACACCAGATTCTGATAGCAGTCGCACAGCAGAAACTACTACATATTTTACATATTTTGGCTATATAAAATTAACAGTATCTGAAGGAAAGATTATTCAGAAGGATATGTCCTACCACGAAGATACTACATCTACAGAATGGGAAAACTTTGATTCTATTGATGCTGATTTAAAGAAAGATGGTTATGCACCAATTTCTATAGCTCAATAATATGCACTATATTTTAGGTAATTTGATTTAAAGACTTAATTCTAGCTAGTCAAGTATTTGGTATTAACGACAATGATGGGGTATATATGCCCCATCATTGTCATGTTTTCCATACATGGCCTAAATCTTTGAACTTAAAGGTTACCTCTAATCAAGAAACATAGTCCCAATCATTCGGCCAAGTTCAAGTGTATTTATTGTGATGTGAATTCTGACTAAAGAACTAGTCAAACTGCAGGCTGGGGGTTACGAATCTCAATTGAAGCTGGTAATAGAGATGTATGTTTTACTCGGCTAGCTATTATCAAAACCATAGATGAAGTATAGTATGCTATACAATCAGTACGTAATGTAACAACGAATGATGAGAAGATGGCATAGGCTATAAACTAACCGACCTTTTATCGTTATATTCTTATTAATATTTGAGGGCTAGTACAATATACATTCGACAATATATTTCAAATTTGATTTAAAGGGGGAGTTATGATGAAGAATATTATCCATTCGATTATGAAAAAAATTAGTAAACACAAGAGAGCATCTGTAGTACTACTACTATTCTTATTAATTGGTGGAACAGTAGGCTATATATTGACAACGAATATTGGTACTAATAACGGTTCCAAAGTTACACAGACTAACAATCAAAATAAAAATCATGATACTAACGCAACAGGAAGTAAAGATGATAAAAAGTCTGATGAAAAGAAGAACGATAATAAGAAGAATGAGGTAACTTCTGAAACAAAGACAGAAGAAACAACAAATAATTCTACATCTAACACTACTTCTGTTGATGAAAATACAAAGAATAACAATGTATCTAATAACACATCTAATACATCTGTTCAGAACACACCTACTCCATGTGTTCCTACATACACAACAGTTACTCATCCAGAAGTTGGTCACTGGGAAACTCAAATTGTACAGGAAGCTTATGATGATCCACAGTTTGAGGAGCGAGTTGTAGGAATTTCGTCTGGTCATATTTATGATTCTGTAAGTGATTTTATAAACAACGGAGACTTATATGGAGATGGAAATTACACGGTAAAAGATGTTCAAGTAGGCTCTGTTCATCATGATGCAGTAACAACTCAGGTTTGGGTAGTTGATCAGGCTGCATGGACTGAAACAGTTGCGTCTGGTTGTTAATTGAGAGGTTATTTATAATGGATATTTTTGCAAAGATAAAGAATTTCGTAACATCACATAAGAAAGCTTCCATTGCAGTATTAGTATTAACAGTAGTATCTGCTATCTGCATTCGTTCTTATGTTTTATCTACTAATAAGCAGACTGTAAATACAGAAAAGGTTACAGAAACAGCAAAGAAAGACTCTACTGTAAAGAAAGATGATACAAAGAAGTCTGACGAAAAGAAGAGTGACACAAAGAAAGATGAAAAGAAGTCTGATGTAAATGAAAATAAGACTACAACAGACACTACAGTTGCAGAAGATAGTAAGACAGTTGAAAACAAGACTACAGAAAATACTTCTACAAATGTTACAAACAATACATCTTCTAATACTGTTGCTCAACCAACATCTACACCATGTATTCCTACATATACAACGATTAATCATCCAGAGCAAGGTCATTATGAAACTCGGGTTGTACAGGAAGCTTGGGATGATCCTCAGTTCGAGGAGCGAGTTGTCGGAATTCAAAGTGGGCACATCTACGATTCTGCTGTAGATTTCGCAAGAAATGGAGATTTATACGGAGACGACAATTATACACTAAGACAGGTTCAGGTAGGCTCTGTTCATCATGATGCAGTAACAACTCAGGTTTGGGTAGTTGATCAAGCTGCATGGACTGAAACAGTTGCGTCTGGGTGCTAATCGATTTGCTACTTACAATGAATTTGTTCATTCGATTTTATATGAATAAATTTATGTTATAAAGGGATGGTTTTTCTCATATTAAAGTTTAGTATATTGCATACATAGCGATTGTATGCTATTATCTAATGGCTTTCTTGCTGGGGATGACGTATCCTCAAAAGTTATGCTCGGTTTGGAAGTTCTATAGAAAGAAAGAGGAAAATAAAATGTTAACAAAGGAAACAGTAGCTCAGATTGCTAAAGATTTCGGACGTAAGGAAGGCGACACAGGTTCTGTTGAAGTACAGGTTGCTCTATTAACACAGCAAATCAACACATTAACAGTACACATGCAGGCTAATAAGAAGGACTATTCTTCTAACCGTGGTCTATTAAAGATGGTTGGTCGTAGAAGAAAGATGCTTGATTACCTCAAGAAGCATGACGTTAACCGTTACCGTGAATTAGTTCAAAAGTTAGGTTTAAGAAAGTAATTGTAAAAGCAGTCATTAGACTGCTTTTTTCGTGTTTCAGGTGTACAATTATATTGGAATAGAGTCAATAGTCATGAGCTATATTACATTTCAAGAAGTTAGAAAGACATATCATGTTGGTGAAATTGATATTCACGCCTTAGATGGAGTCAACTTTGAGGTTGATAAGGGACAGGTTGTCATTGTGGCTGGTGCCAGTGGTGCTGGTAAGAGTACAATCTTAAACATCCTTGGTGGAATGGATACTGTCACCAGTGGAAAAGTGATTGTGGATGGTAAACATGTTGATACGATGAATGAAAAAGAATTAACAGACTACCGTCGTTTTGATATTGGCTTTGTATTTCAGTTTTATAACTTAGTGCAGAATCTGACTGCTTTAGAAAATGTAGAGTTAGCTTCCGAAATTTGTAAAGATCCACTTGACCCAGTAACAGTTTTAGAACAGGTGGGTTTACAAGATCGTATGCATAATTTTCCTGCTCAGTTATCTGGTGGTGAACAACAGCGTGTAGCGATAGCTAGAGCGATTGCCAAGAACCCTAAGTTACTCTTATGTGATGAGCCAACTGGTGCCTTAGATTATGTGACAGGAAAACAAATATTACAGTTATTACAGGATACAGCACGCTTGCATGGCATGACTGTTATTATCATTACGCATAATCTAGCAATTTGTCCGATGGGTGATTTAGTCTGCCATGTTAAAAATGGAAAAGTCATCTCTATGGAAAAGAATGATCATCCAAAGGATATAACGGAGATAGAGTGGTAATGGCGAAAAAGGTATTTCATAAAAACGTACTTCGCTTAATTAAGTCGACGAAAGGTCGATTCTTTTCACTATCTGCAATTGTATCGATTGGTGTTGCATTTTTTATTGGTGTTAGTGCAAGTGCACCAATGATGTCTGCTAGTGTAGATTACTATGATGATAGTTATGACTTAAAGGATTTTACGATCTACTCAAATTATGGATTCAAAGAGGATGATATAGACGCCTTAAAGAAGGTGGATTCTGTAAGTGCAGTTGAGCCAGATTATTTTGTGGATGAGATTGCGACTAGTGGTGAAGGAACACAACTTGTACGTATACACTCTTATGATTCAACCCATACAATTAATCGCTTTAAACTTGTCGAGGGACGTATGCCGCAAAACAACCATGAAGTCGTTGCGGAGCGAAATGGAAATATCAAGTCCGGTTTTGAAATAGGAGATACAGTAAAACTATCACTTCCTGATGGTTCTCGAAGTGGTGTTTTACCAGTGCAGGAAGTAACTGTAGTTGGTGTGATTGATACCCCTCTATATCTCAACATGTCTAAGGAAACTAGTACTTTAGATAATTTACCAATTAATTCGTATCTCTATATTCCTTCCTCTGCATTTGATTCTTCGAATTATTTAGAAATAAACATATTAACAGAGGATGGTAAAAAATTATCTTCATTTTCAGCTTCTTATGAGACTTACATCACAGATGTAAAACAGAAAATTGAAGCACTTGCGACAACACAACAAACAGCAACTGCACGTAAGATTAAAGAAGACGCAATGACTGAGTACAACGATGGTATGCAGAAGTACATCGATGGTACAAAGCAATATCAAGATGCACTGGATACTTATCAAAAAGAAATTGCGGATGCGCAACAAAAGCTATCTGAAAGTAGAGCAGATGTCGCTGCTGGAGAAGTAGAGATTGCGAATGCAAAAGAGAATCTAAACAATGCACAGAGTACATTAAATACAGAAAAGCTTAACCGACAAGCAGAGATTGATCATCAACAGGAAATCATCAACCAGAATCGTGCAACACTACAATCTAGTCAACATGCTTTAAATAGTCAAAAGGCTACTCTTGAACAAAACGAGAATAATCTTTTAGTAGCTTTAGCTTCAATTCCGGATGCGATTACGTTATATCAAACAGAAATTCAATTCCGACAAGGTATCACACAGTATGGAATTAGTCCAACAACACCTGTATCGCTTTTAATTATGTTTCGAGCAGATTTAAGACAGTTATGCGATGCAATGTTTCCAGAAGGATATACTGGTAAAACAATTGGAGATTTACAGGATGCTTTAGATGATCACTTACAAGAAATCGATCAAAACTTCTCATTAACTGCTTCCACAAAGGAAGATCGATTACTTGAATTGCAGAACTTACAAACACAATATACAAATGACTTAGCAACTGTTCAGAATGCTTTAACAGTGACGATTCCTGCATCTCAACAACAAATTACGGATGGTTTAGCTGCAGTTGACCAAGGGCAACAACAACTCAATCAAGGACAGGCTACGTTAAACCAAAAGATTGCAGATGGTCAAGCTGAGATTGATGCAGGTTGGCAAGCAATATACACAAGCGAAAATAAACTGGCAGATGCAAGAGTACAGATTGCGGATGGTGAAGCACAATTAAATACTGCAATTACAGAAGGTACAAAGAAGTTAAATGATGCATTAGAAGAGTTAAATCTTTCGAAAGCAAAGTTAGCGGATGCGAAAAAGAAGATTGATGATTTAGCGGAAGGAAAGTGGACAATACTGGATCGCAAATCTCATTATGCAAGTGTGACATTCAAGAATACAGTGCAGCAAATGGAGGCTATTTCTCGTGTATTCCCTGCATTCTTTATCTTGGTTGCGGCACTTGTATGTCTAACGACAATGACACGTCTTGTTGAAGAACAACGTAATGAAATTGGTACTTTGCGAGCACTAGGATATACGAAGTGGCAGTGCACATTGAAATATTTATTCTATGCAATTTCCGCAACACTTATTGGTATTGTTGTGGGAAGTATATTGGGACTTAGTTCTTTCCCACTGATTATTTATCATGCATGGAGAATGATGTATATCTTACCTCCGATTCGTTTTGTTGTACCTTTGGGATTCATTGGGTTTACTGCGATGTTATTTATCTTTGCGATGAGTATTGCGACTTGGTTTGCATGCAAGGCAGATACACAGGATGTTCCATCACAACTGATGCGTCCAAAAGCACCACCAGCAGGAAAGAAGACATTCTTGGAGAATATTCCATTGATTTGGAATCATCTTAGTTTTACGGATAAAGTAACGATGCGTAATATTTTCCGTTATAAGAAACGGTTCTTTATGACGATTGTAGGTGTCGCAGGATGCACTGCACTTATGTTAATTGGATTTGGTATTCGTGATTCCATTTCAAACATGGTTGATATTAACTTTAAGGAAATTATTCAGTATGATGGCATGGTTAACTTTGAGGATGACGCAAGTAATGAAGTAAAAGTGGAAGCTTTAAAAGAAATACAATCAACGGATAATGTTACAGATGCGCATATTGGCTTTGTTTATACGACGAAAACGTATGATGATAAGGTTGATGAAACTGCTTCAGTTCATGTCTTTGATCAAGATGAAATTAACCGTGAGTTTAACTTGCGTACACGGATTGGCCATAAACCTATTTCGCTGACTGATGATGGTGTTATCATCAACGAAAAGTTAGCTGAGAATCTAGGTGTTCATATTGGAGAACATATTACCATCGAAGATGCGGATGGAAATCCATATCAGGTAAACGTCAGTGGTATTACAGAGATGTATATCAATCATTTTGTATTAATGAGTCGTCAGTATTACAAAGAAGTATTTGGGAAAGAAGCTGGTAGTAATATCATCTACCTATCTACGACAGGTGATGATGCGGCCCAAAAGTTACTAGCAAATGAGATTTCGACGATTCAAGGTGTTGAAGGTGTTTCATTGTATAGTGGACAACTTGATAACTTCAATTCTATGGTCAAAGGTCTAAATGGCATTATTTGGGTACTAATCATATCGAGTATGTTACTAGCATTTGTTGTACTCAGTAATTTAATTACAGTCAATATTAGCGAACGACAGCGTGAGATTGCGACCTTAAAGGTTCTTGGTTTTAGAAGAGCTGAGGTTAAGAAGTATATCTTTAAAGAAAATAATCTGCTTGCTGGAATTGGTGGTATTGTTGGAATTCCAGTGGGTATCGCATTACATCGTTATATAATGCGTACTGTAGAGATGGACTATTTGATGTTTGGAAGAAACATTGAATGGATGAGCTTCTTCTATGCTTTAGTATTAACGATACTATTTAGTGTGATAGTCAATCGAATGATGACCAAGAGACTAAATGATATTCGCATGGTAGAGAGTCTAAAGAGTGTAGAATAATGAATTATACCTATATACTTGAATGTGAAGATCATACCTACTACACGGGTTGGACCAATGATTTAGAGAAAAGATTTCAAGCCCATCTAAATGGGAAAGGGGCTAAGTATACAAAGTCACATCGACCTTTGCGCATCGCATATTACGAAATGCATGCGACGAAGAAGGAAGCGATGCGAAGAGAGTGGAGGATCAAGCAAATGACAAAGAAAGAAAAAGTGCAATTAATTAAAAGTCCATTAACGAATGTGGAACTATTTGATAAAGAGAAGTTGAAGAAAGCTAAGTTTAATCGCCAGTTACATATCTTATATGCGCCAAGTACTGGTAAGGTCATTATGGAGATGAATGATGTGGCTGCAGAGATTTTATGTAAGGATGAAGTATTTGTTGAATTACCGGTTCAAAATAATGAAGATTGGGAAACACATGAGCCTGTTATCAACCGTAATGGAGATTGTTTCTCGGTGAATATTGCCAGTGATGATCATCCAATGGATGGTGACCATCATATTGCGTTTGTGATTTTACAATATGAAAAGGGTTATCGTGTTGTATATTTTGATGAAGGTGAAAAGCCAGAGGTAAAGTTCTATCAAGATGAGCCAGTCATTGCGGTATATGCATACTGTAATCAACATGGTCTTTGGTGCATTGAAGCATAATAAAGACATATTCAATTTACAGTATGGCTGTGGTACAATGGGAATGTTGAAAATTTGAAAAGTCGAGAACAGACAGAGGTTAGAAGAGAAATGGAAAAGTACAAGAAGAGCTGGGAATTTCATGGCCGTACATTGACAGTCGAAAACGGTGAAATTGCCAAACAAGCAGGAGGTTCTGTAGTCATTCGCTATGCGGATACAACAGTACTATCTACAGCAACAGCAAACAACCAAGCAAAGGATACAGATTTTTTCCCATTGACAGTTTTATATCAGGAAAAGATGTATGCCGCAGGTAAGATTCCTGGAGGATTTACACGTCGTGAAGGTAGACCAACAGAACATGCAACTTTAACTGCACGTTTAATTGATAGACCAATTCGTCCTTTATTTGCGGAGGGTTTCCGTAATGAAGTACAAATCGTTAATACAGTATTATCATGCGATCCAGACGCTAGTTCCGAGATGGCATCCTTATTCGGTTCATCATTAGCACTATGTATTTCAGATATTCCGTTTAACGGACCTGTAGCAGGTGTAATGGTTGCTCGTGTTGATGGTGAATACATCATTAACCCAAGTGTTGAACAGGAAAAGAATTCTGATTTAAATGTAACAGTAGCTGGTACAAAGAACGCCATCAACATGGTTGAAGCAGGCGCTAAGGAAGTATCAGAAGAAGATATGCTTAAGGCCTTGATGATTGGTCATGCCGCAATCAAGGAATTATGCGCGATTCAAGAAGAAGTTATCGCTGCTTGCGCAAAGGAAAAGATGGAAGTTTCCTTATATGAAATCAACCCAATTGTGAAGCAGTTAGTTGATGAAAAGGGTGCACAGCGTATTCGTGAAGCAGTTTCTATCAAGGGTAAACTTGAACGTTATGGCAAGATTGATGAATTGATTGCTGAAATGGAAGAAGAAGTTGCCAAGTTAGAATGGGAAGATGATAAGGCACGTGAAAAGGCTGTTAAACAAGCACATGAATATGGTGTTGAAGTGGAAGCAGGCGAAGTACGACGCTTAATCTCTGAAGAAAAGATTCGTCCAGATGGACGTGGATTAGATGAACTTCGTCCACTAGATTCACAGGTTGACTTACTACCACGTGTACACGGTTCTGCGATGTTCACACGTGGTGAAACACAGGTTTTATCTGTAACTACATTAGGTCCATTAAGTGATGCACAATTAATTGACGACTTAACAACAGAAACTGAAAAGAGATTCATGCATCAATATAACTTCCCACCATTCTCTGTTGGTGAAGTTGGACGTATGTCTTCTCCTGGACGTCGTGAAATTGGTCATGGTGCTTTAGGTGAAAGAGCACTCTTACAGGTATTACCTACAGCAGAAGAATTCCCATACGCAATTCGTACCTGTGCTGAAGTATTAGAATCAAATGGTTCTTCTTCACAGGCAAGTATTTGTGCAGGCACTATGTCATTAATGGCTGCTGGTGTTCCTATTAAGGCAATGGTAGCTGGTGTAGCGATGGGGCTAATTACAGTTGGAGATACATATTCTATCTTGACAGATATTCAAGGTATGGAAGACCACTATGGTGATATGGACTTTAAGGTAGCGGGTACACGTAATGGTATCACTGCATTACAGATGGATATCAAGGTAACTGGTATTTCTGAAGAAATCCTACGTGAAGCTTTAGCACAAGCACATAAAGGTCGTATGGAAATCTTAGATAACATGGAAACAGCAATTTCCGCTCCACGTGATCATGTATCTGAATGGGCTCCAAAGATGGCTCAAATGATGATTCCTGTAGAGAAGATTCGTATCGTTATCGGTAAGGGTGGCGAACAGATTGATAAGATTATCGCTGCTTGTGATGGTATCAAGATTGATATCACAGATGATGGTAAGTGCGTATTCTATCATACAAAACAGGAGATGATTGATAAGGCAATGCAGATTGTTAGTGACTTAATCCGTGAGGCGAAGGTTGGCGACATCTATGATGCGACTGTATCAGAAGTACGTGAATCATTTGCCTTTGTAACATTGTTCCCAGGAACAGATGCATTACTCCATGTTAGTGAACTTGCTTGGACTCGCGTAGACAAGATTCAAGATGCATTACATGTAGGTGATGTAATTAAGGTTAAGGTTACTGGTGTAGATCCAACAGGTAAGGTTAAGGTTTCTGCTAAGGAATGCTTAGAAAAGCCTGAAGGCTATGTAGAACCAAAGAAGAACTTTAAACCACAAGGCAAACCAAATTTCCATGAAAAGCGCGAAGGTGCTAACGTGGAACGCAGAGTTTTCAAGAAAAAAGAAAACGCTGAATAATCAATAAAAGAAGGCGTACAGCCTTCTTTTTCGGAGGGAAAGTAACTATGCGTATGCGTAAAAAGAAGTGGGCAGAACCATGGATTGAAGAACATCGTGATTTTGTCTATCAAAACCCAGTAGAAAACAAAGGTAAGTGGAAAGAGCTATTACAACGTGACACATTACATTTAGAAATCGGTACTGGTAAAGGTGGATACCTCAACGGTATGGCAAGACTTTATCCAAATGAAGCGTGGGTAGGAATTGAAAAAGATATTAGTGCTGGTGCAGTAGCTGCACGTCATGCGGTAGAGGAAGAAAATCCACTACTAGAGAACAAACGCTTTATCATTGCCAATGCCGAACAATTACAGGAGTGGTTTGCGACTGGAGAAGTGGATGTCATCCATTTAAACTTCTCTGATCCATGGCCGAAGAAAGGTAATCATAAACGTCGTCTTAGCAGTGCGAAGTTTTTAGAGATGTATCGCGATATCTTGACGGAAGATGGATACATTCGTATGAAAACAGATAATAAAGATCTATTTGAAGATTCAGTATTGTATTTCTTACAGAATGATTTTACACTCACAGAATTCTCTGTCGACTTCCGTCGCGTAGAACATGCGGAAGATGTGATTACAGAGTACGAAACACGTTTTATGGAACTTGGACAACCAATATATCAACTTTGTGCCAAGCCATGCAGACATAAGTAAACTGTGATACGATAATGCAAAGGGGTAAGATATGGGAAAGAAGATTCTATTAGTCCTATTATGTATTGTATTAACTGGTTGTATACAATCTAGTCAAACTATGCAAGAAAGACTAGATGAAAAGATTACAGCAGTGAGTGCTTTACCTATCCCAAGTGCAAGTCATCGAAAACCATTTTATACCTACTATACAGAACCATCGATTGGACATTATCGTTCAACTGAAACGTCGAATGAGTTTAGCTATCAATCCACAAAGTTTGTGATGAATCTAAACGTTCAAGCAATTATGGATTCTTCAACTGATATTACGCAATCCATCTATACACAACAGCCGATTGCGAAAAATACAGGAAGCTTTCAAAATATGTTGGATGAATCAGTAAGTTATGTATGCGAAATTTATCAGGTTGATCATCATTACGCTGTGTTTTTTACATCATCAACTGTAAATTTATTTGGGGTAACAGATATTGGTGATGCAACAGAACTAGCAGGAAAAATGTACTCCATTGCGCGTAGTGTCATTGTACGTAAAGATGTTGTTTCACAAGTGTATTCACATGAAAGTGCAATCGATTATGAAGGAGAAGCTATCAACCTGTATAAGGATATTGCACCTGAAGAAGGTACCTTACGAGAGTTAATTGAGGATAAAACACATATCGATAATAAAAAAGATGAGAATAAAACAACGGATAAATGATGAAAATCATAATTAAAACGCTTTGTTTTATGATAATATATAACTTAACAAGGAAAGAGAAATAGAATAAAATACTATTGTATATAAGAAAGGATAGACCTTATGCTCAAGAAATTACAAAACTTATTATTTGAGGATGATGACGAATTTGTAGAAGATAACACTGAAGTGGAACAAGTTTCTGCCTCTGCTCCAGTTACACCTGCTGTACAATCACAAGTAACTCCTGTAGAGGAGACAGCACAAATTCCAGTTCAGCCTGAGCCACCAGTTTCTGAGATTCCACCAGTACCAACAACACCGGTTGAACCAGAACCTGTAAAAACATCCTCAGTATTTTTAGATAATGAACCTAAGAAGTCAACAATGATTAATCTTGATGATGAGGATAGTAAACCAGTAGAAAAGAAGCCGGCTGTTAAGCCTGAGGTAAAACGTGAAGAAGTTAAACCTTCTAAGGAATATCGTTTTAACCCAGTAATTAGTCCTATCTTTGGTATTGATGAAAAAGATATGGATGCGGTTAAGACAACTACTTCTAAACTTACTGAGAAAGAAAAGGCTAAGTTTGAAAAGAATGTGACACCAATTCTTTCACCGATGTATGGTATCGCTATTGAAAAGCCAGTTAAGCCAGTTGTGAAGGTTGAAGAATCTGTTGTGACTGAAACAGTGAAGAAGAGCGAACCTGTAAAGATTCCATCACCAACAGTTGAGGATGAGATTCCAGAATTCTCATTAGATGATATTCTAAATACTCGTGATCAAGAACCAAAGCAGGAAGATGATGATTTGTTTGGATCAACAGCAACTTCTGAGTTTGATTTTGGTAACGATGACCAATTATTCCCAAATTTAAGTTTTGGTGATTTGGAGAAAGAAACTGCTGAAGATAGCACAACAATTATCTCTCGTTCAAGTTTGAACGATCATAGTTCACATAAATAGTTAATCAAAACGGTCGTTAACGTTTGAAAGAGATTCGCTTTCGATGTCGACCGTTTGTTTTTTGGAGGTCTTATGGAAAGATATACATTAGATTTTAATAAGCCGGTACATATCTTCTTTATAGGTATTGGTGGTATCAGTATGAGTGGTCTTGCAAAAGTGTTGGCAGATCGTGGTTTTCATGTGAGTGGATCTGATAACCATGAAACAGAATTAACTAAGATGTTAGAACAACATGGTGCGAAGGTATTCTACGGCGGTCAAAAGGCTGAGAATATTACAGATGATATTGATGTTGTTGTATATACAGCTGCGATTCATCCAGATAATCCTGAGTATGTGGCAAGTGTAGAAAAGAAGATTCCTATGATGACACGTGCAGAATTACTTGGGGAGCTGATGGAAAACTACAAGAGTAGTATCGCTGTCAGTGGTACACATGGTAAGACAACTACAACATCGATGTTGAGTTATATCTTGATGGCAGCTCATACAGATCCAACAATTAGCTTGGGTGGCATGCTTGCACATATTGGTGGTAATATTCGTGTTGGAAGAGGAGAGACATTTCTGACAGAGGCTTGTGAATACACAAATAGTTTCTTAGAGTTAAAACCACTTGTTGGAATCATCTTAAACGTTGAAGCAGACCACTTAGATTTCTTTAAAGATATCGATGATATTCGTTTATCGTTTAGAAAGTTTGCATCTGGCATAAAAGAGGGTGGAACGCTCGTTATCAATCATAGTATTCATGATAAAGAATACATTATTGGTGATTTTAAAGGTACAGTCATTACTTTTGGCGAAGATGGTGATATGCATGCAAGAAATATTGTATACGATGCATTAGGAAACCCTGGCTTTGAGGTATATTACAAGGATGAAAAATTGGGTAATGTACAACTACTTGTTCCAGGCAAACATAATGTAGATAATGCGTTGGCTGCGATTGCGACTGCATATAGTATCGGTATTGATTTTGCTGCAATTAAACAAGGGCTGGTAAGTTATAGTGGTGTTGATCGTCGTTTCCAATA
Organism: uncultured Solobacterium sp.; assembly: GCA_963525775.1. Lineage (GTDB taxonomy): Bacteria > Bacillota_I > Bacilli_A > Erysipelotrichales > Erysipelotrichaceae > Bulleidia. The sequence continues at coordinate 58,639 of CAURLC010000002.1, read as the reverse complement.
TAAGGGTAAGTGTAATGGTGCGACAGTTATCGATGACTATGCACATCATCCACAGGAAATTGAAGCAACACTTAATGCCGCAAAGCACTACCCACACAAGAAGTTATATGTTGTATTCCAACCACATACGTATTCACGTACAATTGCATTATTACCAGAATTTGCAAAGGCTTTAGAGAATGCGGATGTCGTTATACTTGCAGAGATTTACGCTGCCCGAGAAGTTAATACAACTGGTGTTAGTGCAGAAGATATCTCGAAGTTAATGGATCAAAGTAAAGTAACTTCCTTCTACTTACCAACTTTTGAAGAGATTGAAGACTATCTACGTAGTCATCTTGAAGAAGGCGACCTATGTATTACCATGGGGGCTGGAAACGTAACTGATATTGGACCAAAACTTGTACAATAGTGATTAGCCGATTGGTGTAATTCCAGTCGGTTTTTACATTAACACATACACGATATGTGCTTATTGTTAAATGAATTTAAGATGTCTATAATCATATGAAATTCATCACATGTACTATGATGCCGTAACTGAAAAGGGTAATATATACGCTAATAACGAAAAGGATGCTGTTTAGAGTAAAATCGATGGTATCAAAATGTTGTAAATAAAGATAAGAAATAATCCTATTAATATGAGCCTTGTAATGTATTCAATTATTTTCAAGACTCATTTTCAATTATTTATCGATTGGAATTAGGTAGATTTATTAAAAATCGATATTGAATATTTGATTGATTAAAAAATGATTTATATAGAATCGTAAGCGTAACCACTTATTTCTGAAATTATTTCATATTTATAATATTTAATCTAATGTTCATGTTGAAACTAACAATCGAATTATAAGTAGATAATTACACCAAAAATATTGAATAATGTTATAAAAATGCGAATTTATCAATTGTGAGAATTATTTGAAATAGCATATTCTATGATTGAAAACTTTTTCATAAATGACTATAATAGTGGAAAGAGGTATTTTAATATGGATCAATTGATACAGGATTTACAAATCGTATGTACACAACTATTACCAATCATAGGAGCGGTTGTCTTGGTCTTTTTGTGTATCTTATTACGAAAGGTGTGGCAGACAGTCGATGTTTTAAGGAAAACAATCGAAGGTTTAGATCCTACGCTACGTTTAGTAGATAAGAGTATCGAGAAGGTTCAAGCACCGCTAGATACTGTTGCTAAATACAGCAAGACCTTTGATAAGGTTCATGACAAGACATCTGCTGCGATTGGTAAAGTAACAGATTTTGCAAATGATAAGTTAGATTCTTTAAAAGAAACAATTAAAACTGGTGCAAATCCAGAGGAAGATCTTCCTGTACAAGTTCAGGAAGTTGAAAAGGAGACTACAAATGGCTGATGAATTAAAGAAAGATGAAAAATCCACATTCAACGAGTTTGATGATAACACTGAGCCTATTGAATCAATTCAAAAGACTGTTGAAGATCTCAAACGTAAAATTCAAGAACTGAGTACGGAAGAAGAAGGAAAGACTACAACTGAAGAAACTTCTGAAAAAGAAGATGAACAGTTTAAGATTCCTGATTTTATTGCGCCGCATGCGGAAACATTACAACAGATGAAAGATACCACCGTGAAGACTTTTAATACGGTTAAAGAGGAAGTTGTCGATAAGACAAAGAAAGCAGCTTCTGTTGTCAAAGAAAAGGCCGAAAAGCTCAATGAAAACGAAGATATTCGTAAGACATTAGATTATATTAAAAAGAATGCGACAAAGGCTTATGATACAGCGATGATTAAGCTTGATGAATTCAAGCAAGATCCTAAAGTAAAAAATGTATCAGATAAGGCTAGTGATGCCTATCAACAAGCCAAAGATTATATCGTACCTAAGACAAAAGAACTTACAAATGTTATCAAGGACACAACACAAAAGACAATTACAAAGGTTAATGATTTTGTAAGTCGTCCTGATGTACAAGATACGATTCAAAAAGTGAAGGATACTACAAAACAAGCTGTAGATAAGAGTATTGAAACAGTACGCAATATCATTCACTCTAAGGATGAAAAGTAGGAGGGATACGATGAAACGAGTAACAATCTACGATGTCGCTAAAGAAGCTGGCGTTTCGCTAGCTACCGTTTCCCGTGTAATCAATGGTTCAAACGTTGTAAAAGCACCTACAAAAGAACGTGTTGAAGCTGCAGTTGAAAAGTTGGGTTATAAACCAAATGCGATTGCACAAGGCCTAGCATTACAGAAGTCTACTTCTATCGGTTTAGTGGTTCCTGAAGCTAGCTTTACTTATACAGGTCAAGTTATTAATGGTTTGATTGATGTAGCTAAGATTTATAACTATAACATTATGTTACATACAATCACTGCTGGTATTACAGATATCAATACGGTAATTGAAGATATTATCAAGTCACATGTGGATGGAGTAGTAATCTTCAATGATAAGTTAGTGGCTGGTGATATGGATGCGCTAAGCAAGTACAATATTCCGATTGTTGTCATTGGTAATAAGATTAACGGTAAGGGTATCAGTAGTGTTTATGTAGATATCAAAAAAGCTGTCTTTGAACTTGTTTCTAAGTTCTTAGAAGAAGGTAAGGATAACATTGGTATCTTAGAAGATCGTAAGAATCCACAGCAATATGAAAAGATGATTGCTGGAGCGAAGAAAGCATATGAAGCGCGTGGTAAGAAGTTTACTGGAGCGATTTCGATTCCTGCTGATGCACGTACATCTTACGCCTTCTTATCAAAGTGGATGAAAGACCATCGTTATGATGTTGTTATCGCAAATAGAGATTCCCAATGTTTCGCATTGTTAAATGCTAGTAGAGAAAACAATATTTCCATTCCAGATGAAATGGAAGTTGTATGTGTACTCGATACGAAGTATAATTCCATGGTACGTCCACAGATTTCTAGTTTCTCCATTCCATCTTATGACTTAGGCGCTGTTTCTATGCGTGTTATGACAAAGTTATTGCAGAATGAAGAAGAAAATCACGAAGATAAGGGCGAAAGCATTGAATTAAGTTATCTGTTTACTCCAAGACAGACAACGAAGAACTAAAAGCGTTGAATAGAATGAGTAGTCACATGTATGCATGTGTAGAGAGATTCCGGTTGGTGAAAGGAATTCTGTATCGGTGATGAATACATCTAGGAGCTGTTTATCTCAAAAGGTAGACCGTTACTCTGCGTTAAAGAGAAATGAGTGTACGATGATTCGTAAACTAAGGTGGTACCGCGCTGAGGCGTCCTTAGAAATATGGGCGCCTTTTATTATGGCGCTAGGAAAGGATTAGTATATGAATTTTATTGAAGAATTACAGTGGCGTGGCTTAGTCAAAGATTGTACAGATAAAGAAGGACTAGGCGAACAACTTAAGAATCCAACAACAATCTATTGTGGATTTGATCCTACAGCAGATTCTCTCCATGTAGGACACTTACAACAAATCCTATTATTACGTCGTTACCAATTACAAGGACATCAACCAATTGCACTATGTGGTGGTTTTACAGGTATGATTGGTGATCCACGTCCTACAACAGAAAGAAAACTTTTAACACATGAAGAAGTACTTCATAACGCTGAGTGCATTCGTGAACAGTTAGCTAAATTCTTATCCTTCGAGGGTTCTAACGCAGCCATCATGGAAAACAACAATAACTGGTTGGGCGAGATGAACTTATTAACCTTCTTACGTGACTATGGTAAGTTATTTAACATCTCTTACATGCTGCAAAAGGATACCATCAAAAAGAGATTAGATTCTGGTATTTCTTACACGGAATTTAGTTATACGATCTTACAGTCTATCGACTGGTATAACTTATTTAAGAAGTACAACTGCCAGATTCAGATTGGTGGTTCTGACCAATGGGGTAACTTAACTTCTGGTATGGAACTTATCCGTAAGATGGAGGGTGATAATGCGAAGGTATTTGGTATTACTTCTCCATTAATCACAAAGAGTGATGGCTCTAAGTTTGGCAAGTCAGAAGGTAAGAATATCTGGTTAGATCCTACTCGTACAAATGCGTATGAATTCTACCAGTTCTGGTTAAATACACCAGATGCGGATATCGTAGACTACCTTAAGAGACTTAGCTTCCATACACCAGAAGAAATCATGGGTTACGAGGAATCTCTTAAGAGCGCACCTGAAAAGCGTGAAGGTCAGAAAGCACTCGCAGCTGAACTTACAGAACTAGTTCATGGTCAAGATGGTTTAGAGAAGGCGTTACGTATCACTGAGACATTCTTCAAGGGTGATATTATGACTCTATCTCCAGAGGAGATGAAGGAAGGTCTAGCAGATGCCAAGAAGGCAGCTGTAGAAGATGGTGTAACTTTGATTGATGCGCTTGTGACTGCAGAAGTTTGCAAGTCTAAATCAGAAGCACGTAAGCTAATTGAACAAGGTTCTGTATCAGTAAATGGTAATAAGATTACAGATATTCAGGCTGTATTACATCAGGCAGAAGCTATCAACCAAGAATTCTCCATCCTTAAAAAAGGTAAAAAGAATTACTTTGTATTAACATTCTAAAGCATGCGGATAGTCAAAAGGCTATCCGTTTTTATAACTGTTCTATGGTATAATTACAGGCGAGGTATTTGTATGTATAGATATTTATTGGCCATTGCAATCTGTATCTGCATGTTATCTGGTTGTGCTAAAAAAGACACAGAAACAAATGCGGCTATGGAATTATATGAAAGTTATTATACGGAAGTTTTAAATACAAAAAACTATCTAGAATCTAGTGATTATTTTTCGATTAGTACAGAGATGACGCAGTTATCTGATGGTACCTATCGTTATTATGTGATTATAGATAATCCCAAGACAGAGATGTATCATTGCCGTATTTTTGCGGTGGAAAATGATATTGCGTTTGCGGATAATGACAAAATGATGCCATCATTAGGTATCTTCGATACGGATGTATCACTTGTGCCAAATCAAGTGGATAAATCAAAGGGTCTAATGAAAGGACTTGTTATTAGTGGGGAAAGTTCTAAAGATCACGTTGATTTGAAGTTTGTTGTAGAATGGCGTGATCAATCAAATAAACAAGTGGTAAAACAGTACATACAAAAAGAGCTTCAATATAAGAAGTAAGAGGAGTTGGATATGAAAGAAACAAATACAATTAAAAAATCGTTTATTGCCAGTTCCTTAACGACTTCTGCTGGTATCTTTATTACAAAGTTAATCGGTTTATTCTATATTGTCCCATTTAAAGCAATTGTTGGTCAGCAGGAAATGATTTATTATTCTGCAGCGTTTGACTATTATACGATTCTATTACAAATCTGTAGTGCGGGTATCCCGTTCGCCTTAGCAGCACTCGTCGCAAAGTATCTTTCTAAAAATGACTATAAGACGGTTGTGTTAGTACGTATCTTAGCGACAAGTTTATTAATGCTTTCTGGTTTTGTGATGGCTGTGTTATTCATTGGCTTTTCAGGTCCTTTAGCAGCTCGCGCATTAGGTGGCACATCGTATTCAGCGAATGAACTAGCGGCAATGCAAAACTCATTTGTCATTCTTGCGATGGCGCTATTCTTAGTATCAGTTTTATATAGCTATCGTGGATATTATCAAGGTGCTAAGGAAATGCAACAGTATTCCTTATCACAGGTAATTGAACAATTTGTACGTGTTGGATTCTTACTTGGTGCAGGTTGGTTTGTGGTATACATCCTTCATCTTCCAAAGATTGTATATATCTATACAGCAGTTGGTGGTACTGGTGTCGGTGCGATGGTAGCCTTACTGCAGTTTATGAATTTCGACCGTAAACACTTTAGGGATGTACAGGAAAAAGCCAAACTACAATCTACAAACTCAGTCGCAATTAAAGAACTCATTCATGAGTTTGTGATGTATGTAATTCCATTCCTATTAAGTTCTATCTTGGCAAACTCACAGGTACTTGTGAATACAAACTTCTTTGTGTCTGTGATGGAAGGCTTAGGTATGCAACATAGCCAAGCAACGATGTTATTGAGTATTATCCAGACAAACTGTGATAAGTTAACTTCCATTCCACAGGTTATCGGTAATGGTTTTGCGGCTGGTGCTGTTCCATTTATCACTGTTTCTTTAGTTCATGCGGATTGGAAAGGACTACGTAAGTCGCTAGAAGACTGTCTTGGTACCGTGTTCTATATTGTAATTCCAGTCTGTATATCGATGGCTGCTTTATCTGGTCCTATCTATTACATTATGTATGGCGCTAAGGAATTAGAATATGGACAGGTAGCTTTATTCTGGTCCAGTATCTTAGCGTTTGGTACTACAGTAACACCTGTATTACTATCTATCTTATTGTCCTTAAAGATGAGAAGACATACTCTGATTTACTTCTCAATTGGATTCTTGGTTAAGGTTGTGACATTCTATCCATGTTGTTATTTATTTGGATATTCAGGCGCAATTATCTCCAGTATTCTTTGTGAAATTACATTTATTGCGCTTAGTATTTATAAGATACAAAAGACATATCCAGTACGTGTGAAGAATATGATCATTCGGTTAGTGAAGATTATTATTTGTTGCTTTGCGATGAATGGTATCTATGTTATTGTACGTTGGATTGGCGTTGATCCTACACAGTATTCTCGCTTAGTTGCGATTGTATTCGTTGGTGTTATTGGAACATTCGGAATGGGTGTATACTTTGCAAGTAGTGAATTATTCCGTCTTCCTAAGTCAATCTTCCATCGAGACTTACGTGGAATGTTTAATCGTATTCTTCATAGAGGTGCGTAAATGTTACGCTTAGATCGTATACTTGCAAATGCACGTGTTGGAAGTCGTAGTGAAGTTAAGAAACTCGTTAAAGAGAAACGTGTACGTGTCAATGGTGAAATCGCAAAGTCATCTGATATGCGTGTTGATGAAAATACAGCAGAGATTTTTGTGGATGATATTCCTGTGGTTTATGAAAAATATGTTTATTATATGTTAAATAAACCGGCTGGTTATATCAGCGCTACGGAAGGAAAAAACTGTCCTACAGTTTTAGACTTAATTGCGGAAGACTATAAAGGCATGTTTCCATGTGGACGTTTAGACAAAGATACTGAAGGCTTACTTATGATAACCAATGATGGTCCTTTGACACATGAACTCTTATCACCAAAGAAACATGTTGAAAAAGAGTATTATGTAGAACATACGCTGCCACTAACAGAAGAGGATATCGCAAAGATTGAATCTGGTGTTACATACAATGGTGTAAGTTATAAACCAGCAGTATATAAAAAAATCTCTGATACTTCTTGTACACTGATTATTCGAGAAGGGAAGTATCATGAGATTAAATTCATATTCAATTCTGTTGGTGATAAAGTTGTATATTTGAAACGTCTTCGTATGAAGAATTTAGTTTTAGATGAAACTTTAAAGCCAGGTGAATATAGACCTCTTACCAAAGAGGAATTAGAAGATCTTAGATCAATTGCACGTTAACATTCTCTGGTAATTGCCAGATGCCTGTGCGTGCATATTCATTTAAGAAGTCAACGACTTGGTCGGTGATAGAGTTGGGTGTAGAAGAACCACTTGTGATTGCAATACGCTTATGTCCATCAATCATATCTGGTGTTAAATCTAGAACGCTATCAACGAGATAGGATTCTTGTATGCCTGCATGTTTGGCAATCTTGGCTAGTTGATTAGAGTTATTGGAACGTGCATCACCAACAACGATGAGTAAATCAACATCTTGTAGTTGTAGTACCGCTTCTTGGCGCTTGCTAGTAGCGTTACAGATTTCCTTTGCGACGATTGCGTCAGGGAAGATTTCCTTACAGTGTGCGATGATTTCCGCTGTATCTAACATGGAAAGTGTTGTTTGATTGGTAATGAGAATATTCTTAAGAGATACATTCTTTAGTGCATCTACATCTTCAATAGATGTCACAAGATGAATCTTATCAGAGATACCAACAGTTCCTTCTGATTCAGGGTGATTCTTCTTGCCAATGTAGATGATGTCACCAACTGCACTATGTTCCTTGACGAGGTTATGGGTGCGTATGACATCAGGGCAAGTCGCATCAACGCAAGTAAGACCTTTGGCTTTTGCAGCTGCGATTACGTCATCACTAACACCATGAGCAGTAAAGATAACGATACCACTAGGGATTTCTTCCAACAGTTCCATGCGTGTCTTATTTTTGTCCTCAACAAATTTGATACCTAACTTACGACAAGCATCAACCACAAATTGATTATGTACAATCATACCCAACATTGTGACAGGGGTATCTGGGTTTTCCTTGACAGTTTTTTTGGCAATGAGAATTGCACGAACAACACCTTGGCAATACCCTCTCGGAATGACTTTTATGATTTCCATATCAGAGTCCTTTCAAACCGCAAATAAAATCGGTTATACTAATTATAGGTGATAAGATGAAAAAATTTGAAGATTTTAATCTAAAAGATACAACAATGGCTTTTATTGAGAAGAACCATTTCAAACAACCAACACCAATTCAAGAACAGGTGATTCCATCTGCTTTACGTGGCAAAGATGTAATTGGCCTTTCTAGTACAGGTTCTGGTAAGACACATGCATACTTAATTCCAATCATGGAGAAGGTAGATCCTACTAAGGATGAAGCACAGGTTGTTATCACGGCGCCAACGCGTGAACTTGCGACACAGATTTATGAGATGGCGAAAGTCATGACAGAGATTGTGCCAGAAATACGTGTACGTTTATATGTTGGTGGACGCGAGAGAAGTAAGGATATTGAACAACTTGAAAAGTCTCAACCACATATCGTTATTGGAACACCAGGTAGAATTAAGGACTTATTCTTAAATGGTGGCGCATTACGTATTGATAAGGCAAGTATGCTTGTGGTCGATGAAGCAGATATGACTCTAGAATATGGATTCTTAGATGAGATTGATGCCTTTGCGGGAAGACTAGGCGAACACTTACAGATGCTAGCATTCTCTGCTACAATGCCAGATCAGCTAAAGCCATTTATCAATAAGTACATGCATCATCCAATTACATATCAGATTGGTGAGAAGGTACGTTTTAATCCAGATATTAAGCATGTGTTGGTACCTTGTTATCATCATGGCTATGCAGAAACAATTTTATCAATCTTACCTGGCTTTCAGCCTTATGTATGTTTGATTTTCGCAAATACACGTCAAGAAGCATCTGCGATTGCGGAAGAACTTCGTAAGAACAAAGTATCTGTCAGTGAGATTCATGGTGATCTTACAAGTCGTAAGAGAAAGCAAGCAATGAAGAGTATTTCCAATGCGGAACATACATACGTTGTGGCTACTGACTTAGCTGCACGTGGTATCGATATTGGAGAAGTAACACATGTTATCTCCTGTGGATTTCCAGAAGACTTAGAATACTATATTCATCGTGCAGGAAGAACAGGTAGAGCAGGTTCTACAGGTACATGTTATGCCTTGTATCAAGAAAGTGATGATCAAGCAATTCGTTCCTTACAAAAGCGTGGCATTAAGTTTGAACATGCTCGTCATCGTACAACGGGTTGGCAAACACTTCATCCTTATGGACAAAAGCGTCTTAAGACAGATGATGAGCTAGAGAAGAAGATAGCCATGATTATGACGAAGAAGAATACAAAGGTTAAGCCAGGCTACAAGAAGAAACGTGCAGCCGCAATTGACCGCGTTCATCGTCAAAAGAAGCGTGAAATGATTCGTAGCAAGATTCGTGAAGAGAAGAAGGCTATGTACAAAGAACGTGCAAGAAAAGATAGAGAAGGACTTTCATAAGTCTTTCTTTTATTTGACTAAAACAAAAAAATCGACCATAGTCGATTTGGCAGTGACGCGTACGGGATTCGAACCCGTGAATGCCGCCTTGAGAGGGCGGTGTGTTAAGCCGCTTCACCAACGCGCCGTTATTGAAGCTTGCTAATAGATTATACTAAATGAGAATCGATACTTCAATAAAAAGTTTTGGAAAATGCTTGATGGAAGGGGTGAGTAATCAATAGATATATATGATATACTAACTAATGCAAATATGTTTGTGTAAAGGAGTGGTTCTATGTGTGGAATAGTAGGATTTGTAGATAAAAAAACACAGAGTGAAAAAGCAGTGATTATTAAGGACATGATGGATGCGATTATCCACCGTGGTCCAAATAGCGCTGGTCAATATATTGATGATGATGCGGCTTTAGGCTTTCGTCGTTTGAGTATTATCGACTTAGAAGGTGGTAGTCAGCCATTATATAACGAAGATAAAACTAAAGTTTTAACTTTCAATGGTGAGATTTATAACTATCAGTCTATCCGTAAGGAACTAGTTGAAAAGGGTTATCATTTTAAGACAAATACAGACTCTGAAGTGTTGATTCATGGTTATCAAGAATATGGTGTAGCACTTTTACAAAAGTTGCGTGGTATGTTTGCCTTCGTTATCTGGGATATAGAGAAGAAGGAATTGTTTGGTGCTCGTGACCACTTCGGGATTAAGCCATTCTATTACTACAATACAGATGAAGTATTTATGTATGGTTCTGAAATTAAGTCTTTCTTACACCATCCATCCTTTAAAAAGGAATTGAATAAGGAAGCTTTAAAACCATATTTAACATTCCAATATCCTGCAATCAAAGAGTGTTTCTTTAAGAATGTATATCGTTTACCAGAAGGACATTATTTCATTTTGAAGGATGGTAAGTTAGATATTCAACAGTATTGGGACCTACATCAAGAAGAGAAGGATATGACTCTAGAAGAGGCTGTAAACTTTATTGATGAAACTGTACAGGAGTCTGTCGCAACACATAAGATTGCGGATGTAGAGGTAGGTTCGTTCTTATCATCTGGTGTAGACTCTAGTTTAGTTGCGTCTATCTTAAAACCTGCGAAGACTTATTCTGTTGGTTTTGGATCTTCTTATAACGAATCTACAGAAGCAAAAGCTTTAACGGATATTTTAGGGTTACACAATACATCTCGTACGTTAACAGGTGAGGAAGCGTTCCAATACTTCCCACAGATTCAATATTATTTAGATGAACCAGATTCCAATCCATCCGTTGTGCCGCTGTTCTTCTTATCAGAACTCGCTGCTCGTGATGTGAAGGTTGTTATGAGTGGAGAGGGTGCTGATGAGTTATTTGCTGGTTATATTGATTATGGTTGGCATTCTAATTCTATGACGGTACGTAAACTTGGTGAAGCTCTAAAGAAGTTATCCCAAAGTAAGCGTCATAAGTTATCTGAGTACTTAAAGAAGTTGCCTAACTTCCCAGGTAAGTTACATTTATTAAAGGCCGTACAACCAGCTGAAGAATACTTTATTGGACAAGCACTTGTGTTTACGGAAGAGGAAGCTTCCGCGATTGTGAAACCGGAATATCGTAAGTCACCATCTGTGAAAGATATCGTGATGGATAAGTATGCTAAGGTTAAGAACTTATCTGAAATCAAGAAGATGCAGTACTTAGATATGCACCAATGGATGCCTGGAGATATTTTGTTGAAGGCTGATAAGATGTCTATGGCACACTCTCTTGAGTTGCGTGTTCCATTATTAGATAAAAAGATGATGGAATGCGCTGAGGTGATTCCTACAAAGTATTTATTCAACGAGCACAATACGAAGTATGCCTTCCGCCAAGCTGCGTTCCGTCATATTCCTAAGGAGTGGGCTGCACGTCCTAAGCTTGGTTTCCCAGTTCCTATCAAAGACTGGTTACGTACGGAGAAGTTCTATCAGATTGTACGTGAAGAATTATCAAAAGACTTCGTTGGTGAATTCTTTGACCAAAAGGCAGTGTTACAACTATTAGACGACAACTTCCAAAGTAAAGTGGATGCTCGTCGTAAGATTTGGACACTTTATACATTTATCACTTGGTATGATGTATACTTCATCCAAGGTGGTAATAAACCTCAGGTTGCTTAATCGACGCAGATGCGTCGATTTTTAAAAGGAGATATGCATGCAGGTTTTTCAAAAGAAAAATATAAAATGGGTTATTGTGTTGATTTGTATCAGTATCTTCGTATATTTGATGCAAGCAGTATGGGGTAGCCATGTATTACCGATTGATACTTCTGTCTATAATTTTATAACAAAGCATTTTATATCAAATACGTTAACCCCAATTATGAAAGTCATTACACAGTTTGGTGGTACTATCTTGATGATTGTTTGGGGTATTGCCTCGGTTGTTCTCATCACAAATAAAAGGATCGCAGTCAGTGTCGTATCAAACTTAGTATTGATTGCACTACTAAATAACATAATAAAATTGATCGTACATCGTGCTCGTCCTACTGGATATCGTTTGATTACGGAAACGGGGTACAGTTTTCCATCAGGCCATTCTATGGTAAGTATGGCATTCTATGGATATCTAATCTATTTGATTTATAAAAATGTTCGAAATAAGAAACTACGTTGGGCTTTGATAACAGGGTTTGGTCTATTGATTTTCATTATTGGTATGAGTCGTATTTATTTGGGTGTTCATTATACATCTGATGTATTTGCAGGATTCTTATTTTCACTTGGATACTTGGTTGTTTATATCAAGTTGACGGATCCAATTGTATTTCAAAAGAAATAAGTAAAAACAGAGAAGCTATTTTTGGCTTCTCTGTTCTTCTATAATCTTTTCGATTTCTTCAATCAATGCTTGTTTGATTTCTGCTTGTGGAACGGTGCGGATTACTTTTCCTTTACGGAAGAGAATACCGGATTTTGAGCCACCCGCAATACCAATATCGGCACGACTAGCTTCTTGCATACCATTGACAGGACAGCCCATGACTGCGACTGTGATATTCGCTTTGATACTGTGGAGATAATCCTCCATCTCTTTGACAAGTGGAATCATATCATACTGAATTCTTCCGCATGTAGGACACGCGACTAAATCAGGTACATCTTCAATCAAACGGAAACTACGTAGTAATGCTTTTCCGATAATCAATTCATCCTTTGGAGGACCAGATACAGAAATACGAATTGTATCACCAATTCCTTCATGTAAGAGTACACCTAATGCGGCAGAAGACTTTACAGCAGAATCCGCAAATCCACCAGCTTCTGTAACACCTAAATGAAGAGGGTAGTTAAATGTCTTTGCGGCAAGTTCATATGCGTCAATCGTAAGTTCTACATTCGAAGATTTAAATGATAGACAGATATCATAGAAATCCATACTCTCAAGAATATCAACGTGACGTTGAGCACTTTCGACAAGTGCCTCTGCACATGGACCACCATATTTCTCTAAGAGTTCTCTTTCTAAAGAACCAGCGTTAATACCAATACGAATTGGTACATGTTTCTCTTTACATTTAGCAACGACAGCTTCTGTATTCTTACGAGAGCCAATATTACCAGGGTTGATACGAATCGCATCAATACCACCATCTAGACAGATGAGGGCAAGTAAGTAATTGAAGTGTATATCTGCGATTAGAGGAATATTAATGCGTGCTTTAATTGCTGGAATAGCACGGGCATCTTCTTCATCTAATACTGCTGTTCTAACAAGTTCACAGCCATTTGCGGCTAATTCATTGATTTGTGCGACTGAGCGCTCTACATCCTTTGCAGGGACATTTGTCATGGATTGTAAGACACATTTATTTTGACCACCAATTTGGACATTTCCTACAAATAAAGCACGTGTTTCAGTACGTTTCATTATTTTTCTCCTTTATGAGTACTATTATCCCACGATTATAAAATTTTATCGAGTTTTTCATCTCATAAAACCATAAAGCACTTGGAATTGATTTATGAATATGATATACTCATCATGCAAAATCTTAGGAGGATTATTAACAATGGCAAGAGAGAATGTAATCTTGGTATGCACAGAATGTGGTGAAGAAAACTACATCACTACAAGAAATAAGCGTAAGCACCCAGAAAAGTTGGAAGTTAAGAAGTACTGTCCACGTTTACGCAAAATGACATTGCATAAGGAGAAGAAATAACCTTTGTTGGTTATTTTTTTATATTTTGTATGAGATTAGATATATTACCTATTGGTCAATTTGAAGAGAATTCTTATGTGTTACATGATAATGGTCATGTGCTGTTTGTTGATCCAGGAAGATATTACAAGAAGATTGTGGAGTGTGTTGGCAAAGATGAAGTTGTTGATGGTATTGTTTTGACACATGGACATTCTGATCATACGGGGGCTGTGGATGATTTGTGTGATGTATATAACTGTCCTGTTTTTATGGATCATCATGATTTACCACTTGTATCACCAAGTAACGCTGGACATTATGGCTATAGTGCATCTGTATATGCACCAATTCATGATTTAAATGAGAAACAAATTAAGATTGGAACATTTTCTTTAGAAATTCATCATACACCTGGCCATACGGATGGTAGTATCTGTGTTCGCTATAAGAATATTCTTTTTACAGGTGATACGCTATTTGCGTCTAGTTGTGGTAGAACAGATTTATATTCTGGTAGTGATGAGAAGATGCGTCACACACTAGATTATCTCAAGACCCTTCCACATGATTTACAAATCTACCCAGGACATGGTCCTGCAAGTACAATAGGAATTGAAGTTCGTAATAATCCCTATATGATTTCTTACTTTTAAGAATAAATCAAAGTTGTTTTGTCTTAGTTTCGTGTAGAATAGAAGCGAGGAAGTAATATGAAGAAATTTTTGATTGGTTTATGTTTGAGTTCGGTATTACTAGCAGGTTGTCATAAAGAAAGATCAAGCTACGTAGCGAAGGAAGATAAGATTGCGATTTCTACAACTGATTTTAAGGATGAAGATGCACAAAAGTTAGTGGAGTCTGTATTAAAGAAACAGTTTCCACAATATGAATGTACTGTCACCCAGACAATTATTAAGGGAAACAATGTTTATGGTATATACACATATCAGAAAAATGGGCGTACAATGACCCAACAAGTCTCTCTCTATACAGTTTCTGTTAATAAGAATGACCATGATGATATTATCTACTTGCAGAGCTCTTTTGGGGCTGTTGATCATCGTATCACACAAATGATTGAGGAGAAGACAATTCCTACTGATAATACGGTTGAAAAACCGAAGGATGAAAAAGAAAAGGAATTTGATTTACCAACAACGGTTGATGATCCAGATTCTGCCACAAGTAAACAGGCAACTGAGATTCAAAATTCTGGTGGACTTTACATTGTGCGTTTTTATCTTAATGCAGGAAGTTTAAGAATCTATGGTAAGCATACAGGACAAGGTACTTTTGTGGCAAAACTCTATGATCTAGAACAAAATCTCATTGCGGAAATGGTAAATATTGAAGGATATGGAGAATATGATCAAACAACACAGACGCCTCCAGGTTACTATTATCTAATTGTACAGAAGTCGGATGGAAAATTTGATTTAAATTATGAATACTAATGTTCGAGAAATCGAACATTTTTTTATGGACTTTTTGTATTCCTGGTGAATATAGAAGTGCGAGGACTACTATGGAAGAACGATTGATTGAATGTTTAAAAATAGCGATGGAATTTCATGTAACGGATATCCATTTTCATCTAAAAACATATCCGAAAGAAAGTTTGAGTATCGAGATGAAGATAGAACAGGATGTTAAGCAAATGGTCCCAAAAGAAGATGATATTCGTTTATTTCGTTATCTGATGTATAAAGCAAATCTAGACTTATCAGATATCCACCATCCACAAACGGGGAGATTTGAGATGGAAATTGATGGGCAACCAGTATCTTTACGCTTTGCGCTAGTTTCAAGTTATCACAATACATCAGGTGTGCTACGTATTCTGAATCAGCATTCACCTCTACATATTGAAGATTTAACAGTTGATTATGATACTTCAATATGGCTAAGAAATATTACAAAACATACATCAGGGCTTTTTATATTTTCTGGACCAACAGGTTCTGGTAAGACAACAACGTTATATACCATTCTCAATGAAACTAAGGGAAAGAAGATATTTACTCTGGAAGATCCGGTTGAGGTGTATCACGAAAACTATGTGCAAATACAGATCAATGACCACCAACATTTATCTTATGACGAGGGTATTAAACAACTCATGAGACATGATCCGGATATCATCATGATTGGAGAAATACGTGATAGTCAAGCTGCATTAATGGCAGTGCGCAGTGCATTAACCGGGCATTTGGTTGTAACGAGTTTACATAGTCAAAATTGCATGTCTGCGATTGACCGTCTATTAGATTTAGGAGTGGATATGTATCAATTGAAAGATGTGTTGATAGGTATTTCAAATCAGCGTTTATTTAATTTAGGTGCTGGAAAACGCTCGGGTGTGTATGAATATATGAACCGAAAGGAGGTGGCTTATGCCTTGGAACATCGATGTGTTTCCGAAACGTTTATCTCACTTCAAAAACAATTACAAAATGCAGTTAAGAAGGGATATATTGCGTCGGATTGTCTTGAGGAATACACGCTTTGATAAACTAGAATGCCAAGGAATTGTAAGTTTGATGGAAAATGGGTTTAGTTTTACCGATACATTACAAATTTTAAAGACAAAAAGAAATAAACAGCATATTGCGCATGTATTAGAAAAACTCGAACAAGGACAGACGTTTAAAGACGCATTTTCTTCGCTATTACCGGTTTGTTATGGGAAGTACTTCAATAACTTTATTCGTTATCTACCAGTACTAGAAAGTTTGCGGATTTCAATAGAACTATCAAACCATGAGGAACGAACGAAACAGAAGATGATGAAGGATATGATCTATCCAGTTGTCATGTTGTTTGTGATGTTTTTTGGAATGTATTTGTTTAATGGTTTTGTCTTTCCGCAGATGATTACATTAATGAATAGTTTTGAGGTGAATGTCACGAGTTATTACTTCTTACGAGGATTGATACAACTATTATCGTGGCTAGCGACTTTTGTAATTGTTATAGGAATCTTGTTGTGGATTGTGTTTCAACATCCACAAAGAAAGTGTTGGTTATATCGTTTGCTTGTAAAGCACATGCCAGATTCAATAATGGTTCAAAAAGCATCTGCAGAATTTGCAAGATACTTCCTTGAATGTGTCAGGGTACGTATCCCTACGATACAAACAATGAAAATTTTGTTAGATATGAAAGAGAAACCTTTAGTGTGTTTAATAGCACAAGAGTTGAACGAATCTTTATGCAAAGGTGAATCATTTGAAAATACATTACATACACCATATGTAGAACATGCATTACAACAGTTCTTTCAAATTGCTTTACATGGGTCAAACTGTGAGAAGATGCTAGAAGGATATCTAGTGATGAACCAGCAACGACATATCAAACAAGTACGCATTTTTACGCGTAGCGTACAACTATCTTGTTATGGGGCGATAGGACTAATACTGCTTGTAATATATCAGATATTAATGTTACCAATGCAGATGTTACAGAATATTTAGGAGGTGAGCGATGAATAAAAAAGGATTTACATTACTGGAGATGACGATTGTTATCTTAATTATTTCAATACTGTTTTTATTAGTAATACCAAATATTAAAAAGACACTAACGATTGTAAATGACAAAGGTTGTAAGGCTTTGGAGAAGATTGCGGACTCTGCGATTATCCAATATAAACTAGAATACGATAGTTATCCTGGAAGTGTGAGTGATTTAGTGAATGCTGGATTATTAACAGAACAGCAGATTACCTGTGATGGCGAGAAGAGTCTTGTAATCAGTGATGGACATGCGTATATCGAATAAAGGGTTTAGTTTGTTGGAGATGTGTGTAGTTCTTTTTGTGATATCGGTATTTATGATGTTGTTACCGACGAATGTACATACGCTAGAAACGGAATATTATGCATTTGTGGATAAATATCTATATTTACAAAGTACCGCAATGAAACAAGCAGATAGTATATCTTTTGAAGAATATAATGTACGTTTTAATCAAAAGGGAAATGTGAATCAAGCAAAAACAATCTATTTTAAAAATGAACGTACAATCATTGTAGAACTTGGTGGTGGTAGACTTGCGATTCAATAAAAAGGGATTATTTACTCTGGAAGCATTTGTTAGTTTAAGTATCACATTATTGTTAGTTGGTTTACTTACAAGTATCATACAAGCAAATTACGCCAAACATACTGTATTTGAAAGAAAGATACGTGAGATGGAAGAGTCATTATTGGAAGCGATGAATGAAATAGAAGGGTGTTTACAAGCATGTCAAATAGAAGAGGGTTCGCACTGATTGAAATCTTAATATGTATTTTAACAGTCTGTATCTGCATTCCAATTACAGTACAAGTTATCTCTATAACACGTAGTATCTTAAAAGATAGAACACCATTACAAGATCAGATTGCGCTAGTGCAATTACGGCATTATCTAGCAGTAGCGTATGACATTGAATTACAACCAACGATGATTTCATTTCAAAGACAACATGAAGAAATGAGATTGCGTTTTGTGAATCAGAATCTTATCATTCAGCCAGGTACACAAATATTTTTAATGAATATAGAGAGTGCAATGTTTTACTTAGAAAATGATAGCGTGATTCTACGGTATGTTAGAGAGAACCAAGAATATGAAGTATTCTTATGTAAACAATAAAGGTTTTATCAGTGCATATTTTCTCGTTATCTTTCTATATGTGATAACTCTTGTGACAGTAGTGAGTACCAATCTGAATTACCAAGCAAAAACACTAGAGAATTTAGATATAATCTATACCTATCAACAAGAAGAACTTTCAGCGATTGCTCTATTAAAAAAAGAATTATGTACTGAAATGAATTTAGAAGATAAATATCAAATCAGAGATCGATATATTTATATCCAACTGACAAATGAGATAGTTATTGTGGAATATGATCCAGATAAAAAAGTTGTGTTAGATTATGAGGTCACTCGATAAAGCAATATTTTTTTAGATTCTTCATAATTAAGAGTGTTATAAGATAGTCTTTTTGTTTATAATGAAACTACTGGAGGCGAGTTTCATGGAGAAAGTAAGATTTATTGGCAGTAAAAGAAGAACAAATACTCCTATTAGTTACCGTCAGCGTGTTGTGCAGTATCGTCATAGACCATTTCTGCAACATGCAATTTATAAAAGTGAAAAATTATCTAAGTCAGAATCAGTTATGAATCAATTGATTCCTCAGAAGTTTGTTGAAGATATCAAATTTGATGAGAATCTTAATAAAGCAAAGGCTGCACTTGGCGATGTAGGTGGAAAGATGAAATCTTTCTTTTCAGATGCTGGGCATAAGGCAAAAGAATCTTCTCAGCATGCATGGCAACTATTTCAAGAAAAATATGTATCGCTGAAAGATGATTTTCAAAAGAAAAAAGAAGAGCGTTTAGAAAAACAGAAGGCACTACAAGTTGCGAAAGCAGAAGAAGCGGATAGAAAAGAAACGACTGTAGAAGAAAAGTCTAAGCCTATCAAGATGACGCGTAAAGAAAGATTGATTGCGGAAGCAGATAGAGATATAAGTACTGCAAAGACAGACTTCTTAACAAGACTGTTATTCCCAGCTTATGCGATTGATCGTCTTGCGAAAAACCATGATGACTTCATGATGTTTATTGGTGTTGCGATTCGTAATTCAATTCATTGGATTGCGTTTGCGTATTTCTTATCTGCAATGCTTGCTAGTTATATTAATCTTTCACCATTTGGGTTTACTAGAATGAACTTTAGTGACACGTTTATCATGTCGTTAAAACTAGCATTTTTATTCATCTTATTTGAAGGAATCTATTTGGTGATCAGTGGATATATCGCAAATATCAAGGTATCTTATAACTATCGTCATCAACTTGCGTCATTAACTTCTATCGCAAGTTTACTTCCAACAGTAATGTATATTCTTGCGATACTATTGTTATCGAAGTCTATGTTAGTTGGATTCTTGCTAGGAACTCTTGGTATGGTGGCTGGTGTATATCTGCGTATTCAGGCCTATATAAAGTCTGCACCATTTGCGACAAGTGCGCAGATGATTGTCTTGATGATTGTGGTTGCAGGATTTATTTGTACTGCATATTTCTATATTCCACTTACAATGCAAAGCACAGTGGAAATGCTAAAAACATTATTAAATATCTAAGGAGGAGAAATCCTTCTTTCTTTTTACTGGTAAGTGTAAGTAAACTGGTATATACTAAAGAAGATAAAACTCAGGGCAGGGTGCAATTCCCGACCGGCGGTATACCCCGCGAACCGAAAGGTTGAATTGGTGCAATTCCGATGGCGACAGTATAGTCTGGATGGAAGAGTAAACAGTTTTCATCATCAATTTTTACCCGAGGTGTTATCTTAGATAGCCTCTTTTATTTTGAGGCGAGGAGATGAAACCATGTCAGGAAGTAAGAAAGTTTTAACAACAAAATTTATTGCGAATGTAGCGGTCCTCAGTGCAGTAGCATTTGTGCTGATGCTGTTTGATTTTCCGTTACTATTTATCGCGCCTAACTTTTACAAGTTAGATTTTAGTGAAGTCAGTGTATTGATTGGTGGATTTGCGTTTGGGCCATGGGCAGCAGTTTTTATTGAAGCAATCAAAATCATCTTGAAGTTATTATTTAAACCTACACAGACAATGTTTGTAGGTGAACTTGCAAACTTCATTATTGGTATTGCATTCACTGTGCCAGCTGCGATTATTTACCGAAAGCAAAAGTCTAAGAGAAATGCTCTTATTGGTATGGTAGTGGGTACACTTGTGATGGCTGCAGTTGGTATTCTAGCGAATTATTTTGTGCTATTACCATTCTATTCAACACTATATGGAATGCCTATTGATGCATTTGTTAAGATGGGTGCAGCAATTTTCCCATTTATTAAGAGTGTATGGGGATTGCTCTTTGTTTGTGTATTACCATTTAACTTGATCAAGGGATTTGTTGTAAGTGTCATCACAAGACTACTGTACAAGCGTATCTCAGGTTTTTTACATTAATCTGAAAATTTAGTGAAAAGGCGTAATAACACGCCTTTTTTCGTATGTAAATGATAAAAATATCCAAGCGAGTAAGTGAAATAAATACGGATATGGTATAATATTTCTGTTTATTGGGAGATGTACATATGGCTGAATTATCACGTATTAAGAAATATAAAGAATTGCGCGAAAGTATTGCGCAGGATTTAGATAGTAACGACGTAACAACAACCAAGGAATTATCTCGTTTTCAAAAGAGATTGAATCAGATTGATGCGAATAATTTCCACAGAAGTGGAGATTATACAGAGAGTGCTAACGAAGGTGTTCATCGCCGTGTAAGTGCCCCAATCAAAGATGTGGAACCTGCTAAACCAGTGATTTCTGAACCAATCACTTCCTTTGAACATGCAGAACCAGAACCAACATTGGCAAACTTTGAGGCTGGTGCTTTTACGACTGTAAATAACTTAGCGGGATATGATAATGACTATCTAGATCAGTATATTCGTGAAGTAAAACAATATAATATCGAACAGGGAAATTCTTCTTTAGAAAATACATCCATGGATATCTTACGTAAGATCAAGGGTGATTCCATTGCAAATAAGAAGATTCAAGAAGCACGTAAAGAGCCTGTGAAAAAGCCATATTCTAATAGTACAGGAACAACTGACATTCCATTTATGTCATCAAATAAACAACGTACATCTCAACCTGCAAAACCTGTAACTCCATCAAAGCAGGATAATCTGTTTGATGTACCTTATACAGGTGATAACAACCATATTAATGATCCAATGAGTCTTACAAAAGAAGACATCATGGCAGAAGTAAAGAATCTAATGAACGAGAAGAGATCGAATCCAGATAATTCTCTTCCTGAGATTCCTGCTTTTACACCACGTGTTAGTCATATGGATTCTAGAGACTATATGAGTCAGAATACAACTAGTTTCCCACCACTTGAAAATACAGCGCAGTTTAGTGATGCTTTTGGGGATTTAATGAATCCACAAGAACCACGTAGTGAGCAACAAACAAGTCAGACAACTAATAATGATGATGCGTTTGCAATGTTTCCAAGAAAGACGGAGAATTATGAAAGTACAAATCAACGTCTATTGAATGAAACAACACAGATGCGTGTTCAATTGGACAACTATGAAGCAAATCTAACAGATGTTAATGAGAAGATGCAGTATACAAACCATGTGTTAAATATTGTGGTTGTTGTGCTTATTCTATTGCTTGTAATCTTATTATTACTAGCAGTTTATGGCATTGTAATGAATAGTGGTAGGGCATAAGATGAAGATAAATATTGCGATTGATGGACCCGGTGCAGCGGGAAAAAGTACCATTGCGAAGTGTCTGGCAAAAAAATTGAATTATGTACATTTAGATACAGGTGCGATGTATCGTAGTACAGCATATAAGGCTTTACAAAATCATATTTGTTTAGAAGATGAAGAGGCTGTATGTAAAATGTTAGAACATACGAAGATTCAGTTATTGACGGATGGTTCTATCTTATTGGATGGAGAAGATGTAGCTGATAAAATTCGTACGAATGAGATAAGCCTAGCAGCTAGTCTTGTATCTAAGTTAGCAAATGTACGTCGTATGCTTGTTGCACGCCAACAAGAAATGGCAAAAGAGAAGGGCTTTATTATGGATGGCCGTGATATTGGAACTGTTGTTTTAGCAGATGCGGAAGTGAAGATTTATATGACAGCTACCCCAATGGCCCGTGCAAAGCGTAGATATGATCAGAATATCGCTAAGAATATTCCGACTGGAAGTATTGAAGAAATAGCGAAGGAAATCGCAGAACGCGATTTACAAGATATGACACGTGCTAATTCGCCACTCAAAAAAGCGGATGATGCGGTTGAAATTGACACAAGTGATATGTCAATCGAAGAAGTCACAGAACGTATCTATGATCTTGCTAAGCCTTTTATTGAAAAGGAGGTTTTGTAATGCATAGTGGAGTAATCGCAATTGTTGGTCGTCCGAATGTTGGAAAATCAACAATTTTTAATCGTATTGCAGGTTCGCGTGTATCTATCGTGGAAGATTTTCCTGGTGTAACACGTGACCGTATTTATACGACTGGTGAATGGACTGGAAAGAAGTTCCAGCTGATTGATACAGGTGGTATTCAATTAGCAGATCAACCTTATCAAGAAGAAATCCGTGCCCAGGTACAGATTGCAATGAACGAAGCAGATGTTATCCTCTTTGTTGTAAATGGCAAGATGGGTATGACAGATGATGATTCTTATATTGCAGGAATCTTGCAGAAACAGACAAAACCGGTTGTTCTTGCGGTAAATATGATTGATGATTCAACTCGTATGATGAATATCTATGAGTTCTATAACCTTGGTTTAGGTGATCCGATTGCTGTATCTGGTGTACATGGTATTGGTATTGGCGATGTTTTGGATGAATGCTTACGCTTGATGCCTGAAGAGGATAAAGAAGATAAGCACACAGGTATTCACATTGCTGTTATTGGAGAACCAAACGTTGGTAAATCATCACTTGTAAATGCTATTTTAAAGGAAAAACGTTCTATTGTTTCTAACGTACAAGGTACGACGCGTGATGCGGTAGATACACCATTTGTTTATGAAGGCAAACCGTATGTTATCGTTGATACAGCAGGTATTCGTAAGCGTGGTAAAGTATATGAATCTGTTGAAAAATACTCTGTATTAAGAGCGATGACAGCGATTGAACGTTGTGATGTTGCTTTATTTGTTATCGATGGGGAAGCAGGAATCCGTGAACAAGATAAACACGTTGCAGGATATGCTTGTGAAGCAGGGAAGCCAATCGTTATCGTTGTCAATAAGTGGGATGCGGTTGAAAAAGATGATAAGACAATGAATGCGTTCATTGAACGTATCCGTATCGAATTTGCGTATCTAAGTTATGCGCCTATCGTATTCGTAAGTGCTTTAACACATCAAAGAGTAGATACAATTATTCCAGTTGTTGATCAGGTATACGAAAATTCATGCCGACGTATCGCTACAAATATTCTTAATGAAGTGATTACGGATACACAGATTACAACACCAGCTCCAGCTCGTAATGGAAAACGTTTCCGTGTATATTACGGTACACAGGTATCAATTCAACCACCTACATTTGTACTTTCCTGTAATGATCCACGACTCATGCACTTTACGTACGAACGATTCTTAGAGAATTCATTACGACAAGCATTTGATTTTAGTGGTACACCAATTCGTATTGTTGTTAGAAAGAAGGTATCCGAATGAAAATATGTGTATTAGGAACGGGTAGCTGGGGTACAGCTCTAGCGCAGGTTTTGGCAGATAATCAACAAGAAGTTATCATGTGGGGTATTGATCCACGTGAAGTTGAAGATATCGAAGTGAATCATCATAATACAAAGTTTTTTGAAACGGAAATTAATCATAACATTCATGCAAGTACAGATTTATCTGTTGTTTCAGATGCGGATGTAGTACTAGCGGCAGTTCCAACAATGGCACTTGAAGAAGTACTGACAAAAGCTAGTCTACATCTAACAAAACCAGCAATCATAATCAATGTAGCAAAAGGGTTCCATCCAGTTACACACGAACGTTTGAGTGTTGTGATTTCTAAGATTGTTCCACAAGAAAAGTGTAAGGCTATTGTATCATTGATTGGCCCATCGCACGCTGAAGAAGTTATTCTACGTTTGATGACTTCCGTTAATGCGGTAAGCGATAACGAAGAAGCTGCTAAGACAGTACAGCACTTATTCTCTAATCAGTACTTTAGAGTATATCGTAACTCAGATGTGATTGGTGCTGAGATTGGTGTTGCAATCAAGAATGTCATGGCAATTGCTAGTGGTATCTTAGAAGGTAGTGGGCAAGGTGATAATGCAAGAGCTGGTCTTATGACACGTGGTCTTGCGGAAATGACTCGTTATGGTGTTGCACTAGGTGGTAAACAAGAAACTTACTTAGGACTAGATGGTGTAGGCGACTTAATCGTTACATGTACATCACGTCATTCCCGTAACTTTATGGCTGGTTACCAGATTGGTTTAGATCAGGGTGCAAAGAAGTTCTGGGAAGAAAATAAAAAGACGGTAGAAGGTGTATTTGCATGTAAAGTTGTTTATGAAGAAGCAAAGAAACGGAATATTTCAATGCCTATCACAAATGAAGTATATGCAGTACTCTATGAAGGAAAAGCACCATTAGACGCAATGAGAGATCTAATGGCAAGAGATTTAAAGGCTGAGTAGTATATTGGACATCTATCTAGATGTCTTTTTTTATCAAAAAATCATACATAATGCGAATTTTTGTAAAATATATTGCTTTATTTTGTTAGTCTTTATTTTTCGGTTTATCTTTTGGATTGATTACAACAACAATAGTATAATTGTGATATTTCTGATTTACATTTATAATTATAAATAACCTTAGGGGGTTATATGATTAGGAGGTAATGTTTAATGCATAACTTTAAAAAGCTGCTTATGGGTGCTTTGAGTTTGTTGATGATTACTACTTTAATTGGCTGTAATCCAACTGACAGTAAGAATGCAAATAAGCAAGCAGCAGATGAGGAAAAGATCGATAAGGTTCTTCAAAGCTTTGAAAGAATGAAGACGGGTGAAATACACATTGTTAATACAGAAGATGGTACGCATTCTACTCCGTTGCCAGGTGAACCAGCTTCGTATCACAATGAAAAAGAATTTACAGGTACATTTTACCTAAGACAAGATCTTATTTTAGGTAAATTTAAGAATGAAGCTGGTGTTGTATATGATTATTATTATGAAGATGGTGAGTTATATTACAAATTAGATACGCAATCGCAATGGAAACGCAAGAAATACGATACAGATAAACAAGAAAGGCCAGTTGGAATCCAGCGTGATGCGATTACATATTTCAGAACAATAAAAGATCAATTTACAATTACAGAAGATAAAGAAACTATCACAATACATTATCAAAATTCTGATATAGATTTCTTAAGTCAAAATTCAGATTTATTTGCTATTTCAGCAAATAATCGCTTTCACTTTTTCCCTGATGATAAAAGCGCAGAATTAAATATTGACTTAACAGTATCGAAAAAAGACTATACACCATTATCGGTTACATTTACATGTTCTAGACGTTCCTATTCATCTTCAAAGGAGAAAATGGTCAGTCAAGTGACGTATTCTAATATTAACTCTGGTATTCATGTAGAAGCTCCTAGTGGAGTTGAAAACGCAGTTTCGGATGAGGGGGAACTAAAATGAAACATATAAGAACTATCTTTTTGACATTCCTTACCGTTGTTTTAGCAGTTACTGTTTCTGCTTGTCGAAAATCAGAAGACTCTGTAGCAGAATCATCTACAGAACATGCGGCGGAAGATGTTATGAATTTTGCAACAATTCTTCATGATGCAAAAAGTTTAAAATATGAGAGTTCTTATTATACTAAGAACCTGCAAAAGTACAGACAAACAAGACAGTATGGTTTTGCAATGTTTGGTCGACAAGGGAATATTATATTTGAACCACAAACATATTATGAGCAATTCTATCGTCACTATGCTGATTATGATGAAAGTAAAGGTTATAAGGATAGCATTGATGAAAGCCTTCTTAGGGTTACGGAACCGGACTATTATCGATATAGACTGTTTTACTATTCTCCTAGCAAAGGGGTTAGCTACGCCAGTTATATCAATGATAGAAGGGATTTAGGATGGCAAAATATAAACAGCTGGAAAAAGTCCTTGGAAGGTATTTATGAAGAGAAAGTTCCAGAGGTAGGACATAGTGATGAATTCTATAAGTTATGTGAAACATTTGCGGATCAGTTTACGAGAGCAGAAGATGAACAATTTGTATTTCTAGACTTTAAAGGAGATGCAACAGATAACTATGATGTTATCTCTGCATTTAGATCGACGTTCTTAGATAGTGGAATTTTTGAAGCTGAAAAAGATAGTATAACATCTATCGATTTACAAATTCATCTTGTACTTGAAAAGATGGAAGATGGAGAGTTTAAACTCGTTCCTAGTGAAGTAAATGTTTCAATTGACACACAATATGACAACAAAGAGACAAAGACAAAGATGTCTACTACGGATAATTTTCAGCTGTATATCAGTAGTATTAACCAAATTAACGAGATTGTTGCACCAGACCCTGTAAAACAGCTTATGGCAGAGGGGAAGTAGTATTAGTCAAGAATAGCGAATAATGGATATATTTCTGTTATTCGTTTTTATTTACAAAAAAGAACCTATATTGTTATAGATTCTTTCAAGTTTATTTATTATCTTTTGCAGCTGTCGCATCTGGGTCATAGTAACCTGCATCTGTACAGATAGTTTCTGATTTCTTACCACCACTTGTCACAAAGTAACCACAAGCTTTGACATTTCCTTTAAAGTATTCTGGAATACCTGCATACATGTTTGTTTTACTTGTTATAGAAGTAATATAGACATCATCTTGGTATAAGTCCGCATAGAATTTACCATTTGTGGATGTTTGCAAGAAACTATTATACGCAAGACAAGCACCATATTTCGATATGTTGTTATAGTTATCCTTGAGGGATATATTACGACTACCAGAACATGTATCTTGTGTTAGCCAATTTATATAAACAATTCCATTTGAAATAGAGGCGTTAAGTCCAGCAAGGTAACTGTTGTTGTCACGATAAGAGCTTGCGTATTGTGTTGGTGTATATTTTAAACCACTTGAAGATACCTGTGATGTAATTGTCTTACCACCATAACTAGAATCGTCGTTTGCAACGTGTGGATATGTACCATAGAGATAAGTTACATCTTGTACATCACTTGGTTGAGATACACCTCCAATTGTATCTGGAGAGATATAGGATTCAATGTCTAGCATATGACGATTGATTTGTCCTGGTGTATTCAAATCTCGCCAAGTAGGGAAGTATGTCATTTCACCATCAATTGCTTGATCAAATCCATACCATACCGCATTAGTGTATTGTGATGTACTAGCAATCATCCACTTATCTTTCGCAGCACCACTTGGAATACCATATTGTAATCCATCATTACCCCAGTCAGTTGTACCAGTTTTAGCATAGACTGGATAACCACTTTGTAATATTTGCATATGGTTATAATATTTGTTTTGATTAACGTTATTTTCCATCAATTGATCTACGAGATAGGCACTACCACTTGAGAGTGCACGTATATTCTGATTTTGTGGTTCATAGACATTACCATCATCTGTTAGGATGCGACGAATCGTATGTGGTTCGTTATAGATACCTAAGTTGACTAACATCGCATGTGCAGCTGCCATTTCTGCGACAGAAGTTGTAAAGTCATTACCACCAATTGCGTAAGATAGGTGGTAGTTGCTGTATTTGACTTGCGAGAAGCCAATCTTCTTAAGGTAATCGACAACTGCGTCAGAACCAATCTTGGCTGTTACTTTCTCAAGAGTTTGGATGGCAGGGGTATTTAAGGAGTTTGCCATCGCATCTTTTAATGTAACATCACCCTCATATTTACCGTTATAGTTTACTAGAACTCGCTGTTCTGCAGGATAGGTGATTGGTTTATCAACTAAGATCTCATCCAAAGAGTATCCTAAATATTCGAATGCGAGAGCGTACTCTAATACAGGTTTAATACTAGAACCTGGTTGTTTGTATTGCTGTAGAGCACGGTTTAATAGTCGTGATCCACCATCACCACCATAGTTTCTACCTCCACCAACACCAACGATTTCTCCGTTCTTATTGTTGAGGGTAATCATTGCTAACTGAACAAGATCACTTTCAAAGTCAACAACTTCACCGTTTTGAATTGCTTCAATCTCGGTTTGAATCGTTGGGTCTAATGCGGTATAGATAGACATACCGGTTGATAATGGGTCAAGTCCTGTCATACGTTGTACTTCATCTAGTACGACATCTAAATACGATGCAAAATGTGTATTACCTGTATTGAAATTAGATTTACCAACAAGCGTATCTTCGACTTTGATCGATTTGGCTAATGCACACTCATCACTTGTAATATATCCATGGTATTGCATTAAATCTAATACGTTATTACGACGCTGTGTAGCGTAGTCTAAATAGTTATATGGGTTATAGGTATTTGGTAAATTGATAATACCAGCAAGTAGTGCAGATTCCGCAAGTGTAAGTTGGTTTGCATTTTTACCATAGTAGTATTGGGCTGCCTTTTGTACACCACGGATACGATCACCAAAGTTTAATTTATTTACATATAACTCAAAGATTTCGCGCTTGCTGAGTTGCTTTTCTAACTGCATACTTAACACAATCTGTTGTGCTTTATAGGAAAGGGTAGCAGAGCGCTCTGTACTATTGTCGCCATCTTCGATGGAGAAGTAAGTATTCTTAACTAACTGCATTGTGAAGGTGGATCCACCTTGCGTATTATGATGTAATACTGTTTCTAAAATAGACTTTGTAAAGCGTGGAATATCAAAACCATTGTGTTCGAAGAAACGAGAGTCCTCAACAGATAAAAACGCATCAATTAAGGATTCCGGCATTTGTTCATAGGGGATATTTTCACGGTAGTAGGTACCAATTTCTGTTAGAAGTGTACCATTTCCATCATATATTTTTGAGGATTCTGTACTAATTAAATCATCTACATTTAACGTCGGCATACCTTTTAAAAGCTTATTTGCATAGCGTACAGCATAGATGCCACCGACGACATACACAATGACGACCAAAACCATAAATACAGTCAAAATCTTCTGCCAACGTAATTTACGTATATATTGTTTTCGTAATTTTTCGCGCTGCTTTTCATTCGGTTGTTCTACTTTTTCCGGATGATCAAAGTCAGGCAAAAATGACTTTTTCTTTTGTGCCATGGAACCTCCATTTCTTAGCAGGTTTTAAAATATTGAATTGCAATACAACCAATACCAGTATGCACCGCAATTGCATTAGGTAATTCAATAACTTGAATCTTTGCGCTAGGGAAGCGTTCTGTCATTGTGTGATATAGATTCATTGCCTCAGAAACATTTGCGACATGTGCAATTGTAATGAGTGTATTCTCATCTGGGTTGTCTTTTGCAATTTCATCTACCGCTGTGCTAAGTGCTTTGCGGAAAGTTCGAACTTTTGTTAGGGTATCAACTTTACCTGCAGTTTTCTTGTTGATCTGTAAAACAGGGATAATCTTTAAAAGTTGTCCTAGTTTTGCAGCAAGAGGTGTCATACGACCTCCGCGAATAAACTGATCCAGTGTTTCTGGAACAAGCAATGTATTTGTAGAGTTAATGATATTTTCAACTAGGATTTGAATCTCTAAATGAGACTTACCTTCGTCATACCACTTTTTAATATGTGTAATTAAGTAATCTTGTACAACTGCAGTTACATAAGTATCAATACAAATAATCTTGATATCTAAACTATTCGCAATTGCGGTCATTGTGCTGATTGTGCCAGAAAGTCCATTACAAATAGGCACGGCGATGATTAATTCAACACCTTGTGCTTTTAAACTTTCAAAACATTCTTCGATAATGCCTGCTGATGGTTGTGAAGTTGTTAGTACTTTTCCTTCCTTCATTAAGCGAATGCAGTCATTTCGATTCAATGTTTCCATATCTTGATATGTTGTATCATCTACGCTGATTTGCAAAGGAAGACTAATGATTCCTTGTTCTGCGTATTCGTGAATAGATTTTCCAGTACCACTATCTGTAACAAATGCAACTTTCATACTGTTTGACCTCATTTCTAAAAATGTATCATTTAATATTATATCGCAGTTTCGTCTCTTTTTTTAATTTTAATGACAACATTAACTTTTCTTTTAAGTTATTTCTTAATAGTATGCCCTTAAGGTATAATAGTAGTATGACTACACATCTATTCGTACGTAGCTGTTACACGTTACTGGATAGCACAATTCGCATTCCAGAGCTTGTTTCAACAGCGAAAAAATATGGATATCAAAGTGTCGCTTTGACCGATCATCATGTGATGCACGGCGTAGCACGTTTTCTGCATGAATGTAAGAAAGAGGGAATCCACCCGATAATTGGATTGGAAGTTGATGTTTTCTATCACGAACAGAAAGTTCCGTTTTTATTGCTTGCGAAAAATAATAAAGGCTATTCAAATTTGATGAAACTATCTTCTATGTTATGCGATGGAAGAGAGTATGCCACATATGAAGAACTGCTTCAATACTGCGAACATAATTTCCTCATTGTATATGGTGAAGGTGGATATTTTGATGCAGAACTCATCAGTGAAGATCGTACTGGAATCACACAAAAATTAGTACAGATGAAATCTGAATTACCTTCGTTTGACATTGCAATTTCATACGAGGAAACATCTTTATGGCACTCTAAGAATGCAGTTTTAAAAGCGTTAGCGAAAGCACAAGGAATTCAGACGGTTGCTGTAAATAAAATCTATTATCTTGGACAAAAAGATTATGAAACATTAAAGGTATTATCAGCCATCAAGCAGGGTACAACCGTACGTGACAAGAATGTGACTCCAATTACAGGAAGATACTTCTTATCAATCCCTGAAATGGAACAGATATACGATACGGATGATTTGCGTAGAGCAGATGAAATCGCTAGTGAATGTCATTGTGATGGAAATCTAGAAAAGACAGGTATTCCTGGATATCCATTGAAAGATGGTATAACTGCAGAACAATATTTACCGCAATTATGTCTAGCTGGATTGAAAAAGCGTTTGAATGGTGATTTAAAGCCTGCATATGTTGAACGTTTAAAACATGAATTACAAGTCATTCACCAAATGGGCTTTGAAGATTATTTCCTTATTGTCTATGACTTTATTCGTTATGGAAGACAAAAAGGAATTTATATTGGACCTGGAAGAGGTAGTGCTGCTGGTTCTTTGGTTGCGTATTGTTTGGGTATTACGATGGTAGACCCTTTACAATATAATCTTTTATTTGAACGTTTTTTAAACGCAGAACGTGTGTCGATGCCAGATATCGATACAGATATTCCAGATATCCATCGCCAAGAAATTATTGATTATGTCTATCAAAAGTATGGTGAACAGCATATTGCCAACATCATTACCTTTGATACTTTAGCAGCCCGCGCTGTCTTACGTGATGTTGGTAAAGCTATGGATATCTCAAAGCGTGAGATTGATATGATTGTTGGCTTGATTCCACAAACACCAAAGATTACGCTTGAGAAAGCATATGAACAAAAAGAAAAATTGCGTGTATTACTCAATGCAAGTCCACAATTGATGGCATATTTTAATATGGCAAAACGAATTGAAGGGCTTCCAAAAAATAAGAGTATTCATGCGGCTGGTATCGTCATGTCAGGAAAGCCAATCGAAGAGATCGTTCCGACAATACAAATGGCAGAAGGTATGAAAACGACGCAGTTTGTTGGAAATTACCTAGAGGAAAGAGGTCTTATTAAGATGGATTTCCTTGGACTCAAAAATCTAACAACAATCGATGAAATTGTACAGATGATTCATAAGAATAATCCGGATTTCCATATTTTATCGATTCCACTGAATGATACAAAAACATATCGGTTATTTGCGCAAGCAGATACAATTGGAGTTTTCCAGTTTGAATCGGATGGCATGCGTAATTTATTGCGGAAGATGAAACCGAATTGTTTTGAGGATATTATTGCGGCGTTGGCACTCTTTAGACCTGGTCCGAAAGATCAAATCAATGTTTATTTAGAAGGTAGAAAGAATCCGTCATCGGTTGTATATCCATCGAAGGAATTAGAACCGATTCTAAAGGAAACCTATGGTGTTACAATCTATCAGGAACAAGTCATGTTGATGGCACAGATTGCAGCGAAGTTTTCATTAGTGAAAGCAGATATTCTTCGTAAGGCTATTTCGAAAAAGAATGAAGACGAATTAGCAGGATTAAGACAAGAGTATGTACGTGGCTGCAAAGAGAATGGCTATAGTGATCAAATGGCGAGTGAACTTTTTGATTTAGCAGAAAAGTTTGCAGGGTATGGATTTAATAAGTCACATGCGGTCGCGTATGGATTAGTTGCGTATCAATTGGCGTATTTAAAGGCAAACTACCCATTAGAGTTTTATACATCAATTTTAAATAGTGTGATTGGGGATAGTACTAAGAGTGCAATCTATATTACAGAATGTAGAAGAAAGCATATCTCTATCGAAGCACCTGATGTAAATCGTTCCACAGATATTTATTATCACAATGGAAAGTCGATTATTTTACCGCTATCTATCATCAAAGACGTCGGAACATTAGCGGCTAGAACTATCCTTGATGAACGTAACAAGAGCGGAAATTTTGGTGATTACTTTGACTTTGTCGCAAGAGTTGTATTACGCAAAATCAATCGAACCCAACTGGAACGTTTGATTTCTGCAGGTGCATTAGATGGTTTTGCCTTAGGTAGAACCACAATGTTGAATACTTTGGATGATGCTATCAAGTATGCAAAGTTGATACAAGTGCCTTTTGGCACACAATTATCCATCGACCCACAACTTGTTTCCAAACCGGTTGTAATTCGTATGAAGGATAATCAGGAAGAGCTCAGTGAAAATGAAAAGGCAGCACTTGGTTTTAATCTAGGTGAACAACCAATCGTTCATTTAAGACAGAAACTAGGAATTACATATCCTCCGCTAGCGGAATTAAATAGTAATCGAGGTTTATATCGTGGTTTTGCATATATTCAAAGTGTAAGACAAATCCGCACTCGCAAAGGTGACTTAATGTGCTTCCTAAAACTAACTGATGAAACAGGAGAAAGTGATATGGCAGTCATGCCAAATCTCTATTCACAATATAGTCAGTATTTAGTGAAGGGTGTATATATCCAGTTTTATGCTAAAATTCAAGATGAAGCTTCCTTTTTAGCAAATCAAATAGAAATAGTAAGGCAGAAATAGTATGGCAAAAATTTTAATTGTAGATGATGAAGCAAATATCCGTGAAGTTGTACGTGAGTATTGTGAAATCAATGGTTTTGAAACAGAAGAAGCAGAGAATGGCCTGGTGGCAATCGAGAAGGTAAAGAATACACATTTTGATTGTGTAATCTTAGATGTCATGATGCCGGTGTTAGATGGTTTTTCTACTTGTAAACAAATCAAGAGTATTGACCAAGTTCCTGTAATTATGTTAAGCGCAAGACAAGAAGAATATGATAAGTTATTTGGTTTTGAGTTAGGTGTAGATGATTATGTCACAAAACCTTTCTCACCTAAGGAGCTAATTGCGCGCATTAAGGTTGTTTTAGAACGCGGTAAAAAGACGCAGACAAATTCTGATGTGATGATTTTCAAGGGATTACAAATTGATGTGCTTGGTAGAGTTGTAACCGTTGATGGGGAAAAAGCTCCATTAACACCAAAAGAGATCGATTTACTTCTTTATCTAGCAACACATCCAAATGTTGCGCTCTCACGTGAAACTTTATTAGTAGAAGTATGGAATTATGATTATTTTGGTGATGATCGGACGGTTGATACACATATCAAGATGCTAAGACATAACTTAGGTCCTTACCGTGATTTCATCACAACAGTTCGTGGAATGGGGTATAAGTTTGAAGCTTGATACACATGGTATCCGCTTTCGTTTGTGGCTAGCGTTCTTTACGATGGCCGTTGGCATTACGTTATTCATCGCTTTATTACAAACTGGCCTAATTCGTCCGTATTATCGTAATTCTAAGATTGCGGCAGTACGTACCGTCGCTGATCACATCCAACAAACATTAATTAAAAATAATGCAAGTGGAAATGGTGTGGAGTCTGCGATTCGTGAAGCGGTCAATAATAACGTTTGTATCGCTATCTATAATGACAGTGGGACAAAAATTTACAGTGCAGATAGTTTAGGCGCGGGTTGTGCCTTACAAGATCCTAAGTCCGATGAGATTCAGGGTCTTTTGGACGTTTCAACGATTGATAGTAAACTACAAAATGGCGAACTCAGTATGAATATGACAAATGAGCGTACTGGACAGGAGATGATTATCTATGCTCGTCATATCCGTGAAAACCTTGGTAATTATTATTTGTTTGTTAATACTGCACTTGAGCCTATTGATAGCGTTGTAACGTTTTTTACACGACAATATGTACTCTATACAATGATTGTGATTGTCGTGGCTTCCATTGTGGCTTTGATGATTTCAGGTTTGGTAACTGATCCTATCATTCGTATGAAACAAGAAGCGGTAAAACTATCACAAGCGGACTATAGTGCGCATTTTGATGGTGGGTCTTTAACAGAACTGCAACAACTTGCCAATAGTCTGAATACTGCTAATCAACAACTATCAAAAATTGATGAATTAAGAAGAGATCTTTTGGCAAATGTATCACATGATATTCGTACGCCAATGACGGATATTCGTGCATACGCAGAAATGATTCGAGATATCTCTGGTAATGACCCGGTTAAACGTGATAAACATTTAGGAGTCATTATTAAAGAGACTGATTATATGACAAGACTTATCAATGATATGAGCGAGCTTGCGAAGATGCAATCAGGCAATTATGTACTCAATCGTACGAATATGGATTTGGCGAATAAGATCCGTGAAATTATTGAGTTAAACCAAAAGTCTATTGCACAAGGTGGACAGATTGTAGTGCTGAAGATTCCAGGAACACTTTATATCTATGCGGATGAGGTGAAGATTGGACAGGTTATTACAAACTTTTTAACCAATGCCTTAAAACATACTGCCGCAGGACAACACATCACAATACAAGCTTATCGTAAGCCTGATGAAGAAACGATGCATTTTGAAATACGTGATGATGGTGAAGGAATCCCTGAAAGTGAACTACCATACGTATGGGATCGTTATCATAAGACATCGCGTTCTTTCTCACGAAATCAGTTAAATACAGGTTTAGGTCTAGCGATAGTTAAAGCAATCTTAGATGCGCATGATGCACAGTATGGTGTTACAAGTATTGTTGGAAAGGGTTCAACATTCTGGTTTGAATTAAGGGAAACACATGAAGCTTGATTATTTGGGTGGAACAGAATTTCTTATAAACCAAGGGGACGAGTTCTATCGTATGAATTCGGATACGGAATTGTTAGGTCGTTTTCTACGTATCAAACACCATCACCGCTTCTTGGAAATTGGTTGTAATACAGGTGCTATCTTACTGTATGCATCATTACGAAAACCGAAAGAACTGGTGGGAGTAGATTTATTTTCAGAAGTATTTGAACTAACAAGACAAAATTTAGAACGTTATCGAGTAGATGCTCAATTACATGCATGCAAGATTCAAGATTATCAAGATAAGCCGTTTGATGTCATTGCATGTAACCCACCATACTTTTCTACAACCAATCAAAACTTGATGAATGTAAATCAGTATAAAAGAGCAGGTAGGCATGAAGAAAATTTACCACTTAGCGAACTATTTACAGCGGTGAAACGTTTGTTAAAGTCGAATGGTTCTTTCTATCTTATACATCGTGCAAGTAGATATAATGAGTTATATCAATATGCTAGTAAAGTGGGTATGTTACCGGTAAAGGTGACGTTTGCCTATGATCATGTTGGTGGAGTTGCGAAAACAGTACTAATTGAATTTCAGTTTGCAACAGCACATGAATGCATGATTGAAGCACCAGTCTATTTGGATGACCGTAGTACATTTCCGACAATTGAATAAGACATGATAAAATCCACCTTGCGGTGGATTTGTTGTTTATGATTATTATGGTGCTATGGTTGGAACAGGTGTTGGAGTAGCGTTAGGATCAGCAACTGGTGTAGGTGTTGGAGTAGGAGTCACCTCTGGTGTTGGGGTTGGCTCTATTGTTGGTTCTGGTGTTGATTCTGGAGTGGTTTCTGGTGTTGGAGTAGGTGTTGCTTGTGGATTGTCATTGAATGTTCCTGGCGTTGTATTGGATTCTGTCGCTGGCGCTGTGGATTTTAGTGTGTAGCATACAACTTCAGCTGGACTTAAGAAACGCATATCGACACCGATTGTACCGACTCCATTTGTAATATCGAGCATAAATGAATTTTGAATTAAGTGTTTTCCGCGCAGATAATTGACTGCTTTTTCAGGTGCATAGTAGGCTCCTAAGAGGTAATATGCTTGACCACCTAAAGAATGGCCTGCTAAGAAGTAATCTGTTGTATCAAGAGGTACTAGGGATGCAGTGTCTGGGGTATGACATACTGTAATGACATAGTTATCACTACTTACATTAGCGTAAGCTGTATTTACATCTGGAGTACTGTTTAATTCATTTTCAAGTCCAACTAATGTAATAAAACCAGATGAACCATTATGAACCGATACAGAACTGTTGGAAATCACTTCAAAGTTTGCAGTTTGTAAGATGGATAATACATGTGACTTGATATCTGCAGTTGCACAGTCTTGATCACCTAATACCGCAAACTTACCGAGTGGGGCTTTGATGGAAGATAGAGCAGTTGCGATTTCACCATCAGAGTCTGTTGAGATTGTTGCGTTAGGTGCATAGATATCTCCACCAAATACAACTGCATCAGGAGCGATGCGATTGATGGTATCTACTAACTTTTGCAAACGACTTTGATTCATGTGATTGCCATAGTAGATATCAGAGACATATAAGATTTTGGTGTTATTTAGATCTTGTGGAATCTTATTCGATGTAAGTGTCTGGTAACGCACTGTAAACTTACTTGGTGAAAGTAAGAATGCATCAACCAATAGATATAGAATTAAACCGAATATAATACCCAAAATCAGTAATATCTTTTGTATTTGTTTCATGTGTTTTCCTCGCGTGTATTATCATACCACATCTATGTGATACAATAAGCACACGAGGGAAGAAAATGTTAACAAGTAAAGGCTATATCATACAATTAGAAACATTGATGCAACAAAAACAAGCAATGCCAGGTGCTAAGGAACTCATTCAGGCATTCCAAATGGAGAATATCAGTTATTTGATTTTGACAGAACGTTCTTCTGTAACGGTTGATGATATCTTAAATCAGTTGGAATCTTGTGGAATCTATGGTGTTAAAAAAGAGAATGTCTATACTTCAACAATGGCTGCAGTGGAGTATATCATCACTCATGATAAAAAGGCAATCGATGTAGATTACATCGGTGGTAAAGGAATTCGTCAAATCTTAACCGATACAGGCTTTCATATTACACATCATCGTCCACAATATTTCTTTGTGGGAATGGATAGTAGTTTATCTTATGATGAATATCAGGATGTCTTTACACAGTTAAGAAAAGGTAGCCAACTTGTGTCTGTTGATCATCGTCGTATTCAAATGGTGGATCAAGTTGAGAAGATTGGCAATGGAACGATTGTACGTATGCTAGAGTATGCGGCTGGTGTAAAAGCGATGAACTTCGGGTGTGGCACAAAGATTCTATTGAAGTCTGCAAGTACACATCTACCATATTCCTTAAGTGAAACAATCATGATAGGAAATCGCTTTAAGAAAGATATTGTACCTGCTTTACAGTTAGGAATGCTTACATTCTATGTAGCCGGTAGTGAAGAGATGATGAAACAAGGTATAAATGATGAATTACATCCAGATTATATTCTGGATGATTTAACAGGATTATTACGATAATCGTCTATTGAGGAGAGCGATATGAAGATTTTGGTTCCAATTGAAAATGATATGATTTATCAACACTTTGGTCATACACCTGCATTGCGTTTGTATGACGTCGAAGGTAATACAGTTCTTCATACAAAGGATTATGTACCAAATGGACAAGGTCATGTAATAATGTGTCAAATAGCATTAGAGCTAGGTGCAAATGTTGTGATTGCAGGGGGATTTGGGTTACCAGTTCAACAAACTCTATCTTCCAATGGCATTCAAATATATGGTGGCGTTAGCGGTAGAGCAGATGATGCAGTACTTGCATATCTTGAAGGTACTCTTACATATAATCCAGATATTGCAAAGCATCATTGTGGTTGTCATCATTAAGCATTGAAAAAATAGATGATGATTGTTAATATATTGGTAATGCAGTGATAAAGAATAGTAGTGAGTGATTCATTTCCAGAAAGCCGTGGGTTGATGTGACACGGTATGATGACCTACATGAACTCACCTTTTGAGCAAACGTAGCTTCTGCGTTAAAGAAGATTTGAGGTGTATGATTGATTTACAATCATAAACTAAGGTGGTACCGCGTATATAACGTCCTTAGAATAGGACGTTTTTTATTTTGAGAAGGAGATTGATTATGGCATTTGATCACAAGAAGATTGAAGCGAAGTGGCAACAGTATTGGGACGAGCATCAAACATTTAAAACAGATGGTTATGATTTTTCTAAACCTAAGTATTATGCGTTAGATATGTTCCCATATCCATCTGGTTCTGGTTTGCATGCAGGTCATCCAGAAGGATATACAGCAACGGATGTGATTTGTCGTATGAAGCGTATGCAGGGCTTTAACGTATTACATCCAATGGGTTTTGATGCCTTTGGCTTACCAGCAGAACAGTACGCGATTAAGACTGGTAATAACCCAGCTACTTTTACAGAGAAGAATATCGAGACATTCAAAAAGCAGTTGCGTGCATTTGGTTTTAGTTATGATTGGGACCGTGAGATTTCTACAGCAGATCCTTCTTTCTATCACTGGACACAATGGATCTTCAAACGTCTTTTTGAAGATGGCTTAGCGAAGTGTGTTGATATGCCAGTAAACTGGTGTGAAGAATTAGGTACAGTACTTTCCAATGATGAAGTCATTGATGGTAAGAGTGAACGTGGAGGATATCCAGTTGTTCGTAAGAATATGCGTCAATGGGTTATCGATATTCCAGCATATGCTGAAAAGTTATTGGAAGGTCTTGAGACCATCGATTGGCCAGAGTCTACAAAGGAAATCCAACGTAACTGGATTGGTAAGTCAATCGGTGCCCAAGTAACGTTTAAGGTTGATGGTCATGATGATAGCTTTGTTGTATTTACAACCCGTTGTGATACATTGTTTGGCGCAACATACTGTGTACTAGCTCCTGAACATGTACTTGTTGATAAAATTGTAAGTAACGAGCAAAAGGAAGCAGTAGAAGCGTATCGTAAAGAATGTGCAACAAAATCTGATTTGGAACGTACAGAACTAAACAAAGATAAGACAGGTATATTTACAGGTGCATATGCGATTAACCCAGTGAATGGGAAAAAGATTCCAATCTGGATTTCTGACTATGTACTAGCAAGCTATGGAACAGGCGCAATCATGGCTGTACCTGCCCATGATGAAAGAGACTACGCTTTTGCGAAGAAGTTTGGTTTGGAAATTATTCCAGTGCTAGCTGGTGGTGATGTAACACAAGAAGCTTGGACACAAGATGGTTTACACATTAACTCAGAATGGCTAGATGGTTTAAACAAGCAAGAAGCCATTGATAAGATGATTGAATGGTTGGAATCCAATCATATCGGTCAAAAGAAGATCAACTATAAGATTCGTGAATGGATTTTTGCTCGTCAAAGATATTGGGGAGAACCTATTCCTGTTATCCATCTTGAAGATGACCGTTATGTGGCAATCAGCGACGATGAGTTACCACTCGTACTTCCAGTACTAGATGACTATAAGCCAAGTAAGGGTGGACAATCACCACTTGCCAAGGATGAAGATTGGGTAAATGTAACTGTAAATGGCATCAAGGGTAAGCGTGAAACAAGTACAATGCCAGGCTCTGCAGGTAGTAGTTGGTACTTCTTACGTTATATTGATCCAAAAAATGATAAAGCTATCGCAGATCCAGAACTACTTAAACATTGGATGCCGGTTGACCTTTATGTTGGTGGTCCAGAACATGCAGTAGGACACTTGTTATATTCTCGTATGTGGAATCGTTATCTATATGATAAGGGTATTGTTTCTACAAAAGAACCATTCCAGAAGTTGGTTCACCAAGGTATGATCCTAGGTGCAAATGGTATTAAGATGGGTAAGCGTTATCCAGAGTTTGCGATTGATCCAAATGTATTAATTGAACAATATGGTGCAGACACTGTACGTCTATACGAAATGTTTATGGGACCATTAGAAGCCAGCAAGCCATGGAGTGAACAAGGTGTAGATGGCGCGCACAAGTGGTTAGAACGTGTTCATCGTCTAATCGTAGAGTCTAATAAACTAAGTGATACAAATGATGGTTCCTTGGATGAGGTATATCATGCGACTGTTAAGAAGGTCACAAGTGATATCGAAAGCTTGAATCTCAATACAGCTATTTCACAGATGATGATTTTCATCAATGAATGTTATAAGGCTGAAACTCTCTACAAGCCATATATGGAAGGCTTTGTACAAATGTTTGCGTGCTATGCACCACATTTAGGGGAAGAACTATGGCAATTCTTAGGTCATGATGATACTCTGACATTTGAAGCTTGGCCAACATACGATGAAAGTAAACTTGTAAAGAATCAAGTTGAAATGGTTGTACAGGTTAATGGTAAGGTTCGTGGTAAATTCATGGCAAATATCTACGAAGATAAGAAGGTTGTAGAAGAGATGGTACTTGCTTTACCATCTGTGAAAGCACAGATGGAAGGAAAGACAGTACGTAAACTTATTGTTGTGCCAAATCGTATTGTAAATATTGTTGTTGGATAAAAAACTACCTTTGGGTAGTTTTTTATTTATCATCATAGGTAACATCAGATTAATATTGTTGGATAGTAGATTGTTTGATATAATCCAAAAAATAAATTATGGATGATTTCAAGGTAAATATACCAGGAGGTTAAAATTACTATGAGTAATTTGAATCAAACAGTTGATTTTATTAAAGAAATAGAGAAATTAAAGACAGTAACAAGATTTAACAGAACCCTTGATGGAAGATTTGAAAATAGTGCCGAGCATTCTTGGCAATGTGCGGTAGCTGCGATGGTTCTTCAAGATTTTTATCCTGAAAAGTTGAATATTGAAAAGGTAATTTCGATGTTACTGATTCATGATTTGGGGGAGATTTATGCGGGAGATACTTGGGTTTTTGATGATAAAAATAAAGTTCACTCACATGATAGAGAACTAGAATCTATCAATCAAACAATGAGTATTCTTCCAGAAGAAAAATATTTAAATATGAAAAATTCTTGGTTGGAATTTGAAAAAGGTCAGAGTTCTGAAGCAAGATATGCAAGAGTAATCGATGCGCTTGTACCACTTATCAATCACTTAGAAGTATCAGAAGAAAATTATAATCCAGATAATATTAGTGCTGATATGGTATTAGAAAAGAAAAAATTTATAAAGGATGAATCGGAAGAATTATGGAAACTGACTAAAGAGTTGGTCGATGAAAGTGTCAAAAAAGGTTTATATTTATAGCAACAATTGTTTTCAAGTAAAATATAAATTCAATTTCAAATAATAGAAACCAAAGTGGAAGTAAATTATTTAAAAAGAGTATTATCTGTGTTGGATTAAAACTACCTTCGGGTAGTTTTTTATTTACCATCATAGCTATCATTAGATTGATATGGTTAGATGGGGGATTATTTGATATAATGCAAAAGGTAAAAAATATGGAAGAATTCAAGGTAACGATAGAAAAATTTGATGGTCCTCTTGATTTAATGTTACATCTGATCAAAGAAAAACAAATGGATTTGATGGACTTAGATATGAACGAGTTAACTGACCAATACATTGCGTACTTAAACTCTATGCAACAATTGCATTTAGAGATTGCGGGTGAATATTTGGCGGAACTAGCGACTTTAATCGAATATAAGTCTAAGAAAATGATTCCTGGTAATAAGGAAGAGTTAGAAGATGAGTATGAGGAAGATCCAAAGGAACGCTTGGTTCGTCGCTTGTTGGAATACCAGCAATATAAGGAAATCAGTGAGAGTTTGAATGCCTTGTTTGAAGAACGTCAAATGATGATGGGTAGACCTCTTAGTACGGAAGTTGATCAATGGATGAAACATTCTGATGAAGACTTAAAGGTCGAAGGAAATCCATATGATTTAATGAAGGCAATGAAGCGCATCATGATGCGTATGCAGTTGTCTAAACCGATAGAAGCACGTTATACAGTTAAAGAGATTTCAATGGAAGATCGTCAGATTGAAGTGCGTGCAAAGTTAGACCATCTACCTGAAACCTTCCGCTTTGAGGCATTATTAGATGATGTGCATGAACCACAGATGTTCATTGCGACATTCCTAGCTGTTTTAGATCTTGCTCGTCAACATAAGTTATTCTTTACGGTTGATGAACAAGAAGTAATTTGGTTTAGAAGAGGAGAGATGGTGAATGAGTGAAATAGAAAATCAGACAATCGTAGAAGATAACGCTGCTGTATTGGATGAAGAATTTGATGAAGCAACTTCATCATCAGAAGAACAACAACCAGATCCAAAGGAGCGTATGCTTGCAATATTAGAAGGACTATTATTCCTTTGTGGGGATGATGGTTTATCGATTGAGCAGGCTGCCGCATCCATGGATGCAACAGAAGAATATGTGGCAGAGTTATTTGATGATCTTCAAAAATACTACTTACAAGAAAGTCGTGGTATTGAAATAGCACGTTTTGGTGAGAAGTATCGTTTCTTATCCAAGGCATCTATTCATGAAGCTGCTAAAAAATTATTCCAAACTTCTACCGAAGCCAAACTTTCCAATGCGGCTTTAGAGACACTGGCAATCATCGCATATAAACAACCAATCACACGTGTTGAAATTGAAGAAATTCGTGGTGTTGGTGCAGATGTAATGTTACGAAAGTTAGTAGCTAGAGGCTTAATTCAAGAAGATGGTCGTAGTGAAGCAGCAGGAAGACCAATTCTATATTCTGTAACAGATGAATTCTTAGATTCCTTTAAACTATTGAGCTTAGATGAATTACCAGAGCTTCCACAATTTGGTACAGAAGATGCGGATAATGGAGAATTATTCCATTCTTAATGGAGAAGAGGATTAGATTCATGTTAAAGAAATTAATCGTTGTAATAACGTTTTGTTTCCTAGTAGGTTGTACTACTCGTCATAACACTTCTGTGACGCATGATACAAATCGTGTATTAGACGCAGGAAAAGTCGCTTCCCAATTACTACGAAAATTAAACCTATCTGATTCCATGGAACAAGTAAGTGATAAGGTTATGGATAGTGTCTTTATGCAAGGTGAAGATTTGACAGATGATAAGGTTGCCTATCTTGCCAGTGATAAAGGAAACTCGAATACAATAGCCGTTTTTGTGGCAGATGAAGATACAAGTGTTGATGTACTTCGCCAGCACTTACTAACATATTTAGATTCACAAAAAGTAACGATTGAAAATAATTATCCAACTGAAGTATTTAAGATATCAAATGCAGTATTGGAGGATAATGGTAGAGTTGTTGTACTAGTTGTGGCCGATAATATTGAGGATGCACGCAAGTATGTAAATGACATACTTGAAAAATAAATCAGGCAGTTGTTTCTAATGAAAAAAGGAGAGAGGCTATGATTGAAAGATATTCCCGACAGGTAATGCGTGATGTATGGAGTGAGGAAGCAAAATTCCAGGCTTGGTTAGATGTAGAAATTCTCATTGATGAAGCTTGGTCAAAGCTAGGCGAAATTCCGGCTGAAGATGTAGAAAAGATTCGTGCAAATGCAAAATTTAATGTAAATCGTATTCTAGAAATTGAACAGGAAACAAGACATGACGTAGT
This sequence comes from uncultured Solobacterium sp., assembly GCA_963525775.1. Lineage (GTDB taxonomy): Bacteria > Bacillota_I > Bacilli_A > Erysipelotrichales > Erysipelotrichaceae > Bulleidia. The sequence continues at coordinate 13,875 of CAURLC010000002.1, read as the reverse complement.
CGCATTTACAAGATGTGTATCTGAAAGTCTTGGTGAAGAAAAAAAGTGGATTCACTATGGTGTAACTTCCACTGATGTGGTAGATACTGCAAATGGTATTCGCTTCAAGAATGCCAATAAGATTTTACGTGAGGATATTCATACATTCATGGATATTCTTAAGACAAATGCTTTGAAATACAAAGATACTGTTATGATGGGTAGAACGCATGGTGTACATGCGGAAATCACAACTTTTGGTCTAGTATTTGCGCTTTGGTATGAAGAGATGAAGCGTAATCTTGAACGCTTTGAACTAGCATGTAAGGATGTTGAGGCTGGTAAGATTTCAGGAGCAGTTGGAACATTCGCAAATATTCCACCATTCGTGCAAGATTATGTATGTGAAAAGTTAGGTATCCAAAGTGCTGCTATTTCAACACAGGTATTACAACGTGATCGTCATGCACATTACTTCGCAATCTTGGCCTTGATTGCCTCATCTTTAGAACAGATGGCAACGGAAATCCGTCACTTACAGAGAACGGAAGTTCGCGAAGCAGAAGAACATTTCAATAAAGGACAAAAGGGTTCTAGTGCAATGCCACATAAACGTAACCCAATTGGTTCAGAGAATATTTGTGGTGCCGCAAGAGTAATGCGTGGATATATGCTAGCAGCGTATGAAGATATTCCACTATGGCATGAAAGAGATATTTCTCACTCAGGCGTAGAACGTATTATTTGCGCCGACGGAACAGAACTATTGGATTACATGTTGAATCGCTTTGGACGAATTCTAAAGGATCTAACAGTGTTCCCGGAAAATATGAAGAAGAATATCTGGTTAACAAATGGTGTTATCTTCTCTCAACGTTTTATGTTAAAACTCATTGAAAAGGGTTGGTCCCGTGAAAAGGCATATGATACGGTACAACCTCAGGCAATTAAAGCATGGGAAAATAATCTCAATTTCAAAGAGTTGATGTTAGCAAATTCTGAAGTAACAAGCACCTTAACATTAGAAGAAATTGAGGATTGTTTCGACCCAATGTACCATGTACGTAACGTTGACACGATCTATAAACGTGTTGGAATTCTTTAAAATTACGAGATTAGAATGAAGACTGTATGGATGAATTTCCATGCAGTTTTTATTTATGAAAATAACTATAAAATGTATAATTTTATACTTAATGTTAAATGTAATGCATCAAAATTGACAAAGATATTTAGATAACGTAAAATATTCTTATTATGGTTTGAAAGTATCAAATCATATGTTGAGATTATCAATAAGTGAGGACAGAATTTATGAATAAATATCTAAAAAGTTTAAGTATATGTGTGGCTATTTCTACTAGTTTCATGCTTACTGGAAGTCAAGTAATACATGCGGAAGAATCGAATACAACATCAACGCAAGTATCGCCAACAGCTATTCCAGAATCATCCACATCAGAAGCAACAGAATCAAGTTCACAGTCTTTACCAAATTCTATCTCAACATTATATTCAACTTCAGTTGATAATGTTGTCGATATCGGTGGATATGTCAACGTTGAAGGCTTACCAGCGACACTCAGTGAGGATGGTACTGGTGTTACTTATAACTTTACTGTTTCCTATCAAAGATTACATTCAAGTGATGAAGGCCAGACTGTAAGTGACTTACTCATTCGTGTCCCTAATATTGATAATGCGGATGTAAAATTCACATTGGTAGGTACAAGAGATGCGAATGGTAATCCGGTCGAAGTCAATACACCTATGTCAATTGCTGATTACAATGACGTAATTGATAATTATACTGGTGATGATGAATATGGTATCCCTACAGCAGAAGGTTTAGCGAATGGTAAGAAAGCATATGTCATATCGGGTAATGATTATCTTCCAGATGATGGAAAAGTGAAGTCATATAACATATATACAACACAAAATCATAGCCAATCAGTTTTGGTACAAGTTACGATTCCAATGGATCAAGCCAAGAACATCAAGTATTTACCTCTTGATGCTAGAGCTGAATGGAAAGCCAGCAATGGTGGTCAGACACTCCGTGGTTATGTAACAGGATGTCAATCGTTAGAGGAATATTCAACTCATACTGTTACAATGAATGGTGATTTAGAAAATTTTGGTGGTCTATCTGATGTATCGTTAATTACTGATGAATATGTACAAGATGGTCATTTAATCAAATCAGTATCTAATCCAAATACATATATCACACCAAATAATGGCGATTGGACAACGATTCCAAATGATGTAAATATCAATTCATCAACATTCTTTGATTATGTTAACAAATTTACTTTAAGGGCTAATTCTGCAATAACATACTTTGCACCTTTATCAGAGGATATGGCTGACCAAGATGTTTCTCAATTACAGTTAGGTTCTGTTATTGTTGACTATGTAATTGCTGGTGAGGGCACTTCTATTAAGGCTACTTACATTGATACAAATTTAAGACCACTTTACAACGCTGATGATGCATTAGCTACATACAATACAGCAGAAGATGCGAATGAAGCACCTCAGACAATTACATATGATGGTAAAGAATATACTCTAGTAGGCCCAAGTGCTTCGTCTGCTTCTGCAACTGGTTTCTTATCAGAAGGTGTAACAAGAGTTGTATATGAGTATGCATTAGCCACTACACCTCTTCCAACACCATCTACACCATCTACACCAGCTGCTTCAACACCTAAGACTAAAGATACTACAAATCTTTCTGTATATTTAACAGCACTTCTTGCGGCTTTCGTAACATTTAGTATTACAGCCGTAAAGAGATATAAAGCAAGTCAGAATTTCTAATAATTAATAAAGGTCGATAGTTTGTTCTATCGACCTTTATGACTATTTTAGAATGTTTCTTAATACGATATTTGCGTTACGATCTGGACCTACAGATACTAAGCAGAACTTTGTGCCTGTGTATTCTTCGATGAAGCGTACATACTTTTGACAGTTAGCAGGTAACTCATCAAATGTTCTGGCATTCGATATATCTTCTGTCCAGCCATCGAAGTATTTGTAAACTGGTTTTGCTTTTGCATAGTCCTTTAGGGAAGCAGGGACTGTATCATACTCTTTGCCTTCGATTTCATAGCCTACGCAAACTGGTAACTTTTCATAGCCTGTTAGGATATCTAGTTTTGTTAGTGCCATTTCAGTTAGACCATTGATTAATACAGCCTGTCGAACAACTGGCAAGTCCAACCAACCTACACGACGTGGTCTTCCGGTAGTAGCTCCATACTCTGAGCCTTTTTCGCGTAAAGCATGTGCTTCATCACCTTGTAACTCGGTAACGAATGGACCTTCACCAACACGTGTGGAGTAAGCCTTTGTTACACCGATGATATGGTCTAGTTTTCGTGGGGATACACCTGCACCTTCACATACACCAGCCGCAGTAGGGGATGATGAAGTTACATATGGATATGTACCGTAGTTAATATCCAACATATTTGCTTGTGCACCTTCAAATAATACAACTTGTTTTGCGTCTAATGCTTTGTTGATCTTATCAGTCGCATCACAAATCATTGGTAGTAGGCGTTCTCTATATTCTTTGAATGTAGCTACCATTTCATCATAATCAAATGGTTCTGCATTAAAGAGTTTAACGATTTCTTCGTTCTTCTGTGCAAGTACTACTTTTAATTTTTCTTGGAATACGTCCCAATCACGTAAATCACAAACGCGGATACCGATACGTGTGTATTTATCGGCATAACATGGGCCGATACCATTCTTGGTTGTGCCAATCTTACCAGCTCCAGCACGTAATTCTTGCAATTCATCAATCTTTACGTGATATGGCATGAGAAGGTGAGCACGGTCACTGATCTTTAGGTGATCACATGTAAATCCTTGTGATTCTAATGTATCAATTTCTTTGAATAATACGGATAGGTTTACAACGACACCAGGTCCAATAATGCATGTAGCATCTGCGTTTAAAATACCTGATGGTAATAAGTGTAAAATGATCTTTTTATTATTAACGACAACGGTATGGCCTGCGTTATTACCACCTTGGAAACGTACTACCATATTGACGTTAGTACCCAATAAATCTACGACTTTTCCTTTTCCTTCGTCGCCCCATTGGGAACCTACAACTACATATCCTGACATGATATATCTCCTTTAACGCAACAATAATATCATATATAACTTGAATATAGGCAAAATAGAGAAAATTTATCAATGTTTATAGTAAAATGGGTAAAGAGGTGATGAAAATGAGTGAAAGAAACGCAAAAGGAAAAACACCGGAAGATTATGGCTTCCGTATGCCTAATAAAAAAGGTATTCAGAAATTCGAATTACATGAAGGCGCTAGTGTCAAGAAAGTAATTGGTATTGTATCAGGTAAGGGTGGTGTAGGTAAGTCATTTGTGACATCTATGTTAGCATCTATGATGCAAAAGAGAAATCACAGAGTAGCAGTATTAGATGGTGATATTACTGGTCCATCTCAAGGAAAATCTTTTGGTGTTACATCAAAGGCTGAAGGTTTTAAGGGTACTATCTATCCAGCTATCACAAAGAATGGAATGCAGTTAATTTCTTCTAATATGTTATTGGATAAGGATGAAACACCAGTTATCTGGCGTGGTCCCATGGTGGCTTCTATTCTGCAACAATTCTATTCAGAAGTATTATGGGAAGCAGTAGACTACATGTTTGTAGATATGCCTCCAGGAACAAGTGATGTTCCATTAACTTTATTCCAATCTGTACCACTTGATGGAATTATCGTAGTAACAAGTCCACAGGATTTAGTATCCATGGTTGTTGAAAAAGCAATTAACATGGCATCAATGATGAATATTAAGGTATTGGGTCTTGTTGAAAATATGTCTTATGTACAATGTCCTAACTGTGATGAAAAGATATATGTCTTTGGTAAATCACATGCACATGAAGTTGCACAAAAGTATCATTTACCATTACTTGCACAGATTCCAATGAATCCAGAGATTCCAGCTGCTGCAGATAAGGGCTGTATCGATGAAGTAGTCGTTCCAGAATTAGATGTTGTAGCTGAATTCATCGAAAGTATTTAAAGTATTCACGTAGTGTTCACATAGTTTTACTAAGATACTTATTAGGAGGATGTTCCATGACGAAGATTTTGATTGTAGATGATGAAGCGAAGATTCGCGAATTGATTATTAAATATGCAAAACACGAAGGTTTTGAAACAGCTGAAGCTGCCGATGGCATGGAAGCAGTAGAATTATGCGAAAAGAATAACTATGATCTTGTCGTCATGGATATTATGATGCCTCACTTAGACGGCTTCTCCGCAGTGAAAGAAATCAAGAAAACAAAACCACAGTTGCCTTTTATTCTTTTATCCGCTCTAGGTGAGGAATATGATCGTATTCATGGTTTTGATGTTGGTGTTGATGATTATGTTGTGAAACCATTTTCTTCAAAAGAGTTAATGATGCGCATTCATGCGATCTTAAAACGAGTTCGTCCGGTTGAAGCAGTATCTTTAGATCAATTCAAGATTGATGGTATGGTGATTGACTATTCCGCACGTACTGTAACGATTGAAGGTCAGCGTATTCAATTATCTCCAAAGGAATATGAGCTTCTAGTATATCTAGTGAAAAATATGGGTATTGCCTTAACGCGTGAACAGTTATTACAGAATGTATGGGGTTATGACTTCTTTGGGGATGATCGTACTCTAGATACACATATCAAACTGTTGCGTAAAAATCTAGGTGATTACGCAAAGTATATTATTACGTTGAGAGGAGTTGGCTATCGTTTTGAAAAAGTTAACGCCTAAACGGAAAAAGAATATTAGTTTACGCTGGAAGATCGGTCTATATCTTTCTATATTCTCATTTGCGCTTGTTGCGATTGTGTTTATATTTCAGGCTTTATTATTGGAGCCGATGTATGAAGCAAGTAAAAAACGTACGGTTGAGAATGTATCGAATGCGGTTGTCAATGTTGTAAAGGAAGATGATGATGCGGATGATATAGAAGAATACATCAACATTGCCCAAGAAACCAATGAAACATGCATTCGTGTATTACGTGAATCAAATGTTTTTCCAGGTACGTATGAAGATACCTATCTTGAATCAGGTGGTAAGAATTTAGGTTGTCGTCTATATAAAATGTCTTCGAACGAAATCCTAACACAGATTGCAAATGCAGAAAACAGCGATAAGGGTGAGTCGATGGTTGTACAAGATACAAACTTGATTACACCAACCAATGGTGAACGTTTCCGTAATATTACGTATACACGCATTATTAAAGACCATGATGGGAATAAATCAATTGTCATGGTTTATAGTAATATCACACCGATTTCCACGACAAAGAAAACATTGTCAATGCAGATGTGGTATATCTCTGCAATCATCTTGGTTGCTGTTCTGGTATTAACCTATATCATGTATCGCACGATTGCGCGTCCACTGATTTTAATTAATCAATCTGCGAAAACATTACCGGAAGGAAAGTATGAACGTGTAACGGTTCAAAATTATCGTGAGGCGGAAGAGTTGAACGATACACTCTTAACGGCGGCTGAAGATATTCAGAAAGCAGATAAAGCAAAACGTGATTTAATTGCGAATGTATCGCATGACCTTCGTACACCATTAACAATGATTTCTGGTTATGGTGAGATGATGAAGGATCTTCCAGAAGAGAAGACAGATGAAAATATTCAGGTAATCATCGATGAATCCAAACGCTTAACGTCACTCGTCAATGACTTATTAGATTTATCGAAACTACAAGAAGAAAAGATACATTTAGAGAAAGAAAATTTTGACTTAACTAAGGTATTACACACCCAACTTCAAAAATATGATGTCTATCATATGCAAGAAGGATTTACAATCGATACAGAGTTATCGTCTGAAGCAATCATCAACGCTGATATCAAACGTATTGAACAAGTATTTAACAACTTCATGACAAATGCAATCAACTATAGTGGTGATAAAAAACATATCATTGTTCGTGAAATATTAGGGAATGATAACGTGCGTGTAGAAATTCAAGATTTTGGAGAAGGTATTGCAAAGGATGATATTTCTAAAATCTGGGATCGTTATTACAAGATTGATAAGGAACATGTTCGTGTATCAAATGGCTCTGGTATTGGTTTAGCTATTGTTAAAGAGATACTTGAATTACATAATGCCAAATATGGTGTTATTAGCAATCTTAAAGAGGGTAGTACATTCTGGTTTGAATTTCCGATTGTTAAGAAATAAGTAAAGCAGGCTTTTGCGGTCTGCTTTTTAATTGATAAGAACAGATTGTTGTGCTTTATGAATTTATCTTCCCATTGTTTCAACATTTCATGTTTTAGTTTAAAATAGAGATACATAATCGGAGGGTTAAAAATAATGGATTATAAACAAAGATATGAAGAATGGGTTCGAATGTTACCTGAGGGTGACCCCCTGAAAGATGAATTGTTGGCTATCAAGGATGATGACAATGAAATCAAAGAACGTTTTTATCAAAATTTAGCATTTGGTACTGCTGGTTTACGTGGCATTGTTGGTGCTGGTACAAACCGCATGAACTTCTATACAGTTGGTAAAGCAAGCCAAGGTGTAGCAGAGTATATCTGTGCACAGGGTCAAGAAGCAATGGACAAGGGTATTGTGATTGCGCATGACCCAAGACATTTCTCAAAAGAATTCTCACAATTAGCTGCTGGTATTTTCGCAGCGAATGGAATTAAAACATATGTATTCCCAGACTTACGCCCTACACCTGAACTTGCGTTTATGATTCGTAAGTTAGGTACAACATCTGGTATTAACATTACTGCTTCTCATAATCCTAAAGAATACAATGGTTATAAAGCTTACTGGAGTGATGGTTGTCAGGTAAGTAGTACTGTAGCGGATGGCATGGAAGAAAGAATCAATGCAGTAGATATCTGGAACGGTATTAAGAAATCCGATTTCAATGAAGGCGTAGCTTCTGGCAAGATTGTTGTATTATCTGAAGAATATGACCGTGCATATCTAGATCTAGTAGAAAGCCTAGCGATCCATAGTGGTGATGAAATTGACTTAGATATTCCACTTGTATATACACCACTCAATGGTGCAGGTTCGATTCCTTTTGCGACAATGATGAAGGATCGTGGATTTACAAATTGGCATATCGTACCAGAACAGAAGGATCCAGATCCTGACTTTACAACAGTAGGTTATCCTAATCCTGAAAGTCCAGCAGCCTTTAAGATGAGTGAAGAGCTTGGTAAGAAGGTTGGTGCAGAATTATTAATGGCTACTGACCCAGATAGTGACCGTTTCGCAATTGAATTACGCGATGATGATGGTAACTATATTCCATTAAATGGGAATCAGACAGGATACTTATTAGTAAATTACATCTTAGAAGGTCACAAGAGTGCAGGGACATTACCTAAAAAGGGTGTCATGATTAAGTCTATCGTTACTTCTACTATGAGTACCGTTATGGCAAATGCGTATGGTGTTGAGATGTACGAAGCATTAACAGGATTCAAGAACATCTGCGGACGTATTCCTGCATTACTTGAACAGGGATATACATATCTTTTTGGTTATGAAGAGTCTGTAGGTTACGCAGCTAGTGTAGATATCCGTGATAAGGATGGTATCTCTGCTGGTATGTTAGTAGCAGAAGCCGCTGCTTACTATCGTAAGCAAGGTAAGACATTATGGAATGTATTACAGGAACTTTATGAAAAGTATGGTTTCTATGCAGAAGATGAACCAAACCTTGTATTAGAAGGTATCGCTGGTGCAGAACGTATCAAGCGTATGATGGTTTCTATTAGAAACAATCTTCCAACAGAAGTAGCTGGATACAAAGTAGAGAAGGTAATTGATTACTTACACGGATATGAAGATATTCCAGCATCTAACGTTCTACGTTTCTATTTAGATAACGATAGTTGGTTTGCGGTACGTCCATCTGGAACAGAACCAAAGATCAAGTTCTACTTCTATACAAAGCAAGCTTCTCGCAAAGAAGCACTCGCAGTGAATGCGAAGATTAAAGAAGCAGTATTAGAAATTGTAAATGCAATTGAATAAAGATACCTTAGGGTATCTTTTTCTAACTTATGGTAAAATATTATGGGTGATAACAATGAAAAAGAAAACAAAACAAGTACAGCGTATTGAAACAATGGAAACAAACATGAACGAAGTAACTGCCGTCCTAGAAGAAACAATTAAGGCAACTAAGAAGTTAAAGCGTGTCATGAAAAAGTATGATGCGGTTAGTAAGTATTATAGTAGCCAAGATTGGTTTGATGATGCACAAGCACATAGTGCAGGAAAACTTCCTGAAGATTTAGCTTGTGGTGTTCTATCGGAAGATCTTGCATACAATATGATTGGTGATATGTATCAGTATGCATTATCGCAACTTGAATTTGTAACAAACTTCTTAAAGAAACACTAAAGTATTAACCAGGAGGATGTTAAAATGAGTAACATGAATAAAAATATTAAACAAACAATTTTTCAAGTTGGTCAAAAATATCCTTCTTGTGAAAATGGAATTTGGATTGATTTTAAAGATAATACATTCTTATTTGTAGTAAAGGATGATATTTGGACACAAGAGGAACTAAGTAGGTTAAAGACATCTGATGTGACAGTATCCTTTATTCAAAAGGGTATTATCGATGCATTTGTATTAGAGATATTTGATTGCTTAGAAGCTAGTGATTTACCATTTTATGCAAAGGATGGCGATGCAGAATTTATTGAGGCAATCAAATCAAAAAATATATTTGCATTTGAAATCGTCTTTGTAAGTGATAGTGATGAAGTTGTGGCGGTGCGTCATGAAGAATTTACTAATGATGAATCAACTGCATTACACGAAAAATTGCAGAAGAGATTGGTGGAAGAAACGGATGGTTCAATGTTTGAAGCAGCGTATGAAAAGTTAATTTCTCGCTTTGAACCATTTGAACTCTTAGAGTTTGCAGTATTTACAAAGAAGTGTAGTTTACGAAAGAATTGAGGTAGTTATGATTTATATCGGTATTATTATCGTTACAGTATTAATTGATTTATTTTCAAAGATGTGGGCAGCTAGTTTGGGCTTGTTCCATGATATCCCTGTAATAGAAGGTTTCTTTCATATTACATATGTACAAAACACTGGTATGGCATGGTCATTACTATCTGGACAACAAGGTGTACTTGCACTGGTTGCCGCAGTGGCGATTGGTCTTATGGGTTGGTATCTATTTGTAAAAAAACCTGATATATTAACAGGAATATCTCTTGCATTAATGATTGGTGGTGCAGCAGGGAATCTGATTGACCGTCTCTTCTTAAATTATGTTAGAGACTTCTTAAATTTCTATATTTTTGGCTATGATTTCCCAGTGTTTAATGTTGCGGACATGGCTTTATGTATTGGAGTATTCTTATTGTTAATCGCAACATGGAAGGAAGAGAAAAATGGCAAAACAAACGTGGATCGTAAGTGAAGATACAAAAGAAAGATTAGATAAATATCTAAGCTTAAATACAGAACTATCTAGAACGCGTGTACAACAGCTCGCAGATGATGGCATGATATTCGTCAATGGAAAAGTCGCAAAGAGTTCATTGAAAGTTGTAACTGGAGATGAAATCATTTGCGATGTACCTGAGGATCGTCCAGTAGATATTCTACCGGAAAATATTCCATTAGATATTCTGTATGAAGATCATGATATTATCGTTATCAATAAGCCAAAGGGTATGGTCGTTCATCCAGCTCCTGGTAATTATTCCAATACGATGGTAAATGCACTGTTATATCATTGTAAGGATTTATCGGGTATTAATGGTGTGATTCGTCCAGGCATCGTTCATCGTATCGATAAAGATACGACAGGCTGTATTGTGGCATGCAAGAATGATAAAGCGCATGAAGCGATTGCCAAGCAATTAGAGAATAAGACTTGTCATCGTGTCTATAAAACAATTGTTGTTGGAAATATCACACATGATGATGGTTTGGTAGATGCACCAATTGGACGTGATCCACGTGACCGTCAACGCATGAAGGTAACAGAAGAAAATAGTCGTGATGCTAGAACGCATTTCCATGTCTTAGAACGTTTTAATGTTGCAACTTACCTAGAATGCCGTTTAGAAACAGGAAGAACGCATCAAATTAGAGCACATATGAAATATATCAACCATCCTGTGATGGGTGATGATAAGTATGGACAACCATGTCCATATATGGATACACAAGGTCAGGTACTACACGCCAGTGAATTAACGTTAGTTCATCCTACAACTGGGGAAACGATGACATTCCATGCGCCATTACCAGAATACTTTGAAAAGTTATTAAATATACTTCGTAAGAGGGTAGCCTAATGAAACAAAGAAAGACAATTGCGACAAATAGTATTATCGCAATATGTTTTGTGGTATGGGTGTTTATTCAGTTGTTTCCAAGTGATAGTACGATTACAAATTCAATTTTGATAGGTGCTTTCTATAAACCGTTTGTTTTAGCAGGTGAGTATTGGCGATTATTAACAGCAGGGTTTGTTCATGTTCATTTATGGCATTTAGCGATGAACATGATGGCTTTATTATCACTTGGCAAAGTCTTTGAACCATTATTAGGAATTAAAAGATATCTGTTGATACTAATACCCTCAATTATTGTGGGATCTCTATTTGTACTAGCTTCACCAGAAAATAGTTTTGTTGTAGGACTTTCTGGTGGTATTTATGGGCTACTAGCTGCGTATGTGACACTAATTTTACGTACAGGTGGTTGGAGAATGCCTCCGGTACGTGCTGCTCTTATGAATATGTTGTTTATTAATCTCTTATTGAATTTCTTACCGAATATTTCTGTACACGCACATTTAGGTGGCTTTGTGACAGGATTAATTATGTATGGATTTATTACAACAGATAAAGCAGAGGTTAGTAAACGGGTAAATCATATCGTAGCTCTTGTTGGGTTGGTTGGGGTTTTATGTTTTATTTCATGGCAAAATCGTTTTATTCCAACACGCTCTCGATATCTAGGGACAGATTTAAAGGTATTGCAAGTTTTGAATGATGGTCCATTGCATCAGTATTCTTATTTCTTGGCTGAAAGATTGGATACTGTATATGGATTAGATGATGGATTTGTACAGGTTCTAGGAAAGGAATAGTTTATGATAAAACAAGATAACATCTTAAGTTGGGACGAGTATTTTATGGGACTAGCTCATTTATCAGCCTTACGTTCAAAAGATCCTAATACAAAGGTTGGTGCCGCAATTGTTGATGATAACCACCGTGTTGTATCAGTTGGATATAATGGATTTCCAAAAGGATGTTCAGATGAAGTTTTCCCTTGGTCACGTGATGGCGATACTTTAGACTCTAAGTACGCCTTTGTCGTACATGCGGAGTTGAATGCTATTTTAAATTCGAAGTGGCCGGTTGCAGGATGTACGATTTATGTATCCTTATTCCCATGCAATGAATGTGCGAAGGCAATTATACAATCTGGCATTCATCGCATTGTCTATGAATCTGATAAATATAATGGAGTAGATACTAATATCGCTAGCAAGCGTATGTTAAAAGCTGCTGGTGTAGAGTTAGTACAACTCAAAGATACAATTCATTTAAATGTTGAAAAGATTCCAAATCCAGAATTATAGAAGATTTGGAATCTTCTCACTTTCTAATGAAAGAAGGTAATGATGAAGAAATTGATTATCGTAATCCTATTAGTGACTTCGATCCTAGTCGGATGTACGACAAAGAAAAACTCAGATGATTCAGTAGAGCTGGTATTTCAACCGTACCTAGAAATCCAGAAAGACTCATCTATTTCGTTAGGGATACACAACGTACCTGAAGGATATATGGCCCCCGCAAAACAACAGGGTAAAGTTGTACGCTTTGACTACATGACAAATACTTATGACTATCAAAACAGAGTCATGAAGAAATATGCGTATGTATATATTCCGTATGGATACGAAACAAGTACAGAACGATATGATGTTGTCTATACCATGCATGGTCATACGGGAGATGTAACTTCCTTTCCAGGTGAATTAGATGATTTGACAGATATTAAAAATGTAATTGATCATCTAATTGAAAAGAAAGAGATGAAACCAATGTTAATGGTGTTTGCGTCCTATTATCACGATAATGTGGATATGGATACAGATGATTATGATGCAAGTTTAACCGAGGCATTTGGGAAAGAGTTGCAGAATGATTTGATACCGCAATTTGAAAATACATATCGTACCTATGCTAGTTCTACAAGTGAAGAAGATTTAATCGCCGCTAGAGACCATCGTGTTTTTTTGGGCTTTTCCATGGGTGCCGTTACAACATGGTATCGCATGATGGATAGCATGAGATACTTTAGATACTATGTGCCTTTTAGTGGGTCATTATATTGGGGTAATCGTATAACAGTTGCACAATATGGGTGGGATAATCCAAGTTGGACTGCTCAATTATTAGAAGATGCAATCGTTGCGCAAGGATATACAGCGGATGACTTTTATGTATTAACCCTGACAGGCACAAAGGATTTTTCGTATCGAACAGTTAAGATGCAGATAGACGATATGAAACAACATCCAGACATGTTTCACTATGATAGTGATGAAGTGAAAGGGAATTTTACATTATTGCTTGCCGCAAATGAAGAACATGATTATCATGCGAAAAGATTATATATCTTTAACGCTTTACCAATTCTTAGTCAGATGATAGAAAAGCGAGAACAACAATAAAACTCTCATCTAAAATTTAAATAAATCATTCGTTGTAAAATACATTTTCTCTTGAAAATCGGGGGGGGTAACATACA
>CAURLC010000001.1:0-170831 GCA_963525775.1 uncultured Solobacterium sp. | reverse complement strand
CAGCTACAATCTTCGTAACAAGATATGAAGGTGCTTCACATACAGCTGGACGTGCTGAAAAGGCATATGCATATTATCTAGAAGGATAATAGTTAAAAATCAATTCGATTGGTATTTCCTCCATCTCGAAGAATTATTTAGAAAAGATGGAGGTTTTTGTTTGCGAATTTTACAAAATAGATTTGGATTAGATTCGTATATGTAACATGGAATATACGATAATAAGATTTGTGCTATAGTAGAAAAACATAGAGCAGAGGAACAGCCTACATTAGCTCTGCACGTTTCTATGTCAATTCATATGAGGATGATAGAGCTTCCATATGGGGGATAGTTTTATCATGGAAGAAAAGGAGAAATTAAAAGTATGAAACAAATGGAGAGAATTGCTGGCTTTATATTGTTGGCAATTGTAATCTTATTCGGCATGTTTGGATTAAGTTCCTCAATGTTGTATTTCAGATTAGTGATGGGCGCAATTTTAGGTTACGCTTTAGCGAGAGGTTTTATGGGCTTTGCGGGAAGTGTAAACCGTGCCTATAAGGGTGGTTCTACAAAGCTCATGAGAGCCTTGATGTTTATGTTTTTCGTTTCGGCTGCAGTTAGTACAGCAGTCCTATATAATGCGGATGTTTCCCAGTTTGACCTTTGGGTAAACCCAATTAACTTAGGCTTGATCTTAGGAGGTCTTCTCTTCGGATTTGGTATGGCGTTTGCGTCATGTTGTGCATCAGGTGTATTAACAGACTTAGTTGCGGCATTTCCTAGAGGTATTGTTACCTTACTATTCTTCTGTATTGGTGTATTTGTAGGCTTCCCAATTCAGAATACAGCAAGCTGGGTACAGGATTCTTTAATCAAGTTTGGTGACAAGAATGGTGTATACTTCCCAGACTTATTTGCGTTTGATGGTTTACAGGGTTACTTAGGTGCGTTAATTCTAACTGGTATTCTTTGCTTGATCGTAGTGAAGTTAAGTTATCTCTACGAAAAAAAGAGAAAGGAAGCAGGAACTTACTTTGGTATTGGTAGTGAAACAGTACAACTAGCTGCTGAAAAGAAGTCTCTTGATGAAACTGAGCCTGTTTGCCCATGCAGTGAAGAAGGTTATGTGAAGATCTTCGCACGTCCTTGGAGTTTAAGAACGGCTGTTCTTGTCATCTCTGCAGTATTCGTATTACTCATGGGTGTTACAAAAGCAGGTTGGGGTGCAAGTACTCCTTACGGATTCTGGTTTGGCAAGTTACTTATGTTATTTGGTGTTAAGGTAGAAACAATTGTTGAATTTACAAAGGGCGCAGCAGGTCCTTACCAAATGCCTTTCTTTGAACACCCAATCAATGTACAGAACGTAGGTATCGTATTAGGTACATTTGTATACATGCTCACATCAAATAACTTCATCTCCTTCTGCAAGTCAAGCTGGAAGATGAATCCAAAGCAGGCATTATTCTATGCAATTGGCGGCTTTGCGATGGGATTTGGTACAAGACTTTCTAACGGATGTAACGTAGGAGCTCTATATACTCCAATCGCAAACTTCTCACTATCCGGATGGATCTTCCTTGTAGTCTTAGTAATCGGTGGTGTTGTAGGAAATATCATTGCTAAAAAAGTTCGTTTAGATGGATAAAAAATTAAGATATATCGATGTTCTTGGACTTGTAATTGGAGCCATTATAGGCTGGGGCTCCTTTACACTTCCAGGCACAAAGTTTTTAAAAGAAGCAGGTGTAATCAATACCTTTATAGGACTTTTAATTGGTGGTGTCTTTATCATGGTGATACAAAATGGCTATCACATCATGCTCGAGAATCATAGAGAAGATGGTGGGGAGTTTACCTATGCTTTAAATCATCTAGGCAAGGTACATGGCTTTGTAGTAGGCTGGTCCCTAAGTCTTTGTTATTTAAGCATGGTTCCACTTAATGCAGGCGCATTTGTTCTTCTGTTACGTGAGATATTTGGTGCGAAGATGGATTTTTTCTATCTATATTCCATTTCGGGATATCCAATCTATCTAACGGATGTACTCGTGATGTCTGCTGTCATTATTTTGTTTGGTTACATCAATATTCAAGGATTAAAAATTAGCACGAAAGTGCAAAATATCATGAGCATTCTTTTGGCTGTCATTGTATCAGGACTTCTATGCTTGATGTTTATGAGGAGTGATTTGCAGGCCTTTCATCAAAACTATGTGGAAAACTACCGCTTTTCGTTTAGTGAGATTTCGAAGATCATAGCGATAGCGCCCTTCTTGTTTGTAGGGTTTGATGTAGTACCACAGGTTTCGGAGGAACTTGGCTTTAAACCTGAAAAATCTACATTACTCGTAGGGATTTCGGTATTAATTGGTATATTCATTTATGGGGCGTTAAATACGATAGCTGGATTAGGTTTTTCGCCTGAAACAGCTATGAAGATGCATTGGGCTGTTGCGGATGCGATAATTCAACACTTAGGTAAAGCTGGATTCTATATCATGTTAATTGCGTTGGCAGCTGCAGTAATCGGTGGAATCAATGGCTTTATGATTGCATCGAGTAAACTGATTGCAAGTTTATCCCAAAGAAAGCATCTTGGGCCAAAATACAGCATCAAAAACGAGAAAGGTGTACAACCATATGCCATTCTCTTTGTCTGTGCGATTAGTTTGATTGGAGCCTTTGTTGGTAGACGTGTAATTATCTACATCGTAGATATGGCAAGTGTCCTTGCGGCAGTAGCGTATATGTATGTAAGTTTCATCAGTATTTCCCTTGCTAAATCCAAGGTGGAAAAAGTACTGTGTATGCTTGGTTCACTGATTTCAGCTAGTTTCATTGTGCTGTTAATGTTTCCAGGATCTCCCGCACAACTTTCAAAGGAAGCTTTCATTAGTCTAATCTTATGGACAGTTTGTGGTGTTTTGGTATATCAATTTAGAAAAAGAAAGAATGTTTCGTGAAGAAAAGGAGACAAGTGAGTATGAAGATTGTAGTTGTAGGTGGTGTAGCTGGTGGTGCCAGTGTTGCCGCAAGAGCTAGAAGAATCGATGAAACAGCAGAAGTTATTATGTTTGAAAGAGGAGAGAATGTATCCTTCTCTAACTGCTGTCTACCTTTCGCTTTAAGTGGTATCGTTGATAACAGCGATAAGCTAGTTTTGATGAATCCAGAAGAATTCTGGAATAAGTACAGAATCAAGGCTTTGGTAAAGCATGAGGTTACAGAGATTCATCCAGACAAGAAAGAAGTAGTCGTTAAGAATTTAGTTACTGGAGAAAGCTTTACAGAAAGTTATGATAAATTAGCACTTTCCCCAGGTGCGAACGCAATCTTGCCAGCTTCAATTAAAGGTATCGACCGTGAGAATGTATTTGTAGTAAAGAATGTTACAGATATTAAAAAGATTGAAGCCTATGTAGCTGCGAAGAATGTAAACAAGGTAACTGTTGTCGGTGGTGGTTTTATCGGACTTGAGGTGGCTGAGAACTTCCGTGAAGCTGGAAAAGAAGTAAATCTTGTGGAAGGTTTACCACAGGTTATGAAACCTCTGGATGAGGATATGGCACAGATTCTCCACAAGGAAATCATTGATAATGGTATTAACCTGTATTTAGGAAAAACTGTAACAGAAGTAGGCGAAGGTGAAGTAGTGCTCTCTAGTGGAGAACACCTCCCAGCTGAAGCTGTGATTATGGCAATCGGTGTGGCACCAGAGACAAAGCTTGCGAAGGATTGTGGTATTGAGCTTGGTAAGACAGGGGCAATCTTAGTGAACTATAACTATCAGACAAACTATCCTGATATTTATGCAGTAGGTGATGCAATCGAAGTCACAAATAGACTTACAAATGATAAGACTAGACTTCCGCTTGCAGGACCTGCACAAAGACAGGCAAGAGCTGCGGCTGACCATATGTTTGGTGAAACACATAGTAATAGAGGTGTTATTGGCTCAAGTTGTATCCATCTCTTTGGCTTAAATGTAGCAAATACTGGTTTAAATGAAAAAGATTGCCAACAACATGGTTATAACTATGACTTTGCGTATACAATCCCTGGAGATAAAGTTGGTTTAATGCCAGATAGTAACCCACTCTTCTTCAAGCTTATTTTTGAAAAGCCTACGGGAAGAATCTTAGGAGCGCAAGCAGTTGGTAAGGGTAGTGTAGATAAGAGAATCGATGTCATTGCGGCTATGATCAGTATGAACGCAACATTGGAGGACTTGAAGGAATTAGAACTATGCTATTCCCCATACTACTCAACAGCGAAGGATGTTGTAAATCACACAGCTCTTGTAGGATTAAACCTTTTACATGATAAATTCAGACAGGTTCCAGTTTACAAAGTGAGAGAGCTTGTAGAAGATAATGCATGTATTATCGATGTTCGTGAACCAGATGAGTTTGAAAAGGGACATCTGATTAACGCAGTGAATATTCCAATGTCTCAGTTTAGAGAAAGACTTAGTGAAATTCCTACAGATGTGCCTGTATACTTGCACTGTCGTTCTTCACAACGTAGTTATAATGTCATCTGTGCATTACAGAAGCTTGGCTATACAAATGTTTACAATATTTCTGGTTCTTATCTTGGTATTAGTTTCTATGAATACTATAGAGATAAGGCAGAGGGCAGAAAGCCAATTGTGACAGAATATAACTTTGCATAATAAAGTGAAAATTGTTGAAAAATGTTAAAGAATGGGGTTTCCTCATTCTTTTCAATATGCAAAATGATATAATCAAAAGCGCAGAGGTGCTAGCAACATGAATAAATTTTTATTGAAAATCATAACTGTGATGACCGTCCTTACAAGTACGATTTCTACAGTTGTATACGCTGATGAAGAACAGACATCGGATGATAGTTCGACCGTACGTATTCTATTTACACATGACTTACATGATCATATTGATCCCTATCGTGTGACGAATACAGAAACTGGTGAACCAGAAGTTATTGGTGGATATGCACAACTAGCAGGAACCATTGCGGCAAATCGTAACGATCATACGATACTGGTTGATGCGGGTGATTTCTCAATGGGTACTTTCTATAATGCCTTATTTGAAAAGAGTGCACCTGATTTATCACTATTAGGAATGATGGGTTATGATGCGACAACACTTGGAAACCATGAGTTTGATTATGGTGTCGCTTCTCTTACAAAGATGATTGAAAGTTCTACCAATACTCCGCCAATTCTTTGTAGTAATCTTACATTTGGTGAGGATGAGGAATCACAGGCGTTAAAGAAAGCCTGGGAAGATCATGGTGGTGCAGAATATAAAATCATTGAACGTGGTGGATATAAGATTGGCTTATTTGGGGTAATGGGTGAAGATAGTGTCTATTACACAGCCGCTGGTAATAACACCTTCCCAGATCGTATTGAAGTAGCCAAGAAGATGGTTCAGAAACTGAAAGAAGAAGGTGCACAAGTGATTGTCTGCCTTTCTCATAGTGGCACAAACAAAGATCCTAGTAAGTCCGAGGATGAAATCCTTGCGGAGAAGGTAGATGGCATCGATGTTATTGTCAGTGGTCATACCCATACCGTTTTAACAGAACCAATTCATAAGAATAAAACATGGATTGTATCTGCGGGATGTTTTGGTAAGTATCTTGGCTTGTTAGATATCAACGCAACGACAAAAGAGAAGATTGATTATCAATTGATTCCTATTACGGCAGAAAGTCCAGTCGATCAGACAATTAACGCAAAGATTCAAGAATATAAAACGGATGTAAATGAGAATTATCTCAAACAATATGGATATACAATGGACCAATCGATTGGATATACAAACTTCCCACTAACGGATGTGTATGAAGATTATTCCGCCTTTACAGGAAACTCTATGGCAGACCTCATTACGGATGCCTATGTATATGCAAGCAAGTTAACAACCAAAGATACATCATTTACGATAGGATTGACCGCAAAGGGAATTATTCGCTCTGGACTTGTGAAGGGTGATATCACAGTTGGGGAAGTATACAATGCGGTAAACCTTGGCAAAGGAAATGATGGGTTACTTGGATATCCACTGATTCGTGTATATATGAAGGGCTCTGATTTAATCAAAGTTGCAGAACTTGATCGTAGTGTGGGTAAAGATATGATGGTGGATGGACAACTATTCTTTAGTGGCATGCAGTATCATTATTCTGATTATCGCTTTATCTTAAATCATGTAGTCGATGCGGAAGTTCGCACGAACGCAGGCTTCTATATACCTGTAGAAAAGGATAAGTTATATCCTGTGGTAACGAACTTGTATATCGCAAATATGTTGCCATCAGTAGGGAAGAAGACATTTAATCAGCTAGACATTCATACATATGATGCCTCAGGTCATGAAATCAAAGATTTTTCAGATATGATTCTGTACAATGCGGATGGAACTGAGTTAAAAGAATGGCAAGCAATCACACGTTATATCTCAGATATGGATAAAGTAAATGGGGTATCTGAGATGAAAGCACAGTACCAAACCGCAAGAGATCAGAAAATTAAGGATAAGCATTTTAGCTTCATACGCTTCTTTCAAAACACTTCAGCTTTTGGCTATCGTATCTATCTAGCAATCATTATCGCAATCGTAGCACTGTTAGGAATCATCAGACTTATCACATATCTGATTCGCAGACAGCGCGAGAAAAAAATGAATATCAATTAAAAAACAACGTGGTATACTAAATCTATATACAACAGAAGGGGAATGACATGAGCGAAAATAATACAAATCAAACACAAACACAGGCACAAGCACAGACACAATCTGAGCCAGAAATCACACTTACGCTAACGCCTGATGAGCTTCAAGAAGAAAACCAAAAGCAGTTAGCTGACTTAGAAGCAAAAAAAGCTGCTGAAGAAGATGAGAAACTAAAATCTATTGACCCAATTGAGGCAACAGAATTTAGTGATGCAGAACAAAAGACAATCGATACTTTCTCACAGAAGATTGATATCATGGATTCCAATACAGTTCTCCAGTATGGTTCTGCTGCACAGAAGAAAGTAACGGATTTCTCCAATACAGCATTACAGAATGTACGTACAAAGGACTTAGGGGAAATTGGAAATATCCTCACAGATCTTGTTGTAAATTTAAAGAATACATCTGACTCTGATGAGAAGAAGGGATTCTTCGCAAGCTTATTTGATAAAGGTAAGTCAAAGGTTGAAGAGTTCAGAGCTCGCTATGATAAGGCAGAAGCTAACGTTGAAAAGATTGCAGGTGTCTTAGAAGATCATCAAATTCAATTATTGAAGGATATCGCTTTACTCGATGAACTCTATGAACGCAACCAAGTAAACATCAAGGAATTAAGTATGTATATCATTGCTGGACGTAAGAAGTTAAAGGACGTTCGTGCAAATGAATTACCTGCATTAATCGCAAAGGCAAAGCAGACAGGTTTACCTGAAGATGCACAGAAGGCAAATGATTTAGAACAGGCTTGTGTACGTTTTGAAAAGAAACTCTATGACCTTGAACTAACAAGACAGGTTTCCATCCAGATGGCACCACAGATTCGTTTGGTACAGAACAACGATACGCTAATGACTGAAAAGATCCAGAGTACACTTGCGAATACAATTCCACTTTGGAAGAATCAGATTGTATTGTCTTTAGGTATCACACACTCTAAACAAGCAATGGAAGCACAACGTGAAGTTACAAACATGACTAACGAACTTCTCAAGAAGAATGCGGAAACATTGCACCAGGCAACTGTTGATACAGCGAAAGAGAGCGAACGTGGTATCGTTGATATCGAAACATTACAACATACTAACGAACAATTAATTTCTACATTGGATGAAGTATTGAACATTCAGAAGGAAGGCCGTGACAAGCGTGAAGCTGCACAGCTTGAACTACGTCGTATTGAAAACCAATTAACAAATAAGCTATTGGAAATCAATGCAGAAAAAGACGTCACAAAGAGATAGTTTCAAAAAAGAAGTGGTTTCACTTCTTTTTTTGATAGTCGATAAAGAAACTTCTAAAGTTGTAAAACTCGTTTTAGACTATTTACTGATGGGAAAACCACGATGTAGATAAAGACAAGTGACAGATAATATAAAATTATGAGGAGATTATAAAATGAACAACTACATAAAAATAAATCAAGATAGATGGAATAATGTAAAAAATGACTATACAGAACCATTGACACATGAAGAATTAGAAGAAGTCAGGAATAATCCAATTTCTGTCGCATTAACCGTTGGAAAAAAAGTTCCAAAAGAATGGTTTGAAAAAACAAACGGGAAAAAGATCTTAGGTTTAGCTTGTGGTGGTGGACAACAGGGACCGGTTTTCGCTGTAAAAGGTTATGATGTTACTATAATGGATTTTTCTAAATCACAATTACAAAGAGATGATATGGTTGCCAAAAGAGAAGGTTTAAAAATCAACACAGTTCAAGGCGATATGACAAAGCCATTTCCATTTGAAGATGAAACTTTTGATATTATTTTTAATCCGGTTTCAAATGTATATGTAGAAGATTTAGAAAACATATATAAAGAAGTCGCTCGTGTATTGAAAAAGGGTGGATTGTTAATGGTTGGATTTATGAATCCATGGATATACATGTATGATGCGGATATTGTATGGGACAAGCCTGATGAGGAATTACTTTTAAAGTTTTCAATACCTTTTAATTCAAGAGAGCTTGAAGAAAAAGGCAAGATAACCATAAATCCTGAATATGGATATGAGTTTAGCCATACTTTGGAAACTCAGATTAGAGGACAACTTAAAAATGGTCTTGCAATGATAGATTTTTATGAATCGTGTGACAAAAGACATAGATTATCCCATTATGGAAGTGACTATATAGCTACACTTTGCATTAAACTATAATGTGATAGAACGTACTTCAGGAGAATACCATGTTTTTTCATGCAATATTTAGGAAATCTCAAGAAACGGTCCATTGACCGTACAAAATAACAACATCATAATTTATTTATAGTCATTATGGAGGATTTGTAATGTCAAATGAAAAAGTTATGATGTTATCAACATCAGATAAAAAAACATATATTAAAATGTTGACAGATGATTTACCAGTATACCGTGCCCGTATTGGAATCTCACAAGAGGAATTATGTGTAATTCTAGGTATTTCTCGTCAGACATATAGTGCAGTGGAAACCGGCAGACGCCAAATGAGCTGGCATACATTCTTAACACTACTACTGTATTTTAGTTACAATGCAAAAACGAAGGCCATGCTAGAAGATAGTGGAATTATCTCTGGCAAGCTAGTAGAATTACTAAATTACACACGTCGCTAAAAGATTTGCGGCAAATAGTGTTATAATAAAGTCCTGTTTCGGAGGTGCTAAATGATTTGCAAGAATTGTGGAAAAGAAATATCTGACAAAAGCATGTTCTGCGGCTATTGTGGCGCAAAGGTAGTAGAACAGCCGATACTTTCACAGTCTGAGGCGGTGAAAGAAAATAAAGATTCAAAGTTTCATTTCTACAACTCTGATCTCATTACGTTATGGAAAGTCGCTGAAAACCCTTTCCAAGGTAATGAGTTATCATTCTCAGCAGCGGTTGTCATTGTAGTATTGAATCTGATTGCGAATATTTTAATCTTAAGATGTATTATCTG
The DNA here is from genome assembly GCA_963525775.1 of uncultured Solobacterium sp. Taxonomy (GTDB): domain Bacteria; phylum Bacillota_I; class Bacilli_A; order Erysipelotrichales; family Erysipelotrichaceae; genus Bulleidia. The sequence goes on along the minus strand of CAURLC010000001.1, from coordinate 161,189 downwards.
TGGAATTGGATTAACAATCTTTTTTGTAGGTAGTATTTATACATATTGTTATGTAAACCGCAAAAAAGGACAAAAACCAGAAAACGTATACTGTGATGTTGCGAGAATTATATTTGTACCAACAGTATTTATATTGCTTGCTGGAATATTCATTTTCTTCCAGACGCTTGAAGCGTTATGGGTATGGGCGATACTTCTATCAATGTCGTTTTGTATGGGATCTCTATTTGCAACATTCAAAGGTAGAAATCGGTTCTTGATGATAGCGCTAATTACGTTTATTTATGCGGTTATTCTTACGATACTCGTTTCTCAACATACACTTGGAAAGTTCTTTAGCCTAGTTTCATTACTGGGGTTTAGACCGATGTGGTAATTGATGAGATATTATCATAGAAAGAAAAGAGTGAAGAGAACGTGGGCCATCGTTTCTGCGGTGGTCATCTGCTTTATATTAATGATGATTCGCAATATTTATATGCAAGCATATCGTGCAAGACAATTCTTGCAAGAGGAACAGCTTGTTGAGACTGATCCAAACATGCATACATATAACTGGAATAACTTGACATGGAATAATGGGTTTCCAACCTATGAGGATGATACATATACATCTGTGATTGGTATTGATGTCTCATCTCACCAGAAGTCAATCGATTGGGCGGCTGTTAAAAACAGTGGTGTGAAGTTTGCGATGATTCAGGTTGGATATCGTGGGTATGAAACAGGTGCCCTTATGGATGATACATACTTTGAAGAGAATATCCAAGGCGCAATAGAGAATGGAATTGATGTAGGTGTTTATTTCTTCTCCCAAGCGGTTTCCGCGGAAGAAGCACGTGCTGAGGCGGACTTTGTCCTAGAACGTGTAAAGAAATACAAACTACAACTTCCAATTGTATTTGACTTAGAAGAACTAAGTAATGCGGCAGATCGTGTAGAAAATACGACCTCTGAGGAGCGTACGCAAGCTGCTGTTACATTTATGAACCATATAAAAAATGCTGGCTACCAAGCAATGGTATACAGCAGTTCTCAATTATTTGAGACAGTATTTGATATAAACTATCTACATGATTATGATTTCTGGGTAGCAGATTATTCCTCTGTACCAAATTTTAATTTTCATTTTAGTATCTGGCAGTATACAGATGCAGGAACGGTAGATGGTATTTCCACAAACGTTGATATGAATATCATGTTTGTAAAGAAATAGTTATTCATTGACAGGTTCTTCGTAAAGCGTGGAACCTGTCTTTTCTATTTGTGCACTTCCTTTCGTTAGATCTGAGAATGTGCCTTGTAGTTTTTCTTCGTTACTTGCAAAGTATGCATGTGCATAATCATCATAATCAAAACTAGCATCACTTGTATGATTGCGTATCCAGTTTTCTACGCTACCGATATACTCATATGGATATTTCACATGCCAGGTAGCGATAGATACGTCTATAACTTTATAGGCTTCTTGTAAAACTGCTGTGGTTGCGCCACCGTATGCACGAATTAATCCGCCAGCTCCAAGTTTAATCCCACCAAAGTAACGTACGATACAGACTACCGTATCAGATAATCCTGCTTTGCGAATCGCCTCAAGGATAGGGATGCCAGCAGTGCCTGCAGGTTCGTGATTATCATTGGATTTTTGATACGCATCGTTTTCTCCGACGATGTATGCAGTACATACATGTGTCGCATCACGGAATTCATCACGGATGTAGTCGATGTATGCTTTCGCTTCTTCTTCGCTCTTTGCGACCGTTGCACAGGCGATAAAACGTGATTTTTGGATGACTGTTTCTTTGCGAAATTCATTTTTTAGACGCATGATAACCTCTTTCATAAATCATTATAGTATAATATACGCAGGTAAAAAATATGGGAAAAATTAAACAATTAGATACATTAACAGCGAATATGATAGCGGCTGGTGAAGTCGTAGAAAGACCAATGGGTGTCGTTAAGGAACTTGTGGAGAACGCAATCGATGCGGGTAGTACTCGTATTGAAGTGAATATCACAGAAGGTGGAATCCAACGCTTAAGTGTGATTGATAATGGTTGTGGTATGGATGCACAGGATGCACAACTTTGTTTTGGTCGTCATGCGACGTCAAAGATTCAATCACAGAATGATTTATGGTCCATTCATACATTGGGCTTTCGAGGTGAAGCATTACCATCGATTTCTTCTGTATCTAGGATGGTATTAAGCACATCTGATGGTAAGGATGCGACAAGAGTTGTCGTTGCCTATGGCAATATGGAGAGTGTTACACCATATCCATGTAATCAGGGAACAGAAATCTCAGTAGAAGGTTTATTCTATCAGACACCTGCACGTCTTAAGCATATGCGTTCCGCTGCATATGAAGCATCTCTCATTCAGGATGTTGTTTCAAAGTTTGCATTATCCCATCCAGAGATTGCGTTTATTTTGCGTAGTGATGATAGAGAATCCTTCCGCACTAGCGGACAGGGAAATCTTTTAGAGGTTGTATATCAGGTGTTTGGTAGAATGGCTGCAGAGAATGCGATTCCTGTGGATTTTAGTGACTTTGATTATGCGGTAAAGGGTTATCTTATTAAGCCAAGTATCACACGTGCAAGCCGAACAGGAATGAATTTATTCCTAAACGCTAGAATGGTAAGAACCTATAAATTATATAAAGCAGTACAAGACGGTTATGAAGACTTCATTGTAAAGGGTAGATATCCAATTTGTGTCTTAGATATAGCAATGGATCCTCATCTTTTAGATGTAAACGTACATCCTTCTAAATGGGAAGTACGTTTATCAAAGGAAATTCAATTAGAAACACTTATTAAAAACAATGTCGCAAATATGTTGCGTGGCACTGTTCTTGCGCCTGCGGCGGAAGTTCGTGAAGCAAGACAGGAATATTATCAACCAATTTCTTTCGATACTGATCGTTTGATACAGGAAGCAGAGTATCGTAAGGAACAACAGCGTAGACAATCCATCGTTGAGCCAGTTATTTCTACCGCACAAGAAGTAAAAGTTGAGAAACAAGAAGTCACTTTAGAAGAAGAAATCAAGGAAACAGAAGCTGAACTCAAACGTGTCTCGTCGCAGTTTGAACAGGAATATCCAGAATATAAGCCGCAACAACAAGTTTTCCCACCGATGGAAGTCATCGGTCAACTTCATGAGAAATTCATCCTCTGCGCAACAGAGAAGGGGCTTGTCATCATCGACCAACATGCGGCACAAGAGCGTGTACATTACGAAGAGTATAAAGCAAAGTTAAACCAAGATCCTGTGATGATGGATTGTTTAGTGCCAATTACAGTTCATGCAGGAAACGATCTTGTACGACGGGTTGAAGAAATCAATGCGGCAGTGGAAGATATCCATGTTGTATTTGAACCGTTTGGAAAAGATACACTAGTTGTACATAGTGTACCAGCATGGATGCAAGATATTGATGAGACACAATTTTTGAATGATGTAATTGATCTGTTTAAAAATGATCGTGATATAAAATATGCACGCATGGAAAAGAAGAAGATTGCGACAATGGCTTGTCATCATTCCATTCGCTTTAATCGTAGTTTAACGATGGATGAGATGAAGGAAGTTGTGCGTCAATTATCTCTATGTGAAAATCCATATCATTGTCCACATGGTAGACCAACCTTTATCACACTGGATGAAAAGACTTTAGTAAAGGAATTCTTACGATGAAAAAAGTAATTGTCATTGTTGGACCTACTGCGGTAGGAAAGAGTGAATTTGCGATTGAACTTGCGAAGAAGTTAAATGGGGAAATTATCAGTGGAGATTCCATACAGGTTTATGAAGGCTTGGATATTGGCTCTGGTAAGGTAACAATCCAAGAAATGGATGGTGTACCACATCATTTGATTGATATCTATACAACCAAACAAAGCTATACAGTTGCGGATTTTCAAGCAAAAGCGAGAGATTTAATAGATAATAGTGAGAAACCGATGATTATCTGTGGTGGCACAGGTCTCTATATCAAGGCATGTTTGTATGATTATCATTTCAGTGATGAAAGTGGTGCTGGTATTGATGCGGACTTAGAAAATTACGGTAATGAAGAACTGTACAAGCAACTAGTAGAATTAGATCCTAAACAAAGTGAGAAGATTCATCCAAACAATCGACAGCGCCTATTACGAAGTTTGACCATTGCTAGAAGAAGTCCAAAAGTACAGAGTGAGATGATAGCAGAACAAGATCATCGTATGTTGTATGATGCACGCATTATCGGCTGTACAATGCCACGTGAAGAGCTTTATGCACGTATTAATGCACGTGTAGAAAAGATGTTTCAAGCAGGCTTAAAACAAGAGGTAGAAAGCTTATTACAGCAAGGTGTATCCTTTACAGATGCATGTATGAAGGGAATTGGCTATCGTGAATGGGAAGACTTTTTCGAAGGAAAGAAATCCCTTGAAGAAGTGAAAGAGGAGATTCAGAAACATTCTCGCCAATTCGCAAAGCGACAGTATACGTGGTTCCATCATCAGATGGATGTAGAATGGTTTGAAAATAACAATGCTATACAACGTCAAGAAATGTTAGATGACTTAGTTCGCTGGTATCAAAAATAAATATAAATCTTAAAACATCTAATTTGACTTTAGGTCAAATAGTCATATAATAATATTGTCAGGAGGACTTAACAATGAGTGAATTTGACAGAAACAATGTTTATGGAGCTTATGATGAGCAAGCTGGTCTCAAAGCTTATATAACAAAAGTATTTACACACATGGGAATTGGTTTAACGATTACAGCAGCAGTTGCGTATCTTTTCTACCACTCCCTAGTCACAAGAGGAATATTAGCACGTATTGTATTCTTTAGCGATTTTGCATTTTTTATTCAGATTGGTTTATTGATCTCAGAGTTTGTATTAGTAATTTCTCTCAATGCGGCAATCACACGTTTATCAAAAGGCGCATGTAATGCATTGTTCTTAACGTACGCAGCCGTTAGTGGTGTTACATTTGGCGTTATTCCACTTGCGTATGGAGTAGGCGTTGTATTCCAAGCGTTTGTATTTGCGGCAATCTTATTTATCAGTTGTGCAGTGATTGGTCATGTTACAAATGTTGATTTAACAAAGTATCAAGGAGTCTTACTTGGAGGATTATTTGCGTTAATCATCGCAAGTGTTGTATCCATCTTTATTCCAGCATTACGTGATAATCTATTGATTGCATATTTTGGACTATTTATCTTCATGATTTATACAGCATTTGATATTCAACGTATCAAGCAGTTCTACTATATGTCAGCTGATGGAACAGATCAAAGAGATAAACTTGCCATCTATGGTGCATTGCAGTTATATCTAGACTTCGTCAATATGTTCCTATACTTACTAAGAATTTTAGGTAGAAGAAGACGTTAAACACAAATCAATGTTAAAATAATGACAGGTCGTAAAGACCTGTCATTTTTCACCAGGAAGGAGGATTGATGGATGAAAGTCGCAGAACTAAATTTTACAGTTATGTATCAGAAGTATATTACGATTGAAGCGGATGATTTGACAGAACTGTTAAAAGATAAGATTGAAGTACATCAGGATGATTGTTATGCGGTATGTTCAGCGTATTGTACAGAAGATGGAATGTTGATGTTTAATGTGCTATCCATCGGTAATTCATGGGAAACATGTCTTAGAGGAATGGATAATCCAGAGATGCTTGGTTTCTTTACGATGGAACAAGTATGTAACCGTGAAGTCAGAGTTGTGAATGAAACGGTACAAATGGTAAAGAAGAATGCCTCATGGATTGAAAAGACAGAAACGAAGGATGAAGACTTACGACGTTTGCGAAAAGATGAAAGATTAGACGCATTACGTGATCCATTCTATCCAGATACTGTACTAGCAGGTGTCATGCATGGTTCTATTATCCATGAGATAACAGTACGCTTAACTGGAATCCATGGACCATTTGTTGTAGGTGAAGTAGATGAAGAACCTAGTCAAGAAATTGGATTACACTTTACAGATAAAGTATGGGCAATCCCATATTACACAGATGATGAAGCACATTTGATTATCTTATTCGGTGGAGAAAAACTCAGTGAAGAAGAGTCAGAAGTGTTAGAAAAGATTGTAAATGAAACAGGGAAATTAGGGATTGATTTTTCTGGAATCTCTATGAAGAGTTAGGAGAATAACATGAGCCAGAGCCAAGATATTAGATATACTTGTCCTTATTGCCATAAGGAATTTGATACAACAATCTATACAGCTATCAACGCTGAACAAGATCCAGATCTTAAAGATGCTTGTATGAGTGGAGATATTTTTAGACATACATGCCCACATTGTCAACATGTATTCATGATCCAACCACCACTCGTATATTCTGATCCATCAAGAAAATTCTTGATTTGGCTTAGTCAACAAGAGCCTGCCGAATCATTAAAACAGTTAGCACAGCCTCTTGTAAAGCAAGGGTTTAAGTTAAGACGTTGTGCTACAGTACAAGAATTTACTGAGAAAATACAGATTTTTGAAGATGGTCAGGATGATATCATGGTAGAACTTGCGAAATACGATAGTTTTATTGAGTATATCGATAATAAAAAAGGAACTGCAGAAGATGTAACTAGCATTGAATATCAACACACAGAGAACGATGTGATGAAGATTAATGTACGAGCAGATGATAAGGGAATGTCATTCCTAATTCCGGTCAGTGTAATTGAAGAAGAGATGAAAGTAGACAAAGATCGTTTCGCAATTGATGAAACAGATTTTCCGCACATCAATAAGGATTGGATTATCAGTGCTTATACAGAAGCAGCTGGTAAGGCCTAAACGATCATAAAATATAAAATATATGAAGTGCATGCATGTTTATCAACAAACATGCATGCACTTTTTGAAATTTTTTCATACAGATGTTCAAAAATGTACAAAAAAATGAAATTTCTTTAAATTACCTATGTTAAATATTTAAATTATATTTATAATATAACTTGTCGGTATGTAGTAATGGTAGTTAAATGACATGCATGCGAATAATAATTTAGAAGGGAAACTGATAAAATGAACAAAAAGAGCCGTGATTTTGTGGTTGCAACAAATGCATTTAGCTATTGCATTCAAGCAATTAAGGCAAAAGAAATCAAATCGACAAAGCTTAAGGGCGCAGAAACAATGTTACTATTATATTTAGGCTTTAACCCTGAAGGCTTAACAAACACAGAATTAGTTGAATGTAGTAAGATGGACAAGGCGGCGGTTTCCAGATCGCTCGCTGAGTTAGCGAAAGGAAAATTTATTCGCTTTGAATATCGCAATGGTAAGAGCAGATATGGAGCACATGCTGTGCTAACTACAACAGGTAAAGAAGTTACAGAACATATTGTAGAAAAAATCGGCAAGGTTCTTACAAAGGCACTTGGTCATTTAAGTGCTGAAGAGAAGAAGACTTTTGTGGTGAATATGGTTACTGTTGCATCTGCTATGTTAGAGATAGTAGAATAGTTATGGTGAAATAAGATAGAGTAATCTATCTTTTTATTATATGGAGGAAATATGAAAGACTATACTATTTTAGGAAGAGTCGTAAGTGGATTAGGAATTGCATACGATAAGGATGCTGGTGTAGCTTGTGCTACAGAAATGGGATATACATATGCATTAACAACATTTCAAAATATATATACGATTATCGCCAAGTTCAGTCTTGTTGACCAGGACAATCGTAAGCCAAATGATTTAAATCTACGTGGACTTGTAAGTGCAGTAAAGAAGGTTGGCAGCGCAAAAGCAAATGGGAATGTTGTGACTATCACATTCAAAACAGCTTTAACTGCAAATGGAAAAGCGAAGAATGTTATTTCTTCAATTCCAGAGATTATTAACTGGTTCCATATGAATGGTTATTCTAACTGTGCTGAAGAAACATTAGAACCTGCTGAGACAAAAGTATTTATCAATCGTGGTGTGATTCACTTCTATACAGAAGAAGTTGCGAATCAGATGTTGACGGAACGTGCTGTAGAACAAGCCGCAGCACCTGTTGTAGTTGAAAACTATGCATTAGGTACAGCGTTTGCTTTAGCTGGTGTCATTGTTGGTGCAATCCTCATTGTCATCGTTGGACAATTAGGATATATCTCACTACTTGGTGGCGTTGTGATGGGATTTTTGACACTAACTGCATACCAAAAGGGTGCTGGTAAGCTGAGTAAGATTGGTATTGTAATTTGCTTCGTATTAATGTTAATCGGTGTTTATTATGCAAATAAGTTTGACTTTGCCCTAACAGTCACACGAGTTTTCCACCAAGAAGGCTATACCAATGTTCGTATGATGGATGCGTTTGGTGTTCTTCCTGAGATGATGGAAAAGGGTATTATTGATAGTGCAGATTATTATATAATGTTCGCATTCCAGTGTGTCGCTGCTATAGGTGGTGCAATTTCTCCACTCGTAACATTATTACAAAAGAATAAGGCTGCTAGTATTACTAGAATTCTTGGATAGTACATCACATAATTTTACAAAATCTTGCCATATTTGAGTGACAATAAATTTGTACTATATAAGTGCAGATAGGAATATCTGCCCTGAATGATTGCTCCCCTTAGCAATCATCAGTGAAATTCTATCCCCTTATTAAATAAAAACAAGAAAAGACCATGCGGAGGTCTTTTCTTGTTATAGGGGGTAGTATCATCCAATATAGGCAAAAGGCGCTAAAACTAGCGCCTTTTGTTATGTTGTACTTATAGTTGTTTCTCTAACCAATCGGATAGAGCTTTATAACGATTGGCTAGATTTTCATGATGTCCAAATTCATCAAATACAGAAGTAATGCCATTTAATTGCTTATGAATTAAAGCGTGGATTTCTTCTGCGCACTTTGGGGCAGTATCTAGAATGTTATGGTGATGAGAGCCTTCTGTTTTGCCGTTACATAGGTAAACGCTAGCATTTTGATTGATAACGGGATTCTCTTTGCAGAAGTTAACGAACTCTGGATACCAGAAGGAACCACAGATGGAGAATACTGCACTAGGAATGTTTGTTCGATACAAACTATATACGGCGGCTAATCCTCCTAAGGAATAGCCACCATAAATGATTTTGTTTGTATCGATAGAATATCTACTTTGAAGTTCTGGTAGAACGTTATTGAATAGTTCGTTGTGATATTCATCTGCTTGTCCACCAAAGTTTTCTGCGCCTGGTCTGGTAGCTTCTGCTTGCCAGGGCGTATAATCTTTTAATCTATTTTCTGGTAGTAGTCCTACGAGAATTGCTTTTTCTTTACAAGTGTATAGATGTTGTAGGTTACCATCATTGCATAGAATGAGTGGATATGCGTAATTTGGATCGTAGTGTTGTGGTAGTGATAGTTTTGTTTGAATCATCATTTTATTTCTTTAGGAATGAGTTGATTGTTTCAAGTGCATCAATTACAGATGGACCGTAATCCATTAATTCATCATAAGAGATTGTTAGAATCTTACCATTCTTGATTGCTGGAACATCTGCGAGTACTGCGTTATTCTTCATGAGTTCTACAGCGTTAGCATCTAACTTCTGATTGCGGTCACTTGTAACGTAGATGATGAATTCTGGTGCAGATGTTACTAAGTTTTCTAGAGTTAATCCAGAAGTTCCTGTTGCGACATTAGTGTAACCAAATGCATTTAGAACACTTTCTTGTAGTGCTGACTTATAAGCGCCATATGTTTCATTGTTGTATGCACACATGATGAGTGCACTCTTTAATTCCTTTGGTTGATTTTCATTTGCGGATAGTACAGAATCAACTCTTTCTTGTAGTTTCTTTGCGTATGCGTTTGCTTTTTCTTGTACGTTGAAGATGATACCAATGTTGATGATGTCTTCAATAACATTGTTTAAGTTTTGTTCTGTGTTAGAAACAGATGCCTTTTGGGAGTAGATGCTGATACCATTTTGGTTCCATGTATCTACAGTTCCAAGTGACTTGTCTGAGAACATCATATTTCTACCGATAATTGCGTCTGGGTTGTAGGAGAGTGCTACTTCTTGAGATACTGTCTTCTTATCACCAATGTGAGGAATCTTTTCGATTGCTTCAGCGTAGCTATCTGTAACTTTGTTATCTGGGTCAAGCATACCTACAATCTTATCTTGTAGACCTAAATCGATTAAGATCTTTGTGGCAGATAGGTTGTTTGTAATAACGTGTTCTGGAGCTTTTTCAAAAGTTTGTTGGATTTCTGTACCATCAGCGTTGTAAGTTGTGATTGTTACAGGATACTTTGTTTCTTCTGCTTTTGTTTCAGATGTGTTTTCTGTTGTGGATGTTGTGCTGTCCTTTTGGGATGTTGCGGATTTGTTGCTGCAACCAATCAATGAGAATGATAATACTGCAGCGAGTGTAGCGTTTAATAATTTTTTCATGAGTTTTCCTTTCATATATACTCTATTAATGCCTGTTGATCAGGGGTCCATGTTAGTTTACAGTTGATGCCATATACATCATGCATCGATTGTTCTGTGATTGTTGTTTGTGGGGTTCCTTCATAGCGGATGGTACCTTGTTTCATCAGATAGATATAATCTGAATAGCGACACGCAAGTTGAATATCGTGTAATACCGCAAGAACATTGATGTTTAGGTCTTTTACGATCTGTAGGATTTCAATTTGATATCGAATATCTAAGTGATTGGTTGGTTCATCCAATAGAAGTAGGGTTGGTTGTTGTGCGATAGCACGAGCTAAGGCAACACGTTGTTTTTCTCCTCCGGATAAGGAAAGGTAGGAGCGATCTGCTTTATCTAGCATGCCAACTTTCTGGAGAGCATCTTCAACGATTTCGTAGTCTTTATGTGTTTCCGATTGCATAAACGGGATATGTGGAGTTCTTCCAAGAAGAACCATATCTTTAACACTGCAATCGAAATTAATTTCGTTGAACTGTGCTACGACTGCAACTTTCTTTGCGGCTTCTCTTAAATGCAAATCATCAATGCTTTTGCCGTTAAATAAAATTTCGCCAGAATCTCTCTTTAGAACACGGTAGATGTTCTTAAGCAGGGTGGTCTTTCCACAGCCGTTTGGGCCAAGAATGGTAACAAAGTGCTGTTTATCTACATTGATGGAAACGTGGTCTAGAATTTTTTTATCCTTGATGGAATAACATACATCTTTACAAATGAGATCCATACTTAACCACCTTTCTGATTCTTAATGACAATGTATACAAAAAACGGCGCACCAACTAGTGCTGTAAAGATACCAATTGGTAGTTCTGCATTAGGTAGAAGACAGCGTGCTAGTACGTCTGCCCATATCACAAAGAGACTGCCTAGGATTACCGAGATAGGAATCATCTTTTGGTGACTTGTTCCGACTAGGGCTCTTGCGATATGTGGTGTAATAAGTCCCACAAAACCGATAATTCCACAACTTGAAACGAGAATACCAGTGATAAATGCAATGACTATCATGTAAATCAATCTGTATTTCTGTAAGGAAATACCTAACGTGATGGCAACTTCATCTCCCATTAACATCGCATTCATGATGCGGTGCTGTGTCATAAAGAAGAGGCAGGCAACTAAGATAATGATGAATGGAAGGATAATACTTCCCCAAGAGGAACTGGCAAGAGAGCCCATGGTCCAGAATTTAATGGTCATCATATTGTCGGAGTTTGCGCCGATGGAGATGATGAAGTTGGAAATGGCACTAAATAGTGCATTGACAACAACACCCGATAATACAAGGCTTGTGGTTGTAATCTTTTTGCCGGCAGAAGCAATCACCAATACGATAATCGTTGCGATGATTGCGCCAAGGAAGGCACCAAAACCAATCAAGGATTTTAGCCCTAGGATAATCAATAGCGTTGCGCCAAATGTCGCACCTGCAGAGATTCCCAGTATATATGGTTCACAGATGGGATTATTGACAGTCGTCTGCATTGTACTGCCACAAAGCGCAAGGCCTGCACCAGCGATGAGTCCCATAATGACACGAGGACTACGCATATTCCATACAATCGCAATTGTAGATTTCGCAATATGATCTACATTTCCAATATGAAATAGTTGCTTGATGATAATTTGATATGTATCTACGATAGGAATCTTAACAGCACCTAAAGATACGGCAACTAGTAAAGAGATTCCTAAACAGACGCATAAGAACAGTAATAGATATGGAAATGTAATATCACGTTTCGACTTTGCTATCATTGAATTGATGTCATACCTTTCAATTAAGTTAGTTAGAGAAAACTAACAACCGTATCATTATAGATGGAAAGTCTAATATTTTAAATGTAGAATAGTAGAAAAACATGGATAATTATGTAAAATATTATCCATGTAAGAAAGATTTTATAAAAAAGAGGTGAAAGTATGCAGAAAAAAGATTTTGTGATTGCTTGTCAGAAAGAATATACCAGTCGCAAGTTATTGATTACGGGAATCTCTTTACAGACAAAAGAAAGTGGAAAACAGATTTCCTATGATACAACGCATAGTGCCTTTATTTATCCTCTTTCAGGAACTGCTATCATTTCTTTTAATGACCAAACATTTCATGCAAGTCCAGATCACATTATTCATGGTGCGAAAAATCAGAGAGTTACATTTAAAGTAAATTCAAAAGAACCGTTTGTTCATTTGAACATCTACTATGACCCAGAGGTACCGTGGCATGGTAGTAGCGATATTATGAACATGGTATATGAAATTTCTGCGCTTCAAGATAGTAGTTCCATTGAGTTATTGAATCGTTTGAAGAATAGTGTCATGCGTGCTAACTGGGATGATCAGATTCAACGAAACCTAATCGCTCAACAATTGATTCTTAGCTCCTTTGGCTATTCATACATCAATCAGGAATTATTACAGATTGAAAATGCGATTGAACTGATGGAAACCTCATATCATAAGAATCTAAAGTTAAAGGATTTAGCCAAAGCAGCACAGATGGATGAGGCACATTTCTCCTACAAGTTCAATAAAGTCTATCACATTCGTCCAATTGACTATCTAATTCGTTTGCGATTAAGAAAAGCAGCCGATTTATTACTGAAGGGTTATTCAGTAACAGAGGCTGCTTGGAATGTAGGATATCAAGATCCACTATATTTTAGTCGATTGTATAAGAAACATTTTGGAATCTCCCCAAGTCATACCTATCAAAATGAAGGAGGGGATATTGCATATCGAAGACAATCGAAAGAAAACTAACCTAAGATATGGAAAGCACTGCGGATATCTTTGTCTTTTCCTAATACTAATAAGGATTCTTCAGAGTTTAGTACATGGGAAGCACCTGGTGTAACAGAGATATCGTCATCTTTCTTAATTGCAATGATGTTGATGTTGTAGTGCTTACGTACATCAACCTGACCGATTGTCTTACCTAACCATTCATTAGGTACAGCGATTTCGAATACTGCGAAGTCTTTACCGATTTGAATGTAGTCAAAGATATTATCACTGCTATAACGCATGGCAGTTAAGTTACCCATTAACTTTTCAGGATATACAACTGCATCTGCGCCATTTCGTAATAAGAACTTTTCTTGTGTATCACGTGCTGCACGAGATACAACTTTCTTTGCGCCTAATTCCTTGAGGTAAGAAGTGATTTCTAGGGAAGCTAGGAAGTTATCACCAACCGCAACGATACATACATCAAAGTTTTTAAGACCTAGTGTCTTTAAGAAATCTTGATTTGTCGCATCACCAACTTCGGCGTTTGTGACATAAGGCAATACTTCTCTTACCTTATCTTCATCATTATCAATACCTAATACCTGAATATCTAAATCATTTAACTTGCGGGCAATATGACGGCCAAAACGCCCCATACCAATAATTAAAATCTGTTTCATACTCTCTCCTATTTAGCCTACGGCTACGTTTTCTTCAATATGTCTACCTAAACATTGGTTACGGAATGGGAACATACCATAAATCAAGGTGAGTCCTCCAATACGTCCAGCGAACATTAGGAAGATTAAGATCATTCTTGAAATAATCGTTAAATTACGTGTGATACCTAGGGTTAAACCTACGGTAGCGATTGCGGATGCGGTCTCATACATTGCGGTTACCATTGGGACATTCTCAATGACACTGATAATCATAGCGGCTCCTACGCATAATGAGATATATAGCATCAAGATTGTGGCAGCGTTACGTACGACTGTTTCTGGGATTGTTCTGCCGAAACTCTCTGTACGGGAACGGTTTCTAAAGATTGCCATACTTGTTGTGACTAATACGAAGAAGGTTGTCATCTTCATACCACCACCAGTAGAACCCGGTGCAGCACCAATCAACATTAATATAATCTGTAAGAAGATACTGGATTCAGTCATCTTTGTAAGGTCTACTGTATTAAATCCAGCAGTACGCGGTGTTACAGATTGGAAGAAGGATGCTAGGATTCTTGAACCTAAAGGCATGCCTGCAAAATCCACAAAGAAGAAGTAGATTGCAGGGAATACGACTAGGATTGCGGTCATCAATAAGATGATCTTAGACTGCATGTGGTAACGGTGTAGATTAAACTTATATTCTTTGATATCTGCCCAAGTGGCGAAGCTCAATCCACCAATCAGAATCAAAGACATAATTGAGATATTAATAATTGGATTGGATACATAAGTTGTTAAGGATGAGAATGGTTCACGTATACCCATTAAGTCGAATCCTGCGTTACAGAAAGCTGAGATAGAATGGAAGATACTATACCAAATACCTTTAACGAGTCCAAAATCCGGTATAAATGTAAATGACATGAGTATGGCGAAGAAGCCTTCCACCATAAATGTAATCTTAAAGATGAAGTGTAGTAAGCGGATAATTCCACCAACCGCTGAGATTGAGATGGAGTTTGCCAAAGTGGAACGAGCAAGGTACCCAATTCGTTTGCCAGTGATGAGTGCTAAGGATGTGATAACCGTCACAACACCAAGTCCACCAATCTGGATCAGAATAATAATGACAAGCTGTCCAAAGAAACTCCAATAAGTGGCGGTATCGTAAACAACCAATCCCGTTACACAAACACACGACGTTGATGTGAATAGTGCGTTGATAAATGGTGTCCATTGACCAGATTGACTAGCAAGCGGTGTTGTTAGTAACAATGCACCGAATAAGATAATCGCCCCAAATCCCAGAATAATCATCTGTGGATATGTTAGATGTAGTTTATTTCTAAGAAAATTCATAATACCCTTTCAGAATGTAGTATATACGTATATGATACTATCATAACGACTAAAATATTATAGTCTTCTTGGCGTTTATTACCAACATTATTTGTGAAAAATAAGAGAAAATACAAAGAATTGGGGTACAAAATACATGGAATTGAAATTTTACTTTGTTAGACACGGAAAAACCTTATTTAATCTGAAAGGTCGTATGCAGGGCTGGTGTGATAGTCCGCTGTTAGATGAAGGTATTCAACAGGCAGAAAACGTTGCGTCTGCACTTAGAAATGTGCCGTTTAATCGAGCTTATTGTTCTACCTCTGAAAGAGCTTGGGATACGGCGAAAGAAATCTGTAAATATCATGATATTCCCTTAATTCTTACCAAAGGTTTGAAGGAATTCTCTTTTGGTGCTTTAGATGGTGCACGTAAGGAAGAAGTCTTGGATTCTCCGTTCTTTGATGATTGGTCATCAGAAGGTGGAGAAACAAATGCGGGATTTGCACAAAGAGTTCGTACAACGATGCAGAACATCGTTGAGGAATCTCGTGATGGCGATACAATTTTATTGGTTGGTCATGGTGCGTATGCAGTACGTATCTTAGAAATCTTATTTCATATGGATTTAGATGAATATGTACAACGTTGTACTGCACAAGATCGTTGGTTAATGCCGAATACAGGTATGTTGATATTCCATTATAAGGATGGAAAGTTCTTCTTAAACCAAGAGCCAATTAATGTAAATGAGTATCGTCAAATCTATCATCCAAAGACAATTGATATTTATTTAATGCGACATGGTGAAACAAGATTTAATGTCCAAGAGCGTATGCAGGGTAGATGTGATAGTCCTTTAACCGAAAAGGGAATTCAAGAAGCGCAAGAGGCAGCTGAGAAGTTAAAGGATATCCCTTTCTCTACTATTTATGTTTCAACAGCAGAAAGGGCGCGCGATACTGCGGAAATCATCGCTCAGTATCACCCAGGAAATATTGTCTATACCAAAAAGATTTGCGAAGTTAACTATGGTGATCTTGAAGGTATGACATTCAAAGAGGCAGATCCTAGTGGCAAACGTTTTATGGATACGCACTATGGTGATGTTGGTGGGGAAGAATATAATGATGTTGTAAAACGCATGAATTCTATCTTCCACGAAATCTATGATACGCATCAAGATCAAGATAAAGTATTACTGGTTTCTCACGGAGACTTCTATCTTGTATGTCTTGAAGCCTTATTTGGATTAAAGAAGGAGTATATCTTCCAAGAAGCCTCCGAACTGGGTATCAATCCTGTTCCAAACTGTGGAATTGCACACTTTAGAATGACAAGCAACCAATATGAACTCATTCAAAAGATGAGCGACTAATAAAGATATAGGACAACATGTGGTGTAACATATGTTGTCTTTTTGTAACGAGTTTGAGATTTGAAATGAAATTGAGAATATTTTTACAAAAAAATGATAATCTTTGTTGACAGGAAGGTTAGCGTTTGCTAACATACAGTTAGCACAGGCTAACTGATGTCTCACTCTTTCCATCACACACTCCTTTATGCATCAGTACCTGCGTGTTCCGGAACCCTTTATTTACAAGTCATGGGCAGACTTGTAAAAAATCTAATTGACATAATGTCCGGAAAAATCCATGCATATCCGTGTCCTCCTCAAATTACACTGGAATATGCGAAATAATAAAGAATATTGTAAGGACGGGGCATCCAAGCAATATTCTTTTTTCTTTCGTTTCGAAAAGTGATATGATTAAACTCGTGAACAGGGGTGCATGCATGCTGAGAAAAACCCTTATCACCTGATCTAGGTAAAGCTAGCGTAGGGAGTTCAGTTTTTAATTCCTTGCGCCTTCAAAATGGAGGTGTATTTTTTATGAAAAACGATCAGATTAAAAAGATTGCATTCATGGCAATCTACATGGCGTTATATGTAGCGCTAAAAATGGTAGGAAACATGATACCTTTCCTACAGATGCCAAATGGTGGATCCATTGAACTGGAGTTAATTCCACTGATGATTGCATCGTATCATCTTGGTTGGAAGTATGGAGCACTGTGTGGACTAGCTTCATTCTTACTGACAATTGTGTTAGGTTTCCCGATGTATTTTGTGCAACCAATACAGATTGTATTAGACTATGTACTACCAATCAGTATTGTTGGAATGGTTTCACTCTTTAAACCATTTGAACATGCAAGCAAACCTGTAGTGTTGAGTGTAGTATCTCTTATTGGGCTGTCTGCTTGTGCTGCTGTATATTACTCTTACGGTATGAATCTAATAGCTCTAGGAGCTGGTATCGTATTGGCAGCCTTGATCATTGCGTTAGGCCTATTCCTAACAAGCACAAAAGGTCATTTCGGTATTGTGATTGTAATGATCATCAAGTACTTCTCTACGGTTATTTCCGGTGCTTATTTCTGGGCAGAGGGTACTGCAGCAGGAAGCTTACCAGCGTGGACGTTCTCCCTAGGTTATAATCTTTGGTATAACTTAGTAACGATGATTGTCTGCTTATTGATGGTTCCAGTACTAATGAGCAGAATTAAAAAAGCAAATATCCAAGGAATGTAACAGATTGGCACAAGCCAGTCTGTTTTTTGGCTATAATAGAGGCGGAGGATTTGATATATGACAAAATATATATTTCTAGATATTGATGGCACCTTATATAGTCCAACAACCAATGAAACCCCTGAGAGTGCTTTACGTGCAATTCATAAGGCAAGACAGAATGGTCATAAAGTATTCTTATGTACAGGAAGAAGTCTAGCAGAGATTGTGACATATCTAGAATATGATATTGATGGTTATATCCTAGCGGCTGGTGCGAAAGTATACGCTGATCGTAAATGTATCTATGATAGTCCAATTCCAAAAGACGAACTAAAGTATCTAAAAGATATGATTAATGGGATGAAACTAGGGTATGGATTAGAAGGAAATGCAGGAGCGTATGGAAATAAACTAGGCTACTCATTCCAACTTAAATACTTCTCACTACCGAATGCAAATCATGATGAGAAAGTACAGAATGCGATGGCAAACTGTATCTATCCAGAAGAAGCAGCGCATGAAGATGATGAAATCTATAAAATCTGTGTATATAGCGAAGATGGACATGAATTTGACCAATTAGAAAAAGTTCTACACAGTCAATATATCCTCACGCGAGTTATCGAAGATCCTATCAAGAAATTCTATGGAGCAGAAATCACCAATAAAGATATCAATAAGGGAACTGGCATTGCAAAAGTTCTAGAACATTTCTGCGCTGGTCGTAGTGATGCGATAGGGATTGGGGATAGTGGAAATGATATTCCGATGTTGTCCTATTGTGGAACTTCTGTTGCGATGGGAAATGGTGCAGAGAGTGTCAAGGCGATTGCGGATTACGTCACAAAAGATATTTTGGATGATGGTATTTACCATGCGTTCAAGCACTTTGGACTAATCGACTAAAGGAAGAAAATTCTATGAAAGTTGGTATTGTCGGAAATGGAATGATAGTCCCTATCGCAATTGAAGCAATGCTACGAGCTGAGATTGAAGTAACAGCGCTATGGTGTCGTAATGCATCAAAGGGAAAACCAATTGTTGAGAAATATCAGATACAAGATCAATATACAGATTATCAAGCATTTCTAAATGATGATTCATTTGATACTGTCTATATTGGTTTAACAAATGCTTTGCATTACCAATATGCAAAGGATGCAATTCTTGCGGGAAAACATGCTATTGTAGAAAAACCTTTTACTATATCTACTGCAGAAGCTAAGGAACTTCAAGCTCTAGCATTAAAACATGGATGCATGTTATTTGAAGCTATCCTTTCTCGATACAGTAAAAACTATGAACATCTAAAAGACGAACTAGCAAAGGTCGGAAAAATCAAGCTCATACAAGCTAACTTTAGCAAGTACTCTAGTCGTTATGATAAATTTAGGAAGGGTATCATTACACCAACCTTTGACAAAGCACGTGGTGGTGGAGCCCTTATGGATTTAAATGTATATAACATCCATTTTGTTGTTGGTTTATTTGGCTTGCCAAAGAAGGTACAGTATTTTTCAAACCTAGCAGAAAATGGTGTAGATACATCAGGTATATTGATTATGGAGTATCCAGACTTTCAGGCGGTATGTACTGCTGCGAAAGATTCAACATCTGATCCATTTGTAATCATTCAAGCAGAAGAGGGTACAATTGTGTATCCAGAAAGACCGGGATATGTAAGATATGGAGAGCTACATGATCGTCTGACAAATCTTACGGAAGAAATTGATGTTGTTGCAGAGGAAGATCCAATGAAAAATGAATTCCTATATATGCAGGAAATCATTGACACAAAAAATACAGAACAGATGAATGCGTGGTTAGAAAAATCAACAATGACAGTAGCTGTTTTAGAACAAGCATTACAATCTATTTCAAAGGGTTAGATATTCGTATCTAGCCCTTTGTTAATTTATTAACGCAATTCTTGCAAGAAGAAATGCATGGGCGTATAATTCAGTTAGTTATACTAAACTAACTTTAGGAAGAGGGCAATGTGAGATATCGGATTAATCCACTTGTTTTAATTTTCTACAATATATTGATTCCATGTATTTTAATGTTTGTACATGATAGATGGATTCCTTTGTATTTCTTTATTGTCAGTAGTTTGTTTTTGATTTATATGAAGAAATACAAAAGGCTATGTAAAGTTATCATCATTACAATTTTATTCTACTTAGGACAACAGCTTTTAATGTTGAGTAATGTTGAGGTAGTACAGTTTGTTTCGATGTTATTCATGATGATTGTTCGATTGATGCCAACATATATTGTGGCTCTTATCTTGATGTATGATTATCAACCATCTGAAGTGATTTCTGCTTTACAGAGTATTCATGTACCAAGAGCGTTTATCATAGCGTTAAGTATTACGTTACGATATATACCAACTTTCTTTCGAGAATTACGTTATATCAACGAATCGATGCGCTTACGTGGGATTCGTTTTGAAATGAAAAGTATCGTAAAGAGTTTTGGCTATTTTGTAGTTCCACAATTATTTCGTTGTTTGATTTTAGCGGATGAATTAACATCTGCTGGACTTTGCAAGGGAATTGATTACACGGAAAGAAGAACGTCCTATTACAATATTCGCTTTGGCATAAAGGATGCGCTTGTTACAGTTGCGATTTGTTTAGGACTAGTGGGGGAGATGTTATGGTTTCGCATGTCGTAGAGGTTAAGAACATTTCCTTCCAATATCAAGATAGTACAGAAGGAATTCAAGATGTGCATTTTGCGCTACAGCCAGGAGAAATTATCTTGGTGACTGGTAATAGTGGTAGTGGTAAATCTACATTCTTGAAATGTCTCAATGGGCTGATTCCTCGTGTTGTCGAAGGAGCACTGCAAGGGGAAATCTTACTCAATGATCAAAATACAAAGGATATGACGATGTCAGAAATCAGTCGTCATATCAGTTCTGTATTTCAAAATCCACGCAGCCAATTCTTTACGACAAATACAACCAGTGAACTTGTATTCAGTATGGAGAATTATGGTTGTAAGAATGATGCAATGGAGGCACAACTTCAACAAGTCACTGCATTACTCAAAATTCAAAAGTTATTGAATCGTGATATCTTCCAGTTATCCGGAGGAGAGCGCCAAATGGTAGCGATAGCCTCCGCAATGATGTTGGGACAAAAAATCATCTTGTTAGATGAACCATCTGCCAACCTTGATTATCACAATACGTATGTATTTAGAGCATTGGTTGAGAAATTAAAACAAGAAGGGTATACCGTCTTGATTGCAGATCATCGATTCTATTAT
Source organism: uncultured Solobacterium sp. (assembly GCA_963525775.1). Classification (GTDB taxonomy): domain Bacteria; phylum Bacillota_I; class Bacilli_A; order Erysipelotrichales; family Erysipelotrichaceae; genus Bulleidia. Next base: position 140,112 of record CAURLC010000001.1, on the reverse strand, counting down.
CTAAGTGGACTGATTAGCCGTGTCTTTCTATTTGATAATGGAAAGATGCAAATCTTCAATAGTGAACAGGCATTTAAAGATTCAAACTATGATACACGAAGCTTTGATTTATTTGCGATGGATATACCATTTCAAACACCTAGTGTAACGAAAGAAAAAGTTCTTTCATTAGTGGATATTTCATACAAGGATGTCTTACAAAACATATCATTAGATTTCTTTACCAACGAAGTCACTGCAATTGTTGGTACAAACGGAGTTGGCAAGACAACGCTAGCACGATTACTCTGTAAGAGTATTCCATGCACGCATGGAAAGATAATTGGTGAGATACCTTTCTATATTATGCAAGATGCAGATTACCAATTATTTGGTACATCTGTACAAGCAGAGCTTGAAATCTCTGATCATAAAATCAATCAGAAGGATATTTTGGATGTGATGGATTATTTACAACTTACAAAATACGCAGATACACATCCGTTCTCTTTGAGCGGTGGACAGAAACAGCGTATACAGGTTGCACTAGGGATTTTGAGCAATCGTAAAGTTATCATTTTCGATGAACCAACCAGTGGATTAGATCTTATATCTATGCGTAGAGTCGCAAAAGAAATTCAAGAGTTAAAAAAGAAAGCATGTGTCATCGTCATATCACATGATTATGAGTTTATTCGTTATATCAGTAATCGTGTTGTGTATTTAAAAGACAAAACTGTAAAGAAAGATATTCCGCTTGATGCAAAACACATATCCGAATTCAATCAAATTTTTATAGAAATGAGGGATGAATTATGAATTTAAAAATGAAGGATTTTGTATTACTTGCTTTACTATCTGCTTTATATATCATTGTATATTTTGTGGCAATGATGTTAATTTCGCTCATGGGTCCATTTGGACATGCGATTAGTCCAGGTGTATGCGGACTATTATCAGGTGCCATCCTTGTGTTTATCACACGAAAGATTGGTAAGATGTGGCAATTTACTCTGATGGAACTCATCATTATGGGTGTGTTTGCGTTAGTGGGAGCTGGTTATCTACCTTGGTTTATTACATCAATGATAGGTGCAGTTTTAGCGGATGTTATCGCATCAACATCAAATAAGCCAAGTGTTCTAAAGGTTGCGATTGCGTCAGGTCTTATCCATGTTGGTAATGCTTTAGGTGGTATCATTCCTGCATGTTTCTTTGCGGAACAGTATATGAATGAATGGATTGCAAGAGGTCAAAAACCAGATCAGATGTTAGAGATGGTCAAGGCAACACAAGGTTTAATGGGAATTCTTGGAACAGTTATTACATTCATTTTATCTATCATTGGTGTATACATTGGCTATTCAATATTAAAGGGACACCTAAAGGAGAACTAAATGGAGATTGAAGAAAAAATAAAAGAAGATGTTAAGCGGTCGATTGAAACGAAGAAAAAGGATGCTATTAGTCCAAGTTTAGTCAATAAATGGTTGTTCTCTTTCGCACCAGAGTTAAAAGGCAAGATGAGATTGTCGATTATGCTTGCATGTTTTGGTGAAAGTTTAAAGTTTACATCTTATTTCTTTGCGGCATATGTCGCAACCGCAGTGATTACAAATCATATAGATTTTCAGAAGATTTACTTATATGGGGGATTAACACTGCTAGCTCTTGCACTACAATGTACACTAACGTGTTTATCCAGTGTGAAGAGTCATCGAATTTCATTTGAGATTCTTAGAAGTATTCGTGAAAAATTAAGTGAGAAATTAGAACGCGTTCCACTTGGGTATGTTACATCAACACCGATAGGATATTATAAAGCGCTAATCGTTGATCGAGTTGGCTCTTTGGAGGATTGGATTGCGCATGTCATGCCTGAGTTACCTTCTCGTTTATTACACCCAATTCTAGCAACCATTCTTCTATTCGTGGTGGATTATCGCCTAGGTCTAGCATGTTTTGTAAGTGTTCCTTTTATGATTTTGGGATTTATCATCATGTATCATAACAGTGATGAGCGTATGTATACTTGGCTTAATTCGAATCAAGATTTAAATGCTCGAATCGTTGAATATGTAAATGGAATTCATGTCATTAAGACGTTTGGCCAGAGTAGACGTAGTTATCAAAAATTTACAGATTCTGTTAATTACTACTTCTCCTCTACATTAGATTGGTGGAAACAAAGCTGGATTGCGATGGCAATATTATTTGCGTTTGTGAATTCACCAATTCTTGGTACGTTACCAGTTGGTTTATATTTGTACTCACAACAAGTTATCAATATGTGGCAGTTAATGTTAGGCTTGATCCTACCATTATCGATTATTCCAAATGCATTCCAAATCATGATGAGTATGGAAATCTACTCCTCAATTGAAACGGGATTCCGTATGATTCGTAAAGTCCTTATGATGCCTGAACTTGTAAGACCTAATCAGGAAGTAACACTATCAGATCAATGTTATCGATTCGAAAATGTATCATTCTCATATGAAAAGGGTATTGAAGTATTACATGATATCAACTTTAAAGTAAAACCAAATTCTGTATTTGCGATTGTTGGAGAAAGTGGAAGTGGAAAGTCTACAATTGCCAAGTTAATGGCTGGATTCTTTGATGCGGATGATGGAAGAATTTACTTTGGTGACCAAGATGTCAAAAGTATACCAACATCACAACTTATGAAACATGTAGCGTATGTTGCACAAGACAACTTCTTATTTGATACAAGTATTCGTGAGAATCTAAAGATCGCAAAAGCAGACGCAACGGATGAAGAGATTCAAGCGGCTTTGAAAGCGGCGAACTGCTTAGAGCTAATTGAACGATTGCCGGAAGGTTTGAATTCAAATGCGGGTGATTGTGGTAAGTTCCTTTCAGGTGGTGAAAGACAACGCATTACGCTTGCAAGAGCGATGCTAGCAGATGCACAGTGCATCATTCTTGATGAAGCTACTGCATATGCAGATGTTGAAAATGAAGCGAAGATTCAAGAAGCACTAAGCCGATTAATGAAGGATAAGACACTGATTGTTGTGGCACATCGACTGAATACAATCGTTGGTGCTGATCAAATTATGGTATTATGCCATGGCAAGATTGAAAGTATTGGAACCCACAAAGAATTAATACAGAATTCTACTGCATATCAAAAACTATGGCAAAGCTACAGTGGTAAGGAGGTGGTTGAATGAACTACTTTCGTAGATTATTTGAATTAGTTGGAAAAGATAAAGTAAAGTTTATCTTTGGCTTATTCTTTGCGTTCTTCAAGAACTTTAGTTTTATGTTTATCTTTGGTGCGTTGTATATTGCGTTCTTAAATATACATGCATTAACAGCTACGGTGATATGGAATTGCCTAATGATTATGATTGGTGGAATCTTGTTCCACTTTGTATTCCGCTATCTTGAAGATATTCTTGTTTCAGCGGAAGGGTATGTCATGTTTAGAAATTTCCGCTTGCAGGTAGGAGATGAATTAAAGAAAGCTCCATTAGGATATTTTGATGACGCAAAACTAGGAAATATTCAAGGTGCTATGACGACATCGATAAACGCACTTGAAAACTTTACAATGATGTTAGTCACTGGCGTGATTGCAGGATTTGGAATTTCCATCTTATTAACCATTGCAATGTTAAAGATGAATGTATCATTGGGATTATTCATGATTCCTGTGTTAGTGATACTATCGTTCACCTTAGGCAAACTTTATAAAATCGCAATGAGAAATGTTCCACTACAACATAAAGTTGAACAAGAGATGAATTTTGCGGTAATCGATATGATTCGTGGTATGTCTGTTTTAAGAACATATCCGATTAACGAAGATAATCCTGTTAAAAATATGATTCAGGAAAAGGCAAAAGACCTTTATGAAAAGAAAAAGGAAGTTGATATTCGTTGTGAGGTAGAGTTTTCGTGGCGTGCTAAAATTTATAGTTTTATCGTAAATGCCGCAAGTGTTATTCTGATTATTCTTACAGTTCATCTATACATGCATGAAGAGATTAACTTCGCAAATTGTATGACTATGTTAGTAGGGTCTTATTTAATCTTCTTAGGCTTAGCACCATTAAGTGATACAGCTTTCCTATACGCAAAGATTCCTGGTCAACAAAAGTACTTGGATGATGTATTCCAAATTCCTCAATTAGAAGAGGGTGCGCAAACTACAATCAATGGACCTTTAGATATCCGCTTTGACCATGTGTGGTTTGGATATCGCAAAGATGCACCTGTGATAAAAGACCTCAGTTTTGAAATTAAACAAAATGAAAAAGTCGCAATTGTAGGACCTAGTGGATGTGGTAAGACAACAATCGTCAATCTTCTCTCACGATTCTGGGATGTAGATAAGGGAGCGATATATCTAGCAGGAAAGGATATTCGTGAGTATACAGTAGAGACATTATTTAAACAGATGTCTGTCGTATTCCAAGATGTATATTTATTCAACGATACGATTATGAATAATATACGCTTCGCAAAACCAGAAGCGAGTGACCAAGAAATTTATGATGTGTGTAAGAAAGCACGCTGTGCTGAGTTTATATCAAAACTTCCACAGGGATATGAAACCATCATCGGAGAAGGCGGTGCTAACCTCAGCGGTGGTGAAAAACAACGCATCAGTATCGCTCGTGCATTGTTAAAGGATGCGCCAATCATTCTGTTGGATGAAGCTACATCAAGTGTAGACCCAGAAAATGAGGCAGAAATTCTAGCTGCGATTGATGAACTATGTAAAGGAAAGACAGTTATATCCATTGCACATCGTATTAGTACCGTAGAAAGTGTAGATCATATACTTGTCATTAATGATGGTTCTCTACAAGAAGAAGGAAAACATGAGGAACTGATTCGGAATGGTGGAATCTATGCTGGCTTTATTAAATCACGTAAAGACGCAAAGGGTTGGCGAATTGAGAATTAACCACTATGCATGAATGGTGAAATCTGATATTGCTTAATGTAGGTTTTTAAGCAATATAATTATTAACTCAAATGTTAGGGTTTATATAAGAGGCAGATTTGACCATCTGTCTCTTGTTAATTTGTTAACTTAGTTCTTGCAATGCGTATTACGTGGGCGTATAATTCGGTTAGTTTACTAAAACTAACTGGAAAATGATAGTGTTCTATGATGCTTGCATGTTATCTGAATTGTTAACTAACATTGTTGGAATTCTAAATAAAATCGTGTGAATTTCACAAGCAAAAAATAATCTGATAATATCATTGGACGTATAAACCGCTTTCATTTACAATGAAAAACGTTAGGTAGACGGAGGAGAAAACAATGCTAAATAATGAAAAATGGCAAGGCTTCCAGGGCAGAAACTGGAAGGAAGAATGCAATGTTCGCGACTTCATCCAAGCAAACTACAAACCATATGATGGTGATGAGAGTTTCTTGGCTGACGCAACAGATGCGACTAACAAGCTTTGGGGCAAGTTACAGGAATTGCAGAAGGCTGAACGTGCAAAGGGTGGCGTTCTAGATGAAGAGGCTGATGTAGTATCAGGCTTAACTGCGTATGGCCCAGGCTATATTGATGAATCCTTAAAGGATTTGGAAAAGGTTGTAGGTCTTCAGACAGACAAGCCATTAAAGAGAGCGTTTATGCCTTATGGTGGTATCCGTATGGCAGAAGAAGCTTTATCTACATATGGCTATACACCAAATCCAGAATTACATAAGATCTTTACAGAGTACCACAAGACACATAACCAGGCTGTATTTGATGCGTATACACCAGAGATGAAGGCTGCTAGAAGTAGCCATGTTATCACTGGCTTACCAGATACTTATGGTCGTGGACGTATCGTTGGTGACTATCGTCGTGTAGCTTTATATGGCGTTGACCAATTGATTGCGTGGAAAGAAGAAGATAAGTTAAACTGTGGCGATGGCACAATGGTTGATGATGTCATCCGTCAAAGAGAAGAACTATCTGAACAGATTCGTGCATTAGAAGGCATGAAGAAGATGGCTGCTGTATATGGATATGATATTTCCGCTCCAGCATCCAACGCTAAGGAAGCAGTTCAGTGGTTATACTTTGGTTACTTAGCAGCTATCAAGACACAGAATGGTGCTGCGATGTCTGTAGGACGTATTTCTACATTCTTAGATATTTATATCGAAAGAGATTTAGAAGCGGGCACATTAACAGAAAGCGAAGCACAGGAATTAATTGACCATATCGTTATGAAGTTCCGTATGGTTAAGTTTGCTCGTATTCCTGCATATAATGAATTATTCTCTGGCGACCCAGTATGGGCAACACTAGAAGTTGCAGGTATGGGTATGGATGGTCGCTCTATGGTTACAAAGAACGACTTCCGTTTCTTACATACATTAGAAAATATGGGTCCTTCACCAGAACCTAACTTAACAGTATTGTACTCATCCCGTTTACCAGAAAACTTCCGTAAGTATGCGGCTAAGATTTCTGTCACAACAAGTTCTATTCAGTATGAAAATGACGATGTAATGCGCCCTGAATGGGGAGATGATTACAGCATCTGCTGCTGCGTATCTGCTACACAGACAGGTAAGGAAATGCAGTTCTTCGGTGCTCGTGCAAACCTTGCAAAAGCACTTCTATACGCTATCAATGGTGGTGTAGATGAGAAGAGCTTTAAGCAAGTTGGACCAGCATATCGTCCGATTACTTCTGAATACTTAGACTACGCTGATGTAGAAGCGAAGTATCTACAGATGTTGGATTGGTTAGCAGGTTTATATGTAAACATCTTGAACCTCATCCAATACATGCATGATAAGTATTACTATGAAGCAGCTGAAATGGCTTTAATTGATACAGATGTTAGAAGAACATTCGCGACTGGTATTGCAGGATTCAGCCATGTTATTGACTCACTATCCGCAATCAAGTATGCAAAGGTTAAGACAGTTCGTGATGAAAATGGATTGGTTGTTGACTATGAGATTGAGGGAGACTTCCCTAAGTATGGTAATGATGATGACCGTGCAGATGAAATCGGTGTATGGTTATTAAAGACATTTATCACAATGATCAAGAAGCACCACACATACCGTAACTCAGAAGCTACAACTTCAATTTTGACAATTACATCAAACGTTGTTTACGGTAAGTACACAGGTAATATGCCAGATGGCCGTCGTGCTTGGACACCATTAGCTCCAGGTGCTAACCCATCTTATGGTGCAGAGCAGAATGGATTACTTGCTTCATTGAACTCATTAACGAAGCTTCCATATCACTGGGCATTAGATGGTATCTCTAATACACAGACAATGGATCCTAATGCATTAGGTCATAGCGATGTTGAAAGATCTAACAACCTTGTAAACGTATTAGATGGTTACTTTGACCAAGGTGCTCACCACCTCAACGTTAACGTCTTCGGTAAGGAGAAGCTCGTTGATGCGATGGAACATCCAGAGAAGCCAGAATACGCTAACTTCACAATCCGTGTTTCCGGATATGCAGTTAAGTTCATCTCTCTAACAAGAGAACAACAGTTAGACGTTATCGCAAGAACATTCCACGATCATATGTAATCGTTCTTGTGTAAAACAGGACTATAGTTTGATAAAATGACTCTGTTATCTACAGAGTCATTTTTATCAAAAAGATATAAAGGAGTGAGAATATGAAGGGACGCATACATTCATTTGAAACCTTCGGGGCAGTTGATGGACCTGGCGTAAGATTTATCATATTTTTAAAGGGCTGTAATATGCGTTGTAAATATTGCCATAATCCAGATACTTGGGAGATGGCTGGAGGAGAACTCTATACCGCAGAAGAAGTATTACAAAAGGCATTACGCTATAAAAACTACTGGGTCAACGGTGGTGGAATCACTGTATCTGGAGGAGAAGCTTTATTACAAATAGATTTCATGATTGAACTATTTGAACTAGCACATAAGCATGGTATCCACTGTACCCTAGATACAGCGGGCAATCCATTTACATATGAAGAGCCATTCTTCTCAAAGTTTGAAAGACTTATGAAAGTAACAGACTTGGTACTCTTTGATTTAAAAGAGATTGATGATAAAGTGCACCGATATCTAACAGGCGTATCCAATGAAAATATCTTAGAATGTGCAAAGTATCTCTCTGATCATCATATTCCAATGTGGATTCGACATGTCCTAGTCCCAGGCATTACCGCAAACGAAGAGGATTTAAAGAAACTCAGAGAATTTATCGACACGTTAGATTCTGTTGAAAGAGTAGAAGTGTTACCATATCATGTGTTAGGTATCTCGAAATACGAAAAGATGGGAATCAGTTATCCTCTAATGGATACACCGCAGCCTACAAAAGAACAGATCGAAACTGCAGAAAGGATTTTGGGGGTGAAGAAATGAGTGATATTCTCGGCATTGAAAAGAAAAGAAACTTACGTGATCTAGGTGGTTACAAGACCCAAAATGGCAAACATGTTAAGAAAGGGTATTTCTTTCGTAGCAGTCGCTTAATGGACTTTGATCAAGCAGAACTTGAAATCTTGAATTCTTTGCATATTAAAAAGATTTATGATTTACGTTCAAAGGAAGAAGTGAAGGATGCACCAGATCCAGAGTTAAAAGGTGCCGAATATATTCATTCATCCGCTGCATCACGTGCTGATGGAACAGAAGTAAATTTTTCGCCAGCTGCACTCATCGCAGAAAATGTCTATTCCAAAGAATGCAATGATGAATTTACACATAAGGTGTATGGTAACTTACCGTTCTCTTATGCATATAAGAGAATGTTTGAAGATATTGTGGCAGGCAATGTGCCAATCTTATTCCATTGTTCCGCTGGAAAAGATCGTACAGGAATCGCGGCAATCTTAATTCTCTTAGCACTTGGTGTAGATGAAGAAATAGCGATGTATGACTACATGTTAACAAACGAATACCGTAAGGAATATATCGAACGTTTCAAGAAGGATTTCCCCCTGACAAAATTAGATGGGGAACTTGCGGGTATGTTGTTAGCGTATGAAGGAGTAACATATACCAACGCAGATTATTCACTCAAGCGTATTAAAGAGAAGTATGAAAACTATGATGAATACTTTGAAAAAGAATATAATCTTGATAAAGACGCATTACAAAGGCTAAGAGACTTATACACAGAATAAGCGGCAGAAATATCTGCCGTTTACTATATGTTGTTTTGTATTATTTTTTGAAAGGTATATGATTACATATGGAGAAATATAATGGAATTATCAAAGAAACAGAAAAATTTGATAGTGAAGATATTAAAGAATGGAATACCAATACTAGTATTGTTGTTTGTTCTGAACTTCTTTTATCAAGAGACAAGAAAATATGATTTTGTAGGGGTTTGGTTTCCGGATTATGAAGATGATATTACTATCCAGTTTAATCCAGATTATTCAGGTGTTTATTATGATGATCTTACAAAGATTGCCTTTCACTGGAAGAACCACGGTAACCAACTTGAGATGACAATGAACGATGAAACGAAAGTCTATCGCTATACGATACAAGGGAAAGACATCTATCTACAATCGGATGATGAATCCTTTATTCTATATAAATACGGAAATTAATTAGCAATCATTTAGTTATTGTGATAATAATAAAAAGCCTTTAAATAAAGGCTTTTTATATATTGTAAATATAATTTTATAAAAATATATAAAAAAATTAGCACTTATGTATTGACAGTGCTAGAAATATGAGTATATTAGTATGTGTAAGGTGAAAGACCTTAGGAGGTATATGATATGAAATATATGACAACAAGAAAGAATGATTTATTCAATGATATGTTTGATGATGTGTTTAGAGCTCCAGTATTCACAGGAAATAATATTTTAAAGACAGATGTTCGTGAGAAAGACGGAAAGTACATCTTGGAAGTAGAAGTTCCTGGATATAAGAAGGATGAAGTATCCATTAGTTTATTCAATGGTAATCTAACAATCAGCGCTGCTCGTTCATCTTCTAATGAAGAAACTGATGATAATGGTAGAATCTTACGTCAGGAAAGATTCAGCGGTAGTACATCTCGTACATTCTATGTAGGTGATGCGATTAAGGATACAGATATCCACGCTTCATTCGATAATGGTATTTTAAAGATTGAATTACCAACAGAACAGAAGAAAGAAGAAGAAACAAAGAAATTTATTGAAATTCTATAGTTGGAAGAAATTCCAACTTTTCTTTTGCATAGAAAAAGCCATTGTATAAATGGCTTTTTAACTATCTATATGATTTTCTCTTTGCTAAGAGGTATCCACTAGCAATGATGCCTGCGAACATCATACTGATGTAGAGATAGATGTTTGTATTATCACTTGTCTTTGGTGTAGTAGTATTCTTTTCTGGCGGATTAGTATTCTTTGGCTTTTCTGTATTTGTGATGGTGAAGCCTGTTATTTGATTACCGGAAATTGTTGTGTCATAACCATTTACGGTATCTTCACTAATTGTGTATTGAATTTCTGTACCACTTTGGTCGTACTTACGTACGTTAGTAAAACTACCTGTCCAGTTATTAGAATCATCAAGTGTTAATGTGGAACCTGTATCTGTTCCATTTGCGAATAAGTGAATTGTTACAGGGCCTGCTTTTGGACCTACCCATGTCTTTGTGACTGGGATAGAGAATGTTCCCGTGTTTGTATTTACAACTGTGTAGCCACTAGCAGCGTCGCCAGAAACATTTGTGGTATAGTCTACGACTGCATCCTCATCGATAGTATATTGAATCTCTGTACCACTTTGGTCGTACTTACGTACATTAGTAAAACTACCTGTCCAGTTATTAGAATCATCAAGTGTTAATGTGGAACCTGTATCTGTTCCATTTGCGAATAAGTGAATTGTTACAGGACCTGCCTTTGGACCTACCCATGTCTTTGTGACAGAGATATTTGTCTTGATTGGTTTATCGGTGATTGTCTGTAATGCACCGCCTGTAGATGTTACTTGCAGAGTATACTCTGTATCATTTAATTCATAGCCAGTAGGGGCTGTCTTTTCCTTAACTTTGTATGTACCTTGTACTAAAGACTCAGAAGTAACTGTACCATCAGCACCAGTTGTCAAATCAAATGTTGTGCCATCTGGTTGTGTAACGGTAAATACTGCGTTAGCTAAAGCGATTGTATTATCATCTTCATCAACTTTCGTTAGCTTGATCTTATTTGCAAGATCTCCTGATCCAGAACCTCCAGAGGAAGCTCTTGTAAAATTGGCATTAAAATCAAAGATTTGGTCATTAGATATTAATTTCAATGTGTTATTTAGATTTGTACCTTCTGTATATGTAGATTGATATGTTAGGCGATATTGTTTACCATTGATATTGCCAACATTGATTGTAAATGTCTGATTATTGTCGGACATCGTTAGTTTACCTGTTAAATCAACTGGCGTGGATGTGCCTTCAATATCATCACCATATTGATCCATTTGTACAGTAGATAAACGAATTGTATTTGGTAGTATTCTTTCGTGTGAACCAACAATCGTATCATTGATGATTGCGTTTGGAAGTGTTGCTTGTCTGTGATTGATGCGAATTTCCCAGTTTGCGATATTTGGATTGTTTTTATCATACCAAGCAAATTTATTCAGTGTTTCATTATGTAAAATCTGTTTACCAGGAATATTTACAGAAGCTGTTGAAGATGTTTCATTTGATTTACCTAAATTGACAGAAACAGTGAATGAATTCGATTGATCCCTAGTAACTTTTGTAAGATCAAATCTAGCAGAGAGTTGAATATTACCATTTACGTTATAGCGATTTTCAACCCAATTAGTAAATACAACTTTTGCGGTTGCACCATTCGCACCTGCAGTGATATGTGCGTTTGCGATAACAGCCCCAGAACCATCTTGGTCATAGATAGGAAAATCGATAGGGCTAGAATCTGTTGAGTATATCACTGTATCTGGAAGGTCAATTGTAAAGTAGTCACCTGCTTTTAATGTTGCCCCAGTTGTATTGGCTGCCCAATCTAAATTAAAGTAGAAGTTATCACTATAGTAGATATCTCCAACATTTGTTCTAGATAGGTTCATGAATCTAAAGTTGGTGATTTTCGTATCGACTTGTTTTGGACCATCTTCAGCGATGACTTTTGTCTTGGCCCAACCAATAAGAGCTGTTAGTGTCATAAAGAATGACAATAGTACAGCGATATAATTTCTCTTTTTCATATAACATTTCCTTTCATGCTTGATTTCTACAGTGTTCAAATTTTATGCACGAAAGAATTATATACCTAAACACTTTATGATTGTTTTAAAGTATTTATTAAGATTATTTTAAAATATTTATCAATATAGCATTTATAAACAGATGAATAAAAATGTAAAAATAACAGCCTAAATAGGCTGTTATTGGAAGCTTATATCGCCAGCATTTGTTTTGATGAGAATTTCACCTTTTCCATCACCAACAATATATTTTTTATGACGGAGCTTTTGGTATGGTAAATCATCGTCAAAATCAATATCTCCGAAGTTTGTGGAGAGACATGCACGGTAGTCTTTTGTTTTTGTTGTCATATCAATATCGCCAGCAGTAGATGTGACTTGGATGTTTTGGATTTCTCCACGAACATTTAAATCAATATCACCAGCAGTTGTCTTTACTTCGATGATAGGGGAGGATACTTCCATATCGATATCGCCAGCAGCTGCGGAAAGTTGAATGACATTTGCGGCGTGTTTTTGAATATCAATATCACCAGCTGCGATATTGGCATAAAGATTACCTGTTGTATTTGTTAAATCTAGATCACCAGCGGATAGCTTCATGCTAATTTCATCGAAGTTGGAATCAGAGACATCTAAGTCACCTGCCAACATCGTAAAGTCGGCACGTTTCATTTCAACACGGCTAATAGAAACATCTCCAGATTTGTTGTGACAGTTGAATTCATCAAGTTTGATATCGTTGATATCTACATCACCAGCAGGTGCTTCCATTGTGATTGTTGAAACATTAGATGGGATTTTTACGGTCAAGTCACCACTGCCAGACACAAGAATCGTAGCAGTTGTATCATTTATTTCACAATGAATTCCATCAGTTGTAGGATTTCTAAAGATGCTTTGTGATTGTGTAAATTCATAGCAGAGTTCATTTCCTTTTTCTAGAGTTATATCTAAGGATGATATTAATGTCTCACTATGAATTACTAAGTTGACGATTGAATTTGGAAGTGTTTGGGTCTGTGGCTCAGAATAGTAGTGTGCAGTATTCTTCTTGCGATCCATATTGACTGTGAAGTTTTTTGCATGGCCAAGTGCTTCATCTGCGATACGTGTAAACGCATGGAAAGCTGTAGATAATCCTTCTTTTAAATCTTGATAGTCTTTACTCTTCTGTTCTTTATGGACAGTTTCTTTTTCTCCGCCCATCATATGGATATTTTCAAGTACATCATCAATTGTACCAAGATCATTCATGATTTCTTCTTCACTTCTTCCTTCGCTAATTCCTTCTTGGAAGTGTGCTTCGAAAGCATCGAGAATATCTTTCTTAAAACTTGGAGAGTAGTTTGCAAGAGCTTGATTTAAAGCTGCTAAGTATTCATTTTTTGTCATATCAGTTTTTCCACCTTTTGAACGAATGTAATCCATTCTTCTTTCTGTTGTTGTTGGTAAAGTTTTCCTTCTTCCGTTAAATGATAGTATTTTCGAGCTGGACCACCGGATGACTCGACAAGATAGGTTTCAAGATAACCATTATCTTTTAGTCTTTTTAGTATTAAATATAATGTTCCGGCAGTTACGGACATTTCTTGGGAAATATCTTCAGTTAGTTCGTATCCATACTTGTCATCTTTTACTAACCTTGAAAGAACGCATAATTCTAAAACACCTTTTTTAAATTGTGCATCCATTGTTTTTCCTCCTTGCAAGTAGAATATAACACATACTATTATGTAATGCAATATAGTATGTGAAAAAATATACTCCAAACGGAGTATATTAGAGTAAATGTATTTGATGTGCTTCGCATTCATCGACCATATCTTGTGGCCAGATGGATGCTTGTACTTCGCCAACGTGAGCTTTATTTAGCAGTAACATGCACAATCTGGATTGACCAATACCGCCACCAATAGTATATGGAAGTTCACATTTTTGAATCATTTGGTGATATGGGTAATGGAGTCGTTCTTCCGCATTGCGGATACGGCATTGTTCTACGATGGAGTTTTCATCGACACGAATACCCATACTTGAGATTTCTAATGCACGTTCTAGTGATGGTAGCCAAAAGAATAAATCTCCATTGAGGTTCCAGTCATCATAGTCAGGTGCACGGCCGTCATGTGGCTTTCCACTATGCTTTAAAGCGTGACCAATTCGCTTGATGAAGACGCATTTCTTCTCTTTTGTGATTGCGTCTTCACGTTCTTTTGGTGAAAGGTCTGGATACATATCTTCTAATTCTTGGGAATCGATGAAGAATACATCATTTGCTAGATGACACACTGCTTGTGGGTATTTATACCAGATTTCATGTTCCATGTGTTTGATGACTTTAAAGATTGTACGTACTGTTTCCTCTAGCATCGCTTCTGTACGTTCTTCTTTCGTGATAACTTTTTCCCAGTCCCATTGGTCTACGTAAACAGAGTGTAAGTTATCCAGCTCTTCATCACGACGAATCGCATTCATATTTGTATATAATCCATCATGAACTGCAAAGTTATATTTCTTAAGTGCGAAACGTTTCCATTTGGCAAGAGATTGTACAACTTCAATTGTTTCGTTTGGCATCTCTGCGATATCAAAAGATACAGGACGCTCTATACCATTCAGGTTATCATTCAAACCAGTACTCTTTGGAACGAATAATGGAGCGGAGATTCTAGATAGGTGCATCTCTCTTCCAAACTCCTTTTGGAAAGTATCGCGGATATATTTGATGGCTTCTTGTGTTTGTCGTACATCAAGAATAGGATCATAGTCTTTAGGTATTACTAATTGCATAACATCACCTCATAGTGCGTTTAATTTTAACACAGAATGAAGATTTTGAGATAGAGAGAAATCATGTAATTTGATGGCTTTTTGCGAATGGAATTAGTGAGATACCATGCATACATGCAGGCGGTGTGTATATTCCTTGAAAAATTCAATTATCTTTCATACAATATATCACGGTTAAGGAGTGTAATGATGACACGTTATGATATAGCAATTATCGGTACTGGTCCAGCAGGATTAGAGGCAGCCATTACCGCGAAGGTGCGTAATAAAAATATTATCTTATTTGGTTCAAAGGACTTGAGCCAAAAGATGCAGGTGGTAAAACATCCAATTCTAAACTACTTAGGTTTACCATCTAAAACAGGTGTAGAGATGGCTAATGTATTCCAACAGCAGTTGGATGAGCTTGGAATCTCGATTACAGAAGAGAAGGTTTCGAATGTTTATGCGATGGGTGAGTACTTTACATTACAGTTAAATAACAGTGAAATGGTTGAGGCAACTTCCGTCATTCTAGCAATTGGTGTTGTGGCTGGTAAGCCATATACTGGTGAGGAGAACTTCTTGGGTCGTGGAGTTAGCTATTGTGCAACTTGTGATGCGCCTTTATATAAAGGAAAGGTAGTTGCGGTTGTGGCAGGCAGTCAGGAAGAAGAAGCGGAAGCTGACTTCCTTGGCGAAGTATGTGAAAAGGTATATTACTTCCCACAATATAAAGATGACCCACAGTTAAATAGTAAGAACATTGAAATTCATCATGAAAAACCTGTTGAGATTACAGGTATGATGAAGGCAAACAAACTGAAGACAGATCAGGGTGAATATGCGGTAGATTGTGTATTTATCTTACGCCCAACACAATTCCCAGGGTCACTTGTGCCAGGACTTGAAATTGCAGGAAATGCAGTCAAGGTTGATTTACAGATGAAGACAAACTTACCAGGCTTATTTGCGGCGGGTGATATTACAGGACAGCCATATCAATATATCAAAGCGGCTGGTCAAGGAAACGTTGCGGCATTATCTGCAGTAGCGTACATTGATGAACTAAAGAGAAAGAAATAATAGGTGATAAACATGGCAGGACAGAAAATAGACGCACTTAAATTGGAAAATCAATTATGTTTTCCGCTCTATGCGGCTGCGAGAAAGATTACAGCAGCGTATACTCCTATCTTAAAACCGCTAGAGATGACATATACACAATATATCGTCTTCTTAGTGTTATGGGAGAAGGATGATATTTCCGTAGGTGAGTTGTGCGAACGATTATATCTAGATAGTGGAACAATCACTCCATTATTAAAGAAGATGGAAGATAAGAATTGGTTAACAAGAACGCGTTCTAAATTAGATGAGCGTGTGGTAATGATTAAGTTAACAAAAGAAGGCAAGAACATGAAGAAGCATTGTGCAGATATTCCTGCAAAGGTTCGCTCTTGTGTATGTCTTAACCAGGATGAATCACTGGACTTATATAAAGCACTTTATAAGATTCTTGAAGAGAAAAAATAAGCTATGTCAATTGACGTAGCTTTTTATATGCATGCATGTGATACAAATTATTTTTGATTGTGTTTCTCTTTGATTTCTTTCTGATAATCTTTTGAAACTTGCATGGTATAGCGATACCAAGATTCAAAATAATCAGAAAGACAAGCATCCTGTAACAGCGCTTTTGTGCGTAGGATATTTTGTGCCTCACGGCCTGTGTCAAGGATTGGAAGTTGGTGATCTAGTTTGTATTGAATGATACTTTCTACAGCGTGCATACGCTGCTCAAATAAATGAACAAGTTGCGTATCAATGTCGTTAATTTCTAAGCGTTTTTCATCTAATAATGTCATCATAATAACCTCGTATGTTTATCTTAGCAGATATGAAAAAAGGGCTCAACGCCCTTTACTCTGCTTCTTCACTGAATTGTGAATTATAGAGATTTGCGTAGAACCCATTTTTAGCAAGTAGTTCATCATGAGTACCGATTTCCACAATATCACCATGATCCATAACTAAGATCATATCTGCGTTTTTAATGGTGGATAAGCGGTGTGCGATGATGAAGGATGTCTTACCTTTCATCAGGTTTTCCATACCTTTTTGAATTAAGATTTCTGTACGTGTATCTACGGATGAGGTTGCCTCATCTAGGATAAGAATCTTAGGGTCGCTCAAGAAGGCACGTGCAATTGTGAGTAACTGCTTTTGGCCCTGTGAGATGTTTGTGGATTCTTCGTTGATAACTGTTTCGTATCCATTTTCGAGGGTACGAATGAAGTGGTCAACGTAAGCTTGGTCTGCTGCATGCATGACTTCTTCATCAGTTGCGTTTAATTTTCCATAGCGGATGTTATCCATGATAGTGCCAGAGAATAGCCAAGCATCTTGTAATACCATACCGAAGCTATTGCGTAACTGACCACGTGCAATATCTTTTGTATTAATGCCATCGATAAAGATGTTGCCGCTATTTGTTTCGTAGAAGCGCATCAGTAACTTTACGATTGTTGTCTTACCAGCACCTGTTGGCCCAACAATCGCTACCTGTGCACCTGGTTTAATATATGCATTAAAGTTATGGATGATTGTCTTTTCTGGTGTATAACCAAAGACTACATTCTCGAATGTGACTTGACCTTTGAGGGTACTGTTTCCATTTTCGTCGATGATATTGATGGAATCAGCTTTATCAGGAGTCTGTTCTGGTTCTTCTAGGAATTCAAATACACGTTCAGCGGCAGCTGCGGTAGATTGTAATACGTTCATAATCTGGGCTGTCTGTGTGATTGGTTGATTAAAGCTACGTACATATTGAATGAAGGCTTGAATATCACCGATTGCAAGGCCATTATGAAGGGATAAATATCCACCAAGTACACAACATCCGACATAACCAATATTTCCAATTAAACTTGTAATCGGCTGCATTAATCCACTAATAAACTGTGACTTCCAAGCAGATGTATAGAGTTCTTCATTCATCTTATTGAAAGTATTGATGGAACGTTCTTCGCCATTGAAGGCTTTCATAACGATGTGGCCACCATACATCTCTTCAATATGACCGTTGACTTCACCAAGTGTCTTCTGTTGTTGGATGAAGTACTTCTGTCCATTTTTAACTACAGACATTGCCGCAACAGCAGAAAGTGGTACGATAACCAATGCCATTAACGTCATCTGCCATGAAATGGTAATCATCATGTATAGGATGCCAATAATGGTAATCAAGGAAGTGAAGATCATCTGTATCGATTGGGTTAATGATTGTGACATCGTATCAACGTCGTTTGTGATGCGTGACAATACTTCGCCATGTGTTTGTTTATCGTAATAGTTTAATGGTAAACGATTAATCTTCAAAGAGATTTCTTCTCTTAAGCGATATGTTACCTTCTGGGTAACACCTGCCATAATCCATGCTTGAATGTAGGAAAGAATAAGAGAGAGTACATATATTCCAAGTAAAATAAGTAGTGTATGTTTAATTCCATCGATATCGATGGAACCTGTTCCACTGTATTTGGCAATCAATCCTTGGACTAGCTTTGTGGTCGCATTGCCTAAAATTTTAGGGCCAATGATTGTGAAGATGGTTGAACCAACCGCAAAGAGAATGACGAAGAAGATTGCGATGCGGAATGGTTTTAGATACTTTAGTAAAGTAGATAAAGTTTTAGATAAGTTTTTTGCTTTCTCGTTAGAAGCATTCATCATCATACGTCTTTGACTCATTCTCCCAACTCCTCTCTACTTAACTGTGAGTGTGCGATTTCTTGGTAGACTTCACAATTCTTTAATAATTCTTCGTGTGTTCCAATGCCTGCCATCTTACCTTGATCTAGAACAATGATCTTATCTGCATGCATGATAGAACTGATACGTTGTGCAACAATAAATACTGTTGCGTGTTTTTTAGCGATGAGTCCTGCAAGTGCAGTACGTAGTTTTGCGTCAGTCGCATAGTCTAATGCACTAAAGGTATCATCGAAGATGTATACCTGTGCATCTTTCGCAAGTGCTCTTGCGATGGAGAGACGTTGTTTCTGACCGCCAGATACGTTTGTGCCACCTTGGGCAATTGGCTCATCCACTCCATTTGGCATACGGTCTACAAATTCCTTCGCTTGTGAAATGGATAGTGCTTCTTCCATCTTTTCATCACTTAGATTTTCATCTGCGTATCGAAGGTTGGAAGCGATTGTGCCGCTAAAGAGAATTCCTTTCTGGGGAACATAACCAATACGGTTGCGTAGTTCTTTTTGTGATACATCACGAATATCAATATCACCAAAGCGAATTGAACCTTCCGTTACATCAAAGAAACGAGGTAGTAAGTTAACTAATGTAGTTTTGCCAGAACCGGTTGATCCAATAAAGGCAACAGTCTCTTCAGGGTTAGCGGTAAAGTGAATATCTTCCAACACATTTTCTTCCGCATTTGCATATTTGAATGAGACGTGGTCGAAGGTAATTGGTGCATTTTCTTTTGGTAAGTGTTTCGGTTCAACTGGGTCATGAATCGTAGGCTCTGTTTCAAGAACCTCAAAGATACGCTTTGCGGAAACAGAGGAACGAGGAATCATAATAAAGATCATCGCAATAATCATAAATGATATTAAGATTTCCGTTGCGTATTGAAGGAATGCCATCATATCACCAATCTGCATCGTACCTGCATCTACTTGATTCGTACCAATCCATATAATTGCGACAGATAATGCGCTTAACGCAAAGGCCATAATTGGCATTGGTAAGCCCATTACTCGATTTAAGAATAGATTTAACTTTGTGATATCGTCATTTACTTTTTTAAAACGTTGTTCTTCATACTTTTCATTATCAAATGCACGAATGACTAACATACCTTCAAGTTGTTCACGTGATACACGATTTAATTGGTCGACAAGCTCTTGTGACTGCTTAAACTTCGGCATTGTGAAGGAAAAGATGATGATCAAAAGTGTAATCAAACCTGCAACGCTCCATGCAAGCAAGGAAACAAGCGAAGAGTAGTGAATCACTTTAAATAGGGAAGTAAACCCCATAAATGGTGCGAACAATACAATTCGTAAGAACATTGTTAGAACTGTCTGTACCTGTTGTATATCATTGGTTGTACGTGTAATGAGAGATGCAGTTGAAAAGCGTGAGAACTCTGCAGAAGAGAATGTTTCAACTTTCGCAAATACATCACGACGTAAATCACGGCTGGCTGCAGTAGCTGTTCGTGAAGAAAGATAGGCTGAACCAATCGCACAAACTGTTGCGAGTAATGATATCGCTAGCATCCAAAGACCTTCCTGCATGATATAGCGATTTTGGATGGCCGCTGTATCCATCTGTAGGTCTTGATAAACTTTCTTAACAGCTAATGTTTGTGCAGCTGTTAGATTTGCGTCAGTATATTTCGCAAGCATCGCATCAAACTGATCTACAATCTGTTCTTTCAACTGCGGTTGTAATGCAAGTGCTTGATACAACTGTGAAGAACTATCGAGTTTGAAGTTTTTAAGTATCTCTTCATTTTCTAATAATGATGTCATTAGTAGTGGCTTTTTAATCGCATCTTCAAGAGAACTATCCGGATGATCCTTTAAAACATAGATATCTTCTTTTTCTACTAGAGGATATTTCTTTGTATAAGAAATATCACCCTTAGAAACTTGAACATAGTTATCTTCTAGGATTGTTTTACTTTCTTCATCCATAAAGACTTGTAAATGCTTGTAAGTCTCTTCCGACATCGCAGAGGGAATAGACTCTGTAATACCACCATACTGAATTCCGTAGGTAATAATCTTTGACATATGGTCTGGTAAAGCAAGTTGTGCTTGTACTTGGGCAAATACCAACACAATGACGGCTATTACTGAAATCCAATAGGGTTTTAAATAACGAAATGCTTTTAACATATTGTTTTCTCCATCATAATATCAATTTTATTTTAACATTTTAGATAGTTTAAATGATGATTTGAATACAAGCCTGAAATAATGATTGCTACGATATTGTAATAATTCCAAAAATGATATCCGTATATGAATGTATGGCATTCGTTATATTATTGTGCGAGTTGTTTGTAATTTTTAGTTAAATATATAAGTATTTTGAATATTGAAACTATTTTACTGGTTGATAATTTCAATATTTTTAATTTTATAACATTTAATCTTGATATATATATATATATATATATACTACTATTTACATCGTAAATACATAATTACGTTAAGGGGGATAAGAAAAATGAAAAGTAACCACGTTTTAATGAAGGGTGTAATTGCGACCGCCTCATTACTTTCCGTAGGTGCACAAGTAACAACAGTAATGGCTGCAGAAGAGGCCCTTTCACCTGAACAGGTTGGACAAATGTCTCAACAAGAAGTTGATAGCCGCAAACCGCAAGAAGAACAGAGATTACAAGAAGTTAACATAAAAATAGCCGAATTAAATAGTCAGATTGGGAAGTATGCTAATGAGCGTGCTGAACTTGAAAGACAAATTGCGGCAAAGAAAGCTGAAGTTGATGCGGATAAAGCATCATTAAGTGCGACCGAGTCAGAATTGAAAGCGACAGCAGAAGCTGCAACTCAAGCACAAAATGCCGCACAGAGTTCGGTGGACAAAATCCAAGAGGAATTGAATAAGCTAGAGGCAGATAAGAAAGCTTTAGAAGACAAAATTGAAAATTTAAAGAAAGAACAGCAAGAATTATCACCTAAGGTTGCTGATACTGCACCATTAGAGGCCGATGTACTTGCAAAGACAACAGAGTTAAATAGTAAGCAGGCAGAACTAACAACTCGCCAGAATGCATTAGATACTGTTACCAATCAGTTAAATGATTTACAAGCTCAGAAGGCAACATTAACACAAGAGTTAGAAACTAAGAAAGCTGAGTTAAAGACATTAGAAGATAGCAAGTCTCAAACAGAAGCAACAGGAACAGCTAAGACAGAAGAGAAGAACACTCTTGATAGTCAGATTGCTGATGTGACACAAGCTATTACAAATAAGCAGGCAGAAATTGATGCTTTAGGTGTAAACGAAGCAACTCTTACAGCTCAGAAGCAGACTCTGGAACAGAATGTAGCAAGTATCACAAGTGAAATCTCTACAATTGAACAAGATTTAGAAACAAAACGTACTCGTTTAGCAGAAATCACTTCGCCTGAATTAAAAACACAGATTCAGACAAAGAAAGATGAAGTAGCTAGTTTAGTGAATCAGATCTCCGCATTAGATAATACGATAGCAGAACAGACACAAGCTAAGACAAATGCGGAGCAGGCTAAGTTAGCAGCAGAGCAAACAAAGAATGCAAAAGAATCTGAAAAGACAAATATTCAGAATTCATTAGATACTAAGACACAGGAATTAGCAACACTCGAAGCTAAGCAGAAGGAAGTAGAAGATAAGATTGCTCAGGCAACAGATAATTCCACATTCTTAAATTTCTTAAAGGCTAATGGTGGTTCAATTCCTACATTGAAGACTGGTACATTAAATGCAACAGCGACACAACCTCAGACTTGGGATGAATACTTAGAATTTGTAATGTCAACACCTATTAAGATGGTTGTTTCAAATAGTAAGGATTATGGCCAAGTTAAGACTGTACGTGAATGGTTAAATGGTGATGAAACAGCGTTAACATCAGCTAAGGATAACTTAATGCGTATGGTTAATACAGTTACAGAACTTAATAATCGTCGTAAGGCAGCAGGTTTAGAACCGGTTAAGGTTGATGTACGTAGTATGTTAACGGAAGCCATTGCGGTTGCTATCGGCGCTAATAACTACTGGTATCATGACTATGTAAACGGTGCTGATAACCTATTTACAGCAACAGGCAAGGAATCTTTGTTTGGAGCAGACACATCATACGAAAAGGAATCTATGAAAGGTTGGTGGGATGATGAGAAGGCATCAAACGGCGGTCACTACAAGTGGTTCTCTGACCAGTACGGTAAGTTATATGCAATATCTCCTTATATGTTTATTAAGGCAGGTGCTAACCAACGTCAAGGTGTAGGTAAGGATAAAGTTCCTTCATTCTATTCTGGTGTAGGTCTTGAAGTACTAAATTCAGCAAATACATCATACGCTTACTCTGATAAAAATCATGCAATTCCTCTATATCCGCCTAGAGAAGCAACAGACGATGCTAAGATGAAGGCATATATGACGGAAGAAAATGGTTATTACACAGAAGAGCGTTTCCGTGAAATTGCTACTAACTGGGTAAATAAGGTTGTTCCTCAGCAATTACAGACAGAATTGAATAATGCTAAAGCAGCAATTGCAGCTAAGAAGGCTGAAAAGGTACAGGCTGAACAAAAATTAGCAAATATCAATAAGGCTATTGAAGAAGTCACAAAGACAATCGCTGCTGAACAAGCAAAGATTGATAATGCAGCAAATGCTATTCAAACTGCAAACACGAATAAGACAGCAGCAGTTCAGAAGAAGACTGAAGCTGAACAGAAGTTAGCTCAGTTAGAACAAATGGCTGCTAATGCTACTACAGAAGCACAACAGTTAGCAACACAGATTAGCACATTAGAGAGCAATCTTGCTACAAAGAATAGTGCATTAACAAATGCTAAGCAGGCATTAGAACAATTTAATGAAACAAACAAGAAGTTTAATCAATTAACAGCTGAAAAGAATGCTCTTGTAAGTGATAAGAATGCAAAACAAGCAGAACTAAATAAGGTTATTGCAGATTTGGCTGATAATGCAGCTAAATTAGCAGATGTTCAGAGCAAGATTAATGCCAAGAATGGTGAAATTGCAACTAAGGCATTTGAAGTTACAAATAAGCAGAATGCTATTACTTCTGCTGAAGCAGATAAAGCTGCCAAAGAAACACTTGTAAATAATCAAGCTCAATTAGTTGAAGATCAGAAGAAGCTGGTTGAACAAGCTAAACAATTACTAGATAGTCAAAAGAATATCAACAACAGAGTAAATCAGATCAATAACGAACTACCAACATTGGATCCAACAATCTATGATGCTGATATTGCTGCACATAGAAATGACTTAACAGCTGCAAATGCAACATTGGCAACAAAATCTAGTGTTGCAAATGCAGAGAATGGAAAGTTAGCGGCATTTAGAGCAGATTATAATGCACGTAGTTCAAGCGATTATGCAACAATTAATACTCTTGGTCAGCATGAAGCTGAGTACAACGTATTGATGAATAAATTAAATGTAATTCTTAACCAGTTAAATCAGTTGAATGGCACGAAAGCAGACTTAGAAAATGATTCACAAGTTGTTGCAAATAACATCTATTTATTGAATAAGGCAAAAGAAGGATTTAAGGCTATTCTTGCTAATCTTGAGTATTTAGAGAATCAAGATAAGCAAAAGAACCCAAATCAGTCTACTAAGGAATCTGACAAAAAGAATAAGGATTCAAAGAATAAAGAAGATAAGCCTAAGGATTCTAAGAAAGATTCCAAGGAGCAAGAAAATAAGCAGTCTACTTCAGAAAATACTTCTGGAAATAGTGAAGAAAAGGAAAGTGGTATCAATCCTCTTCTTGTTGCCGGTGGAACTGTCCTAGCTGTATCTGGAGGATATGTAATTTATCTAGTAGGAAAGAAAAAGAAAAAAGAAGAAGAATAAATGATTTAAACTAACTGTATTTTAAAGATTGCTAGTTTAGAAAAGGAAAAAAGGATGACTATAGAGTGTCGATAATGACATTCCGATATAGTCATCCTTTTATTGGTTATTGTTATCAAAAGCAGAGGTAAGCCAAAAATTAAAGTGGAGAATATGTGGAACTGTTTATTTTAGAAATCTTTTGAGTGGTAAACGTATATGCAAGATAACTGCCATGATTGCGCCAAAGCTAGCTTGAATAATCTGGAATGGTAGCTTGAGCATTGCGGCCTTTGGAGTTGCGTAGATGAATGCACGTCCTATTGTATATCCCACAACCATGATAATTGCACCTACAGTTACCGCAAGAATATAGTCCTTTAAAGTAGGATTCTCCTTCTTAGATATTAATAGAGAGATAACGACTGCCTGTAGACCATGAGTAACAAGTGATACAAACATTGGTGTTGGATAGAAGAACAAATCACCAAGGAATGAACCAAGACCACCAACGAGGAAAGCCTCGACAGGGTTTAACATGAGTGCAGCAGTCACAATGACTAAGTCATTGAAATATAGATGCCCACCTGGTACCGGGATACTGAATGAAGATAAAACTATCGTCATCGCTAGTAACATTGCGATTAAAGTAAATCTTTTTACTGAAATATTCATAAAACCTCCAAATATGCGTATATTTTAAATAAATTCTGGTTATCTGCATATACCCAGAAATGTTATAATTTATATGACCAGATTGGAATAAAATATGAACAATAAAACCAAAGCATACATGGATCTCTACCTAAAGATTCGTAATGATATTATTCATGGAATATATCAAACAGGGGATAAGCTGCCTTCAAAACGTATCTTGGCTGATAAAGAAAATGTCAGTGTGATTACAGTCGCACATGCATATGAACTATTAGCATCAGAAGGATATATCACTTCTCGTATGAGAAGTGGATACTACGTAAGCTATCTTGAAAAAGATTTTTTTAGTGCCAAAGAGGATAGTAGTATCGAAATCTTACCGGAAATACAGATTACAAATGATAAACTGTTTTCTTCCAATGTATTTGCGATGGCTGCACGCAAAGTATTAAGTATGCGACAAGATGTATTACTAATAAAGTCACTATGGAATGGTTTGCTGTATCTTCGTAAAACGATTGCGTCATACTTAGCACGTGTTCGTGGAATCTATGTGGATCCAGAACAGATTATCATTGGCTCTGGTTCAGAATACTTTTATGGAATTCTAGTGAGTATGATTGGACGTGATAAAGTATATGCGATTGAAAATCCATCATACGAAAAAATCTCACTCATGTATGAAGCAGAGAATGTAAAACTTATACATATGAAACTTGGTAAGAATGGTATCCTAAATTCAGAACTGCAAAAGAATCATGCGGATGTATTACATGTGACGCCATATCATAGTTATCCATCAGGTAGTACAACAGATATCAACAAGAGAAAACAATATATCCACTGGGCAAAGGAAAATCATGCATGGATAGTAGAAGATGATTATGATTCTGAATATACCTTAGGGATGAATGGTAGAGAAACACTATATGCTTTAGATGATGAACAAGTAATCTATCTAAATACTTTCTCCAATACAATTGCACCATCTGTTCGTATTGGATATATGATATTACCGAAGAAAAACCTAAAGGAGTTTCAAGACAGAATCTCTTTTCGCTCCAATACAGTTTCAACACTCATGCAGTATATTGTTGCGGAGTTAATACAGAACGGAAGCTTTGAAAGACACATCAATCGCGTACGAAAGAAGATGCGTAAATAATATGCATGCATGAAAAAAGGAACTAGTGTTCCTTTTTGTATTTCTGTAATGATGTAATTAGGAATGGCATTGCTTGTTCGAAGTTGACACCATAGATATTGTGGTTTTCTTCTGCCAGTGTTTTATGGATGGATTCTTTCACGTAATCGCAGGCAAGTGTCATTGCTTGTAGGAGGGATAAGCCTTGTAAAAGACCACCGCTGAAGGTGCTTGCCCAAATATCACCTGTACCATGGAAATGTTGTGGTTCTTCTTCGTTGAAGTATGTCGTGTATGTATCTGTATCCTTTTCATATGCATACGCACCGATACGGCCTGGTTCAAATGTTACACCTGTGATAATTGCGGTATGACAACCAAGGTCTGTTAATTGACGTAACACATGCTTGATGTATTCTTCATCATACTTTTCCTGATATGGAATATCTAACAAGAAGGAAGCTTCTGTGAGGTTTGGAACGATGATGTCGGCGATAGCACATAGATCACGTATCTTCTTAGTAAATGGAATGTCGAATCCTGTATATAGTTTTCCATTATCCGCCATGCATGGATCCACAATTCGAAGGGCATGTGTTCCAAATTCTTCAAATATCTTTTTTGCAAGATCGATTTGTTCGAAGGAACCAAGATATCCTGTATAGATTCCATCGAATGTAAAGCCTTCTTTTTGCCAGTGATCGAGTATTGGATTTACCTCACTGGTTAAATCATGGAAGGTAAAACCTTTGAACATGGTATGTGTTGAAAGTACAGCAGTTGGAATTACAGCAGTTTCAATACCTATCGCTGATAGTACTGGT
Organism: uncultured Solobacterium sp.; assembly: GCA_963525775.1. Classification (GTDB taxonomy): domain Bacteria; phylum Bacillota_I; class Bacilli_A; order Erysipelotrichales; family Erysipelotrichaceae; genus Bulleidia. The sequence goes on along the minus strand of CAURLC010000001.1, from coordinate 112,878 downwards.
AAAGCAACTGTTAATGAGCATTTTCCTACACAGGATATATCCTGCATTGTCACAATTTTCTTCATGAAAGTTCTCCTCGTCTATAATTCTCATTATAGAAGATACTAGAAAAGAGAAAATTACCAGATTGATAGAAAATCATATAACCAGATATACGATTTAACTTTTCATGCGTGCATGTTGTTTACGGTATTGGTTAGGCGTCATGTTATATTCTTTTAAGAATAGACGGTTGAAGTAACTAGGTTGACCAAACCCACAAGCGTATGCAATCTCGGTGATTTGTTCGGAAGTTGTGACTAACTTTTCGGCACTCATCTGTAAACGATAATTATTTAAAAAGTCAATAGGAGACTTGCCAGTGTACTTGTGGAATAAACGGATACATGTACTCTTGCTGACTTGTCCAGCTTCCGCAATATCTTCTAAACCGATCTTTGAACCAAAATGTTCGTGGATAAAGCTAGTCATATTTCTTTGAATTTGAACATTTGCGTCATATGCTGTGTGAATACTTTGTTTACTTGATTGATATGCCAGATATAAATAGCGAATCACTTTATATATTAAGGAATACTCCTCGAGTTCATATCCAATTGGTTTTTCATCTTCTAGTGCTTCAATTTCTTTCATAAGAGTATTAATATCCAAGCCAATTCCTTTCTTGATATTAAATTGGATATGCGCAAAGGCATCCTTCTCGAGTAATGGGAGTATGTATTTTTCATAGATGTATTGATCTTTAATAAAATAATCTGGATTGAAAATGATGGTTTTCTTTCTACACTTGAATGCATTGTAATCTTCTGCGTAGATGTGATGCAATCTACCGCGGTTGATAATACAGATGTTACCTTTATTGATTAGGAATTCTGATCCATCAACATTGCAGAAGAACTTTCCTTCTACAACTTCAATCAATTCAAATGAATTGTGCCAATGCGCTAATTCATCTTGTTTATGGGTATCAAAATTTTCTTTTTCAATTACGAGTGGAAGTTCTTGATTCATATAGTTCTCCTTCATTTGATAATATTATACTATTTTATGGCGAAATAATACTATTTAATGCACATAATTGATTATATACTATCAATGTCAGCTGAGGAAGCTGTAGAAACTATTGAAAAGGAGATTATAAATTATGAACAACAAATTAAATGTATTATTATCCGACTTAGTCGTTTTCTATCACAAATTACAAAATAAGCACTGGTATGTAAGTGGACAGTCATTCTTCCAGATTCACCCAGAACTTGAGAATTTATATGATGCTGTATTACCACAGGTTGATACAGTTGGTGAATTAATTTTAATGAATGGTGGTAAGCCAGTTTCAACATTAAAGGAATTCATTGCGAATGCAAAGATTGAAGAAGGTACAGATGCATACGTAACAAGTGTAAAGACTTTATACTCTGAATTATTACCAGACTATCAGCATCTATTAAAGAGTGTTACTGAAATCAAGGAAGCTGCTGATGCTGAGAATAACTACCTTGTATCTGCGAAGATGGATGAATTTATCGCATCTTATGCTAAGACAATCTGGATGTTAAACCAGGCATTACTATAATCAAAAAGAAATCTATTATCCCTGCTAGAATCCCCCTACAACTAGCAGGGATTTCTTTTTGACAAAGCAATAAATTAGAACTATAATTTCTGACGGAAATGGGGTTTTCCAAGATTATAAATCTAAACCGCGATGAGTGCTGATAACTCCTGTAACTTCTTTTTGTTACGGGCATCAGCATTTTTTTCTATGTAAGGAGATAGAGTTATGTTATTTAGTTTTGCAATGATTATTTTAGTTGGCGTAGTATTTGCGATGATTATGCGCAAGCTAGGCTTGCCAAATCTATTAGGGTATTTACTAGCAGGAATCATATTAGGACCATTTGTGTTCAATGTGATTGATTCGACAACCTTTCAGATTTCATCTGACATTCGACAGATTGCGCTAATGATTATCTTGATGCGCGCAGGGTTGAACTTAAAGATATCGGATTTGAAGAAGGTTGGACCATCTGCTTTACTAATGTGTTTTGTACCAGCTAGTTTTGAGATTTTGGGACTGATGATTTTAGCACCAATCTTTTTACATTTAGATCTGTTGAATGCCGCAATACTTGGAACTGTTTTAGCAGCGGTATCACCAGCTGTGGTTGTGCCGCTGATGTTAAAACTAATGGATGAAGGCTATGGTACAAAAGAAGGGATTCCTCAACTTATTATGGCAGGAGCTTCGATGGATGATGTATATGTTATCGTATTATTTACTTCGTTATTAACACTTGCCAAGAGTGGAGAATTCAATGCATTATCTTTATTACGTATTCCAACATCAATCTTATTTGGAATTGTTTCTGGAATTGTATTAGGTTATGTGCTTTGCAAGTTATATCGATTGTTGAAGTTATCTACAGGAATCAAAATTGCATGCATGTTTGCGGTTGGAATGGCACTTATTACAATCGAAAGGATGATGACGGGTGTTATGGGATTTTCTGGATTACTTGCGATTATGGCAATGACGGCGGCAATACGACATATCAAGCCAGAGATGGCAGATACATATTCTGCTGTTCTTGCAAAGCTATGGCAACCTGCAGAAATCTTCTTATTTGCGTTAGTAGGTGCGAGTGTAAGAATTGATTATGCAGTATCTTTTGGACCTGTTGTTTTGATTGTGATTATCCTAGCGCTACTATTCCGTATGCTTGGTGTATATCTGAGTGTTATGAAAACAAAGTTTAATAGGAAAGAAAAGATATTTACGATGATTGCCTATATTCCAAAGGCTACGGTACAAGCTGCGATTGGAGGCCTTGCATTAGAGGCGGGTCTTGCTAGTGGAGAGTTAATTCTGACGGCTGCAGTTACCGCAATCCTATTTACTGCACCGCTTGGAGCCATCTTTATTTCATTTACTTACCGTAACTTTTTACAAAAAGCATAGAGTCATTTAGGAGTTTTACAACAATTCTTGTTTTATTCTATTTTTCGTCTTTACTTCTAGTTCCTATTTGTTATGATAGTTACGTGTTTTATGGTTTGGTAACGGATGTCTTAGAGACAGGAAGGATGGAGCTATGGCTTTAGGTGTTGTGACTCTCCGAACAATAGAATATATTGTCGATGCTTCGACAAACACATCTCTGATGGCGGTTTTCTGCGCCCAAAAATGTGGAAAGAATGTTTTTTGAATACGATCTGTGGAGAAATCTCCACGGATTTTTTGTTTTATTAGAAAATGGAGGAAGATAAGATGAAAAAAGTAGCGATTTTAATGGGCAGTGACAGTGACTTCGGTGTGATGTCAAAGGCGGTTTCAGTATTGAAGGAATTTGGGATTCCAGTAGAAGTACATGTATATTCTGCACATCGTACACCAGAGAAAGTTGCAGAGTTTGCCACTAATGCAAAAGATAATGGCTTTGGTGTCATTATTGCAGGAGCTGGTATGGCAGCTGCTTTAGCAGGTGTAGTAGCAGGACATACAACGCTACCAGTCATTGGTGTTCCTCTGAAGTCTAACGTATTAGAGGGAGTAGATGCACTATTATCTACCGTTATGATGCCTAGTGGTATTCCGGTTGCGACTGTTGCTATTGATGGTTCAAAGAATGCAGCGTATTTAGCAGCCCAAATTTTAGCTATCAGTGATGAAGAACTTGCAAAGAAAGTATTAGAAAATCGTCAGAAACAAAGTGCAGCCGTACTGGTGAAAGACCAAGAAATTCAAGAAAAAGTACAGGCATTATAAATATAGGAGAGATAACATGCAGGATATGATTCATGAGGAGTGTGGTGTTTTCGGCATTTACGACAAAAACATGGTGAGTGATGTTGTATCCGATACTTACTATGGTTTATTTGCCTTACAACATCGTGGACAAGAAAGTTGTGGTATTGCCGTCAATGATCGTGGCGTTATTACATCGCATAAAGATGTTGGTTTAGTGCGAGATGTATTTGATCAACATGAATTAGATAAACTAGGTAAAGGTCAGATGGCGATTGGTCATACCAGATATTCAACATTTGGTACGGTCAATCATACGAATGCACAACCTTTACTGGTTCGCCATATTAAAGGACAACTAGCAATTGCACATAATGGAAACTTAACCAACGCAGCTGAACTACGTGAAGAGTTGGAGCGCAAGGGCGCAATCTTCCATACAACAAATGATTCTGAAATTATTTGTTATATCATCATTCAAGAAAGATTAAAGACCTCTTCGATTGAAAAGGCAATTGAGAATGCAATGAATCGCATTGAAGGTGCATATAGCCTTGTTGTGATGTCACCTGAAAAGCTAATTGCAGTAAGAGATAAAAAGGGATTCCGTCCATTGGTGATGGGAAAAGACAAGGATGGAAGAATTGTGTTCGCATCTGAGACATGCGCATTTGCGGCTGTTGGTGTGGACTATGTTCGCGATATTGATGCGGGAGAAATTGTTGTAATCGATCATGATGGCGTTGAACATTCTATTCGTACACATTGTAAAGAAAAGCCACATATGTGTGTATTTGAATATGTGTATTTTGCCCGTAGTGATTCAATTCTCCAACATCAGCCAGTACATGAGGCCAGACGTAATGCAGGTCGTATCCTAGCTAAAGAACATCCAGTAGAAGCAGATGTTGTCATTGGTGTGCCTGATTCTGGATTAGATGCTGCGCAGGGGTATGCGGAGGAATCAGGTATTCCTTATGGTATGGGCTTTATCAAGAATCGTTATATTGCACGTACATTTATCCAACCAACACAGGGCCAGCGTGAAAATGCAGTAAATATGAAGCTTCATGTGGTCTCTTCTGTTGTAAAGGGTAAACGTGTCATCATGGTGGATGATTCTATCGTACGTGGAACGACAAGTGCTCGTATTGTAAAACTATTACGTGATGGAGGTGCTACAGAAGTACACGTACGTGTATCAGCGCCACCATTTATTTCACCATGTTATTTTGGAACAGATATTGATTCCAAACAAAACCTGATTGCATGTAAAATGAACTTAGAAGAAATATGCGAGTCTATCGGTGCAGATTCCTTAGGGTATTTAAGCGTTGATGGTGTAAAGAAGATGGCATCGGATGCAGATTGTGATTTCTGTACAGGATGTTTCACAGAGAAGTATCCTGCCCCAATCCCTAAGCATTCTGAAAAATCAAAATTTGAAATGAAAATCGAAAAGAAGGAGAGCAAACATGACGAAGAGTTATAGCGATGCTTATAAGGCTGCAGGTGTTGATGTAACTGCTGGATATAAAGCAGTAGAACTGATGAAGAAGCACGTATCTCGTACTACTACATCGGGTGTATTAGATTCTATCGGCGGTTTTGGTGGCTTATTTGCACCAGATATGACGGGCATGAAGAAGCCAGTACTTGTATCTGGTACAGATGGTGTTGGTACAAAGCTAAAGTTGGCAATGTTATTAGATAAGCATGATACAGTTGGCATCGATTGTGTTGCGATGTGTGTTAATGATGTTGTATGCGCAGGTGCTCAACCACTCTTCTTCTTGGACTATATCGCATGTGGAAAAAACAATCCTGAAAAGATAGCAGATATTGTAAAGGGTGTCGCAGATGGCTGTGTTGAAAGTGGCTGTGCACTGATTGGTGGAGAAACTGCAGAAATGCCAGGTTTCTATCCAGAAGATGAATATGATTTAGCTGGCTTTACCGTTGGTATTGTAGAAGAAGAAAAGATTATTGATAAAAACAACGTTAAAGTTGGAGATATCATTATTGGTTTAGCATCTAGTGGTGTACATTCAAATGGCTTCTCACTTGTACGTAAAGTATTTGATATTGATGCAGGTACGACACTAAAGGACTACGCAGACGTATTAGGAAAACCACTTGGTGAAACATTATTAACACCAACAAGACTGTATGTAAAACCTGTACTGCATGTACTCAAAGAAGTAAATGTAAAATCCATCGCACATATTACAGGTGGAGGTTTCTATGAAAACTTACCACGTGCGTATGGTGAAACACTAAACGCGAGTATCACAAAGGGTAGTTGGCCAATCTTACCAATCTTTAACTTATTACAAGAAAAAGGAAATATTCCTGAACATGATATGTTTAACACCTTCAACATGGGAATTGGTATGGCAATGATTATATCTCCAGAAGATGTTGAAAAGACAATGTCTATTCTAAAAGAGAATGGTGTAGACGCATACCAGATTGGTGTGATGGAAGAGGGCGACCATTCGGTCGTTATCCACGAATGATTAATATCGCAGTACTTGTCTCAGGTGGAGGTACCAACCTACAAGCACTGATTGATGCACAAGGGAAAGTATTACAGCACGGGAAAATCAAACTGGTGATATCATCAAAACCAGATGTCTATGCATTACAACGTGCCAAACAAGCAGGTATTGATCATTGTGTTATCGCAAAGCGTAATTATACAACACAAGAAGAATTTTCTAATGCATTATTACAACAATTGCAGTCATATCAAATTGATATGATTGTACTAGCAGGATATCTTTCGATTTTGGATGAGATAATCATTCGTGCATATCCAAATCGTATTATCAATATTCATCCATCTTTAATTCCTTCCTTCTGTGGGAAAGGATATTATGGATTGAAAGTACATGAAGCAGCACTTCACTATGGTGTAAAGGTTACAGGTGCTACCGTACACATCGTAAATGAAATACCAGATGGTGGAAAAATCTTACTACAAAAAGCAGTAGATATCTTACCAACAGATACACCAGAAACTTTACAACAAAGAGTCATGGAAGAAGCAGAGTGGAAATTACTACCACAAGCAACGGAAATGATTGCGAAAGAAATAGAAGGGAAATAACATGCAAGCAAAAGACTTATATGAATACCTAGGTAGTAAAAACTATCCTGGAAGAGGAATCGTAATCGCACGTACACCGTGTGGAAGAAAGATGCGTATCGCATACTTTATCATGGGTCGTAGTGAAAATAGTAGAAATCGAATCTTTACAGAAACAGAGGATGGTATTCGTACAGAAGCGTATGATATTTCTAAATTAGTTGACCCTTCACTGATTATCTATTCCCCAGTTAGAAAACTGGGAAACAAATTGATTGTCACAAATGGCGATCAAACAGATACAATCTATGAAAACATGCAGGCAGGTAAGACGTTTGAAGAAGCGTTACGTCTACGTACATTTGAACCAGATGAGCCAAACTATACACCACGTATATCGGCAATAGTGAATGGTTTTGATTATCAAATGTCAATCTTAAAGAGTGCAGAAGGCAATCCAAATAGTACTCGTCGATATTTCTTTGACTATACAGAAGAATTACCTGGGTGTGGTCATATCATTCATACATATCAAAGTGACGAAAATCCACTTCCTTCATTTGAAGGAGAACCAGTACTATTCAAGCTAGTGAAAGAACCATTTGAAGCTTTTGCTCAACATGTGTGGGAAAGTTTGAATGAAGATAATAAAATTTCACTATATGTAACACAGATTGAACCAGGCAGTGATGAAGTAAAAACAATGATCTTTAATAAGAACCAATAGGAGAGGCGTTTATGACAAAAGAAATCGCATTAAAGTACGGCTGTAATCCAAATCAAAAGCCAGCGCGTATTTACTTAAATGATCAAGAATTACCAGTGACTGTATTGAATGGTAAGCCTGGATATATCAATTTCTTAGATGCTTTAAATAGTTGGCAACTTGTTAAGGAACTCAAAGAAGCGACAGGTTATCCAAGTGCCGCAAGTTTTAAGCACGTTAGTCCTGCCGGTGCCGCAATTGGAACACCACTCAGCGAAGTAGAAAGAAAGATATATTTTGCAGGTGACGAAGAATTATCTATGCTTGCATGTGCTTATGTTAGAGCACGCGGTGCAGACCGTATGAGTTCTTATGGTGATTTTGCGGCATTATCTGATATTTGTGATAAAGATACAGCATTACTATTAAAGAAAGAAGTATCCGATGGTGTTATCGCACCAGGTTATACAGAAGAAGCACTAGAAATTCTAAAAGCCAAGAAAAAAGGTAACTACGCTGTGATTCAAATCGATCCAACATATGTTCCAGAAGAGATTGAAAGAAAACAAGTATTTGGAATTTACTTTGAACAAGGTAGAAATAATGTACATATCGATGAATCATTACTTACAAATTTTGTGACAAAGAATACAGAACTCACAGAACAAGCAAAATTAGATTTATTAATTGCGATGATTACACTGAAGTACACACAATCCAACTCCGTTGTATACGCAAAGGATGGACAGGTCATCGGTGTAGGTGCTGGACAACAATCCCGTATTCACTGCACAAGACTTGCAGGAAGTAAAGCAGATAATTGGTGGTTGCGTCAACATGAGAAAGTGTTGAATCTACCATTTAAAGAAGATATTCGTAGAGCAGACCGCGATAATACAATCGATATTTATCTTTCAGAAGATTATGAAGATGTATTGCAAGACGGTGCCTGGCAACAGTTCTTTACCGAACAACCATCAGTATTTACAAGAGAAGAGAAGAAAGCTTGGATCCAGCAACAACACGATGTAGCACTTGGATCGGATGCGTTCTTCCCATTTGGAGATAATATTGAAAGAGCACATAAGAGTGGTGTGAAATATGTAGTACAACCAGGTGGTTCCATTCGTGATGACCATGTGATTGATACTTGTGATAAGTACGATATTGTCATGGTATGTAATGGTGTACGTTTATTCCACCATTAAGAGGAGGTAGTCTATGAAGGTTTTAGTCATTGGTTCCGGTGGTCGTGAACATGCGATCATTCGTAAACTAAAAGAGAATCCTACGATTGAAGAAATTATCTGCGCACCTGGCAATGGTGGTATTGCGGCAGATGCCAAGTGCGTAAGTGTTAGTGCGATTGATTTAGCCAATATGGTTGAGCTTGCTAAAAATGAAAAGGTGGATTTCTGTGTAGTAACTCCAGATGATCCACTTGCGATGGGTATGGTTGATATTCTTGAAATGGAAGGAATTCCTTGTTTTGGACCAAACGCAAATGCGGCAATCATTGAATCATCAAAAGTATTTGCGAAAAACTTAATGAAAAAGTATCAGATTCCAACTGCAGCATACGCAGTATTCTCTGATGCACAAGAAGCCATCAATTATATTCGCACAGAGAACCGTTATCCAACGGTATTAAAGGCTGATGGTTTGGCACTTGGTAAGGGTGTCTTGATTGCCCAAACAGAAGAGGAAGCTGTTCAAGCAGTCAATGAATTGATGGTTGATCAAGCTTTTGGACAAGCTGGTAAACAAATCGTTATTGAAGAGTTTATGACAGGACCAGAAGTATCAGTACTAGCATTTACAGATGGACATGTTGTAGTACCGATGATATCTTCGATGGACCATAAACGTGCATTAGATAATGATGAAGGTTTAAATACGGGTGGTATGGGTACGATTGCGCCATCTCCATTCTATACAAAAGAGATTGCGGAAACATGCATGAAGACAATCTTCTTACCAACCATTGGAGCGATGAATCAAGAAGGAAGACCATTCAAAGGTTGTCTATACTTTGGCTTGATGTTAACACCAGAAGGTCCAAGAGTTGTGGAGTACAATTGTCGCTTTGGAGATCCTGAGACACAAGTTGTATTACCTTTATTAAAGACAGATTTATTAACAATCATGCGAGCAGTACACGATGAGAAATTATCAGAAGTCACAATTGAATGGGAAGATAAAGCCTGTGCATGTGTCATTCTAGCAAGTGGAGGATATCCACAGAAATATCATAAAGGCTATGAAATCGATGGTTTAGATGATTATGGACAGGTTGAAGGTGTGACCATTTATCACGCAGGTACTGCATGGAAAGATGGTAAGTACTATACAAATGGTGGACGTGTACTAGGTGTAAGTGCAGTTAGCGATACACTAGAACAAGCACTTCAACTCTCTTACGATAAGATTAAAGAAATTCATTTTACAGATATGCACTATCGTACAGATATCGGCAGAAAGGTGGTAAAACAATGACAGTATTCCGTTGTTTTGTGGAGAAGAAACCTGCATATGCAGTAGAAGCCAAATCCATATTAAATGATTTACACGTTGCCTTACGTAATCAGAAGGTTGAAGCTGTACGCGTTTTAAATCGATATGATTTAGAAAATGTAGACGAAGAAGATTACATTGCCGCAAAGTACACGATTCTTTCAGAACCTCAAGTAGATTTCTTCTATGAAGAAGAAGCACCTACACCGGATTATGATGAATATATTCTTGCGACAGAATATTTACCTGGACAGTTTGATCAACGTGCAGATTCTTGTGCACAGTGTATTCAACTCAGTTCCATGAAACAAAAGCCTACTGTAAAGACAGCACGTCTGTATTACATCAAAGGTAAGTTTACAGATGAAGAAAAGAAGCTTATTGAAGAAACTCTAATCAACCCAGTAGAAGCTCGTATCGCAAGTTTAGAGAAGCCAGAGACAATCATCATGTCTTTTGAAACTCCAGAACTTCCACCAGTGATTGATGGTTTTATTAAACTTGATGAAGAAGGTTTAAAGAAATTCCTTAAGGAACATGGACTTGCGATGGATTTAGAAGACCTCAAGTTCATGCAGGAATACTTTCAAAAAATTGAATGCAGAAATCCAACAATTACAGAAGTTCGTGTCATCGATACTTATTGGTCAGATCATTGTCGTCATACAACATTCCATACGGTCATCGATGATGTAGAGATTAACCCTGAATATGTAAAAGACACGTATTTAAACTACTTAGACTTACGTAGTCATATTTATGAAGGTCGTACACCAAAGCCAGTATGCTTAATGGATTTAGGTACGATTGGAGCTAAGGCATTAAAGAAATATGGTAAGTTAACAGACTTGGATGAGTCTGAAGAAATTAACGCATGTTCCGTTAAGATTAAAGTTGATGTAGATGGTGAAGATCAGGATTGGTTACTCATGTTTAAGAATGAAACACATAACCATCCTACAGAAATTGAGCCATTTGGTGGAGCTGCAACCTGTCTTGGTGGTGCAATTCGTGATCCACTTTCAGGACGAAGTTATGTATATCAAGCAATGCGTGTAACAGGTGCTGCTAACCCATTAACCCCAATTAGTGAAACGATGAAGGGTAAGTTACCACAGCGTAAACTCGTAACAACAGCAGCAGCTGGATATAGTTCCTATGGTAACCAGATCGGTCTAGCAACAGGTCTAGTACGTGAAATCTATCATCCAGGATACGTTGCGAAACGTATGGAAGTTGGTGCAGTCATTGCGGCAGCTCCAGAGGAAAACGTTGTTCGTTTAAGACCAGAACCAGGTGATGTCGTCATCTTATTAGGTGGACGTACAGGACGTGATGGTTGTGGTGGCGCAACAGGTTCTTCAAAGTCACACAATATTGAATCATTAGAAAGCTGTGGGGCCGAAGTTCAAAAGGGTAATGCGCCAGAAGAGCGTAAGCTACAAAGATTATTCCGTAATCCAGAAGCCGCAAAACTCATCAAACGTTGTAATGACTTTGGCGCAGGTGGTGTAGCGGTAGCCATTGGTGAACTCGCAGATGGATTGGTGATTGATTTAAATAAAGTTCCAAAGAAATACGAAGGCTTAAATGGTACAGAATTAGCAATCAGCGAGTCCCAAGAACGTATGGCTGTTGTGGTTAGAAAAGAAGATGCGCAAAAGTTCCAAGAACTTGCAAGCATGGAAAATCTTGAGACAACAATTGTCGCAGAAGTTACTGAAGAACCACGCATGATTATGACCCTACAGGGAGAAGAAATTGTAAATATCTCTCGTGAGTTCTTGAATACAAACGGTGCAAGTAGACATACATCTGTTGTGGTTGGTGATGACCAACCAGAAGAAGAGGTTCAAGTAGAAAGTCTTCGTGCAGGCATGGATAAGCTTGTAGAAGATTTAAATATCTGTAGTCAAAAAGGTTTGGCTGAACGCTTTGACGCAACGATTGGTAGTGGAACAGTATGTATGCCATTTGGTGGTAAATACCAAATGACACCAAGCCAAGTGATGGCTGCTAAGATTCCGGTATTAGATGGTGAAACGGATACTGCATCACTCATGGCCTATGGTTATGACCCAGAATTATCTTCTCTATCACCATATAAGGGTGCTATGGCTGCAGTTATTGAAGCGATGTCTAAACTGGTTGCGGCTGGTATTGACCCTAAACATGCATGGTTATCATTCCAAGAATACTTTGGACGTACTGGAGATAATCCAGAGAAGTGGGGTAAGCCATTTGCGGCATTACTTGGTGCACTCAAAGCCCAAGCAGAATTAGAGGTTGCGGCAATCGGAGGAAAAGACTCCATGTCAGGAACATTCGAAGATATCGATGTTCCACCTACGCTTATCGCCTTTGCGGTATCCACTGCGAAAGCCTCTCGCATTATTACAAATGAGTGGAAGTCTAAAGATCATTATATCTATGCAGTAATGCCAGAATATGATGAGAACGGTATTGCGGACTTCAACAGTGTACGCGATGTATTTGATAAGGTTTATTCATTGATTAACTTAGGTTGTGTGAAGTCTGCTTGTGCGCTTGAACATGGTGGCACAGCAGAAGCACTTCTCAAGTGTAGTCTAGGTAACCGTATTGGATTTGCACTAGAGGAAGATGTAAATATCAATCAACTCTTTAAGAAGTGCTATGGTGGGTTCTTGCTAGAGACAGATGAAGAGATTGAAGATCTGGAACTATTAGGAAAGACTATTGAAGGGTTTGAATTACGTACAAAGGATGAAACAATCTCATTAGATGAATTACAAACTCGCTATGAGGAAAAACTAGAATCTGTATATCCTTGCAATATCAAGCAGAGCGAAAAGGAAATTAATCCGGTATCTATAGAACGCAAATTTGACATGCATGCAAGTTATACAGTTGAAACTCCGCATGTCTTAATTCCTGTATTCCCAGGCACAAACTGTGAATATGATACTGCACGTGCATTCAAGCGAGAGGGTGCTGAAACAGAAATCTTTGTGATCAAGAACCTAACCGCAAAAGACATTGAGGATAGTGTAGAAAGATTTGTGGATGCGATTGGTCGTAGCCAAATAATCGCACTTCCAGGAGGTTTCTCAGGTGGTGATGAACCAGATGGATCTGCGAAGTTCATTGTTTCTTTCTTCCGTAATCCAAAGGTAAAAGAAGCTGTAGAAGACTTACTCAACAATAGAGAAGGTTTAATGATTGGTATCTGTAACGGATTCCAAGCGCTTGTTAAACTTGGACTTGTGCCATATGGCAAGATTATGGAACCAGATGAATTCCGTCCAACACTGACGTTTAACACAATTGGAAGACACCAATCCAAACTCGTTAAGACAAGAGTTGCATGTAATCAATCTCCATGGATGAAATATATGAATGTTGGAGATATTCATACAGTTGCGATTAGCCATGGCGAAGGAAGATTTGTCGCAAAAGATAATGTGATTCAAACCTTGGTTGCGAATGGTCAGATTGTGACACAGTATGTTGACTTTGATGGACAGCCAACTTCAGATATCCATTTTAATCCAAATGATTCTGTCTATGCGATTGAAGGAATCACCTCACCAGATGGACGTATCCTTGGTAAGATGGGACACTCTGAACGTAATGGGGATAACCTTTATAAGAATGTACCAGATATCGAAAATCAACAGTTGTTATTTAAGGCAGCAGTTGAATACTTTACAAAGTAAGTATAGAAAGAGAACCGATTAAGTTCGGTTCTTTATCGTTGGGGAAGGATTGTACATAAGATATTGATATATGGACCATATCGTAATAATAATGTTGAAAAAAATGATGATAAGAGTATTCTGAATATATGAGAGAATATCAATTTTATGCAAGTGAACCACGCGATGAAATATTAATGGGAATTTGTTTTCCTGCTGCACTCATGTTACCAACATCTATTTTGGGAGCTGTTATGTGGTATTTCATACCTGACTATCACCCCTTATCAAAATCATTAACAGGATTTGGTTGGGTTGCGATATTGGGTGTAATCATCGGCTTTTTAGTCATGAGTTACGTCAAACGATATTGTATCCACAAATATACAGTACAGGTTAGTGGAAAGACCGTTTTGATTGATTCGGTTGGTGGTGGAAAATATCAAGGGGAAGTACAATCTGTCACAATCAATCAAAACAAGATGAAAACAGTATTAGAAATTTATCTCGATCATCAAAAGTTAATTTTTATCGCAAGAGTTAAAAAGAATATATTTGAAAGTAGTATTTTTGCGGGTAGTACAAAAGAGGATATACAGGCAATGACTGCCCTATATCAAGCACTTCGAGAAGTATCCATATTGAAATAATTCGTAATAGATGAATGAAAAATGAGTTAGGGAAATATCCTTAACTCATTTTGTTTATTTCATTTTTGAGATTGCGATAACATACTGTGCACTCATGTATAAACATGCAAGCATAGTAGCTACTTCAAAGATAATGACAACGATATCACTCTTAATGAGTATTCCATTTACTACTAGTAAGATACCTAATAAAGCATACAATACTGCAAGTAGAATACAACGTCCTTTATTGTTTGTCTCTACAAGTCCTTCAATGAATGACTTTTTCTGTTTTGGTTTGAAATTAGGAATCTGTGGTAATGTTGGCAACCAAGATTTTACAAAGCGATATTGTAGTACTCCAAATAGCACAAGGCCTGCGATAATAGAGATTCTCCAATCATTTGTTAGGCTCATCAGTAACATCGCTACGGCGATACCAAGTGCGATACGATTGTGATAGAGATTGAAGTTCTTCGCATCTTTCTCTTTTAGAATATATCCTGTTTGTGTACGGGAGATATACATGATAGTTTGACCTTTATCATCGATGTAAATATTTCTTCCAGCAATCGCGCCACGCTTTTGCACATTACCATCATCGAAGATGGATGGTCTTTTTTTATCTGGGCTTTTTGTCATAGAAGTACCTATTTTTGTAATTGAGCAATACCTTTGCAGTAGGTTTCCTCAACGCTATAGTCATCGTTTAAGACAACGATATCCGCATCATATCCTGTACATAACTTACCGATATGATCATGCATGTTTAATAGTGTAGCGGGGTTGATTGTAGCAGCGTTAAGAGCTGAATCAAATGGAACGCCAGCTCTTTCAACTAAGTTTCTTAGTCCTTCGTTCATACGCATTGTAGAACCTGCTAGACTTCCACTCTCGGTTAGGTGAGCACTTCCATCTGGATAGATTTCGATTTCATGTCCACCAAACATAAACTTAGAGCCTGGTTCGAATCCCTTTGCCATTAGCGCATCAGAGATCATGATTGCATGGTCTTTGCCTTTCGCATTGAAGAAGATATTGAGTGCTTCAGGTGTTGAGTGGTTACAGTCACAGATGACTTCACTATACAAATCGCGAAGACGTAGAGCTAGACCGGTTACACCATTTGCGCGGTGATTGAATGGAGATTGTCCATTGTATGTATGCGTGATAGATTTTGCACCATTTGCGACAGCGATAATACCTTCTTGGAAGGTTGCACCAGAGTGTCCGATTGATACCGCAACATGATGTGCACTGCAGTATTTTGTAAGTGCAAGTTCTGGATCATGTTCAGGAGCTAATGTAATTACTTTGATGAGTCCTTCTGCGTCCTTTTGGTACTGAATAAATTCATCTACGTGTGGTGGAACGATAGCTTCTGGTGGTTGTGCTCCTTTGTATTTCATATCAAGGTATGGACCTTCAAAATGAATACCGATGATATCAGCACCATCTCTACCAGCTACGTGTTCATGCTTAACAGCCGCAACATTCTTAACGGCTTTTGTTAGTACTGGGTTTAATTCAGTGATTGTTGTGGAAAGGAAACCTGTAACACCTTCACTTGGAATTCCTTTTGCCCATTTCTTTAGTCCCTCAGGTTCTGCGTAGTTTGTATCATAGCCATACGCACCATGACAATGGATGTCAATAAATCCTGGCACAATACGACGATTACCATAATCAACATCTGCAGTATGATCTTCAGCAGGGTAGATTCCTTTGATTTTACCTTCAGAAATTTCAATGACAGCTGGGATAAAGTCACCGGCTATCCATACACGATTACTTTTAATAAACATATTTTATTCCCTCATGAATTACTTTCTATGTTTATCATAGCACTATTGATTTTATTTATCTCTTTTGACACTTATACTTTTCGATAATGATTTGACATCTTTCAGTTAATTTATTCTAATCGTAATTTCTGATTGTTATAATACAAATTAGATAAGACAGGTACAAAAGGAGGAAAACAATGTCCATATTTAATTATACAAATGAAGAATTAGAATCATTAAAGGCAACATTTACAGCCACAGAAATCCACCAACAGCCTTCAACTTGGGAGAAGACAATTGAACAAGTACGCTCGCGTGCAGAAGAGATTAAAGCATTTATCAATAAAGTTATTCATCAGGAAGACTATGATGTAATTTTGACAGGTGCTGGCACAAGTGAGTTTGTTGGAAACGCATTATATTCCTATTTAAATCGTAAGTTAAATTACAAGGTAAAAAGCTATGCCACAACAGACTTAACAGCTACACCTGAAAATTATGTATCTGCACATAAGCCAACTTTATTAATCAGTTATGGTCGCTCAGGTGACTCTCCTGAATCGATTGGCGCAATTCAGTCTGTAGAAGCAGTGAATGACAATCTATATCATTTATTCATTACATGTAATAAGGATGGTGCTTTAAGCAAGCGTGCAAATACAGAAGGTGATCGTTGTCTCGCAATTAATTTAACACCTGAAACATTGGATAAGAGTTTTGCGATGACATCAAGCTTTACAAATATGTATCTTGCAACAGTGTTATGCTTTAGCCTAGATCACTTTGATGAAACAGTCGCTGCTGTAAATGATGTGATTGGTGCCGCAAAACAACTTGTTGAAGAAGATTGGCCTACTATCAAGGAATTTGATGATGCATTTGACTACGGTAGAATCGTATACTTAGGCACAAATACATTGAAGGGTATTGCCCAGGAATCCGCACTAAAGATGTTGGAATTAAACGCTGGTAAGATTGTAACGATGTATGATACACCATTAGGTTTCCGCCATGGTCCTAAGTCCATCATCGATAACACAACATTAACAGTTCTATATCTCTCTGATGGTGAATATCAAAGACAATATGAACTTGACTTATTGAAAGAAATGTCAGGTCAACGAAAAGAAAATCGCATTATGGTTGTATGTAATACGCCATGTGAACTAGCCAAATCCCTTGCAAACTATTATTATTGTTTTGATACACCAGCGAAGGATAATGTCTTTGTAGGTTTAGACTTTATTATCGTTGCACAATTGATGGCATTATTTGCGTCAATTCGCAATCACTTCACACCGGATAATCCATGTCCAACAGGCGAGGTTAACCGCGTTGTAAAGGGTGTAATCTTATATCCATATTCTAAATAAGGAGGAATGTTATGATTGGTATTGTTGTTACAGGACACGGACATTTTGCTAGTGGCCTAACAAGTTCAGTAGAACTCATTGGTGGTAAACCAGAACATTATTATGCGGTAGACTTTGTTCAAGAAGATTCTACGGATGATCTCGAAAAGAAATTGGAAGCAGCTTTCGCTTCCTTGAAGGATTGCACAGATGGAATCCTTGTATTTACAGACTTAGTTGGTGGTTCACCATTTAAAGTTTCTGTTGAACTTGCAATGAAGCTTCAGGAACAATACAAGATTGTTGTATTATCTGGTTCAAACTTAGGTATGATTGTGGAAGCTAACCTAACAAGAAGCTTCGCAAATGATATTGATTCCTTAGCTGCTCAGACAATTGAGACAGGGAAGACACAAGTTATGCGTTTCGAACTTGTTCAACACAAAGAAGTTGAAACAGAAGACGGTATTTAAAAAATCGGTATAGTGCCGATTTTTATTTTTGAGATTTAAATTGAATATAATTTGTCAGTAAATCAATAAAGACAATAAACGGAATGAGTGGACTACATACAGTATCTTTTGTGTTTGGAATTTGATAAAACTCTGTAAATGTAGGTTTCTTATCTAGTTTAGTATTTGCCTGTCCAATATAAATGGCGTAGGGTTCATGCGTGAGTAGATGTGTGAAGGATACGGAATCGATTGTTGGTTCATCCTGCATGGAGATATAAATAAACAAGTCATTATGTTGAATGAGTTGCGAGCGCAATTGCAGAAAATCTACATTTGGGATGATAGAAATATCATAGCCAAGATTGATTAAACGATATTGAAATGTATTGGCAATCGTTGACGCAAATCCTTCTCCATAGACGTATATCTTCCCAGCTTGATCAAAAATCTCTTGTAAGTGGTCAAAATCTTGCTCGGCAATCTCAACACATTTATTTTTAAGAGAATCAAAGTACTGGCTCTGGATATTCTCTTTAATATGCTGGTTTTCATCTGATGAATCAAATTCACAGTTTTGAAGGTCATTGCTATATTCATAAATGAATTCACGATAGCCTTTAAAATTACACTTTTGTGCAAATCTGGATAGAGTAGGTTCAGAGACGTAAAGGATCTTACTAATACGCTTTGAAGAGAAATCTAAAAGCTCGGTATTTTCCAGGAAATAATCCGCAATACTCTGCTGTAAAGAGGACATTGTAGGATAAACACTTTGAATGATTTGTTTTGTTTTTGTATTTAATCGGATGTTTCGAATCATAGGGTTTCCTCGTTATATGTACGAATGAAATGGATGAGAGTATTTGCTGCGTTTAACTGAGATGCTTTATTTGGATGGCTTGCAAAACAGAAGCCATCTTTTTCTGTTGCGGTATCAAATCTTAAAAATAAACTAGAAGTTTCTTTGGCTACATTTTGAACGGAAGAAAGTAGTGTTTCTTCCATGAGACCATAACACAGTAGGAACTTTGCGTTAGGAAACTTTGTTTTTAACGTTTGAATAAAGTCGATATATAACTTTTGGAAATGTTGTTCACGCTCATGGATACCTCTTGTATAAGAGGCGTCGTTGGTTCCGAGGTTGATGATGACCCAAGATGGATTTTCATCCAAATCATAAGGGAAGATACTTGGTAGAATATCTTCATCATTAACCTTTTCTTCTGTTTCGGGAATCCAACGAGAAAGAATACCGTTACCGCTATATGCAATAATAATTGGAGTCGTATTTAATGCATGTGAAACTAGATAAGGATATGCATGCGTACAATCTTCAAAGTGTGTATTGAATACCAGTGGTGTAGTATCAGATTCTAGGCCGTAACCTGCAGATAAAGAATCACCAATCCAGAGAATCGATTCATGAGGTTTATCCCACTTAGAGATGTCTCCATCCACTCGTATATCTTCTAATTGAAAGAATCCATACTGTAGTTCAGTAATCTGGATGATTTTCACATGCATGGTTCCTTTCTTTGAAAATGGAATTGTATATGTATGGCTGCCTTCGATTAAGTCAATCTTATGATAAACTTCATCATCCACAAATACTGATAATATAACAGGCCCGTATAACGTATGATGACTCGTAATTTGAAGCTCAATTGTTTTACCAGAGAATGCAAACTGAAAACCTGAGGCAGACCACTTAAATTGATAATGATGATTTACCTGATTACATGGTGGTAAAAATGTAAGTTTAGACAATAAATTCATAACACTATATTACACGAAAAATTTTTATGAGAGTCTATTTAGAAAGTACTTTCATAAAACTCAGAACAAAAGAAAGCGCTTTCAATACATCACAATTATAATAAAAATATGGAAGACATGCTAGATAAAACAAATCTACAATTCCTCTTAGAGGAAAATCATTGGTTAAAGCCATATTTCAATCAAAAAAAAGTCATTTTTAAACGGGATACAGTTAATGGTTATCAAGTCCACTTTAGGGATGATGAAATTGACATTGTTTATTCGTCTATCTCTCAAAGAAATCGTGCATTACTTTCACTAACAACGACAAAGCAAAGTGAAATGGAAACAAGCGTAGTAAAAGATCTCGGCGTCATGGTGGACTGTTCTAGAAATGCGGTACCGAAAATATCAACTTTGAAGAAATTTATTCGATATCTATCCTTTATGGGATACACATTTCTAGGTCTGTACATGGAAGATACGTTAAAGATTGATGGGGAACCATATATTGGCTATCAAAGAGGAGCGTATACAGTAGAAGACATTCAAGAGTTAGATGCATATGCACAACAGTACGGAATCGAGTTACGACCATACGTGCAGACATTAGCACATCTAAATCAAATTGTTCGCTACGAGGAATATCAGAAGATGATTGATGTCGATGATATCTTGCTTGTTGGATCAACTCGTACATATACATACCTAGAAAATCTATTTAGAACGTTAGACAAGGCATTCCATTCACGAAAAGTGAATATTGGAATGGATGAAGCGTTCATGTTAGGACTAGGTAAATACCTGAATGAACATGGTTATCAAAACCGTTTGGAAATCATGAATCAACATTTACAAACGGTAAGAGAGATTGCAAGTAAATATAATTTTGAACTACAGATGTGGAGCGATATGTTCTTCCGCCTTGCGGCAAACGGTAGTTACTACAATCTTAGCCAGGAACAAATTCAGAAAATCAAAGCACCAGAAGATGTAAATTTAGCCTATTGGGATTACTACTCAACTGATGTACAGCATTATGCGGATAATCTGAAGCAACATAAAAAACTATCACAGAACATCTCGTTTGTAGGTGGGGCTTGGAAGTGGACTGGATTTATTCCTCATAATCGATATAGCATTCATGCATGTAAAGCCGCAATTCAAGCATGTATCGAAAATCATATTGATGAAATTACATTTGCGGCATGGGGTGATGATGGTGCAGAAACATCACTCTTCGCAATCTTGCCAGCACTATTTGTAAATGCGAATGAAATTTATGGCAATCGCATGAGTGAAAAGTGCTTTGAAGTACTAACAGGAATATCTCTTGATACATTCCTATCAATTGATGAAGTAAATCCATGCACGAAAGATGGCTTTACACACAACAATGCAAGTAAGTATTTCCTATATAACGATTTGTTGCAGGGAACATTCGACTCCGTCGCAAAATCAGAAATGATTGATGAAATTCAATCTGTTCTACCAAAGATTTCTAACGTATCGAATACAACAAGTGATTTATCTTACTACTTCGATACGGTAAAGGCACTGATAGAAGTATTGGAAATAAAACTAAACTTAGGGAATGAAATCTATCATGCATACAAACAAAACGATTTACAAGCTTTGAATAAGATTGTTAATCAAATACTTCCAGAGTTAATCAAACGTATCGAAACTTTCTACAATGCATTCAAGAAGCAGTGGTATCTAGAGAATCGCAATCAAGGATTTGAAGTACAAGCTGTACGTCTGGGTGGATTAAAGCAGAGAGTAATCGATGTACGTGAGCAATTACTGGCATATCAGAAAGGAGAGGTTACAAAAATAGACGAACTAGAAGAACATTTAGATTTTCACTATTTTGATGATAGCTCGATAGAAAGACTGAATTATAATCTATGGTCACATATCGTCTCAACATCAAAACTGTGAGGCATCACAACCACTTAAATAATTCACAGGAGGAAAGACATGAAGAAAAAATTATTAAGTGCAGTATTTGCGGCTATGCTAGCTGTAGGTAGCTTAGCAGGATGTGGCAAGAAAGCATCAGAGGCAGGCACAGACAAGACAAAGATCGAATTCTGGACAATCGATCTAAAGGCAAATTTCGAAGATTATTTTAAAACAATGATTGCAAACTATGAGAAGGAAAACCCAGATGTAGAGGTTAACTGGACAGATATTCCTTACGCAGATATGCAATCTAAATTAGTAGCTGCAGTTGCAGGTGGAACAGCACCAGATGTAGTAAACCTCAATACACAATTCGCATTAACATTAGCTGGTAAGGGCGCACTTGTGGATTTAAATAAGGAAGCTACAGCAGAACAAAAAGCAATTTATAATGAAGGCTTATGGAATTCAGCTAAGATTGGTGATTCTGTATATGCATTCCCATGGTATGCTTCACCAGATATTATGTTCAGCAATAAGGAACTAATGGCAAAGGCAGGTATTACAGAACCACACACATACGCAGAAGCATTGAAAGAAGCAGAAGACTTCTACAATAAGACAGGCGCATACCTATTCTTACCAGATGGATTATTCAACATGTTAGTATCTGAAAACATCGACATCTTATCTAAGGATGGTAAGAAGGCAGCTTTCAATACAGACAAGACAGTCGCATTACTTGAACAATACAAAGCATTAACAGACAAGGGTGTTCTTCCTAAGACAAACTGGGGTTCATGGGATGAAGCTTTGAAGTTATTTGAATCCAGTAAGTTAGCAATCGTAAGTTCATCAGGTTCTTCTTTAGCTAGAATCAAGGATGAAGCACCAGATGTATACAAGCTCATCAATGTATCTACACCATTAACAGGTTCTAACGGTTTAAGCAGAAACCCATTAATGAACTTAGTTGTTCCTACAGCAAGCAAGAATCATGAAGCAGCTATCAAGTTCGCTAACTATGTTACAAACGATGATAATCAGTTAGCTTTCTGCAAACTTGTATCTATTTTCCCATCTACAACAAAGGCTTCTGAAGATCCATTCTTCACATCTAATACATCCACTTTAGAAGGTGAAGCAAGCGCAATGTCCGCAAAGGCAAGTTTAACTTCTCAGGACTTCTCATTAGGTATCGCTAGCCAAGATGCTATCGCTACAGCCATTAATAAGGCTTACGAAGCAAGCATTATCAACGGTGAAGATATCCGTGCATCACTCAAACAAGCAGAAGAAGATGTAAACAAGATTCTCAGCGAAGCGAAGTAACGATTGATGTTTCCCCGAGCACAATCTAGCTCGGGGAAACATATTTATACACAAGGAGGATATGCATGAGTCTCACAAATAAAATGGTATCTCGAAGAAAAAGAAGAGAAACAAGAACGGCGTATGCCTTCATGACACCGGCTTTGATTATCATTACAGTCTTTACAATCATACCTATCATTGGAAGTTTGATTTTGATGTTTTATAACTACTCCGTTTTAGGAGAAACAAAGTTTGTGGGTTTCCAAAACTTTATCAGCGCCTTCCAAGATAGAGAATTTTTGATTGCGGTAAAGAATTCAATTGTATTTGTTGTCATTGTACCAATCATCCAGATTCTATCGATTCTAATCGCATTATTTGTAAATCGAAAAATACCAGGAATTAGTTTATTCCGTACACTCTTCTACATTCCAGTCGTCACTTCCATGGTAGCTGTATCTATCATTTGGGGATTTATCTTTGACTCACATGGTATTATCAATACCTTACTAATGGACCTCGGCTGGATTACACAACCATTTGGCTTTTTAAGTGATAAGTATGCAGCAATGCCGTGCTTGATGTTTATTACATTATGGCAAGGGTTAGGATACTACATGATGATGTATCTAGCAGGTCTACAAGGTATTCCACAGGAACTGATTGAAGCAGCGAAGATTGATGGCGCTACAAACCTAGAAACAATTGTAAAAGTCAAAATTCCATTATTGAAACCATATATCTGGTTATGTACTTTAAATTCTGTTATTTCCGCAATTGGTGTATTCGATGTTGTATTCGTACTAACCAAGGGTGGACCAAATAACGCAACGATGGTTATCAACTACTATTCCTACGTAAAGGCCTTCGGTGACTTCCAATTTGGTTACGCTGCCGCAATCGGTGCTTTACAGGCAATTATCACAAGTACGTTAAGTATCGCTGTATTTGTATATGGTAAGAAAGGAGGTATGTCAAATAATGAATAAAAAGAAATTACGTCAGAAAGATATCGTGAATTTGATATTTTCTTATATCTGTTTAATCGCAATCGCTATCTTATGTGCTGGCCCGTTTATTTGGCTACTACTATCTTCCTTACGTACAGGCGCAAATATTTATGATTTACATTTCAAGTTAGAAGATTTTACTTTCTCAAACTATATTGGTGTTATCCAATATATGAATCTTGGAAAGTATGTACATAATACTGTAATTATTACATTGGGTGGTATCTTCTTGGACGTTTTACTTTCATCTATGTGTGCTTATCCACTCGCAACAATGAATTTCAAAGGAAAGAAGATTATCTTCGGTATCTTAGTTTCTACAATGATTATTCCGGCAGCTGCGGGAATGATTATCAATTACTTAACAATCACAAAACTAAAACTACTAAATACATTACTAGGTGTTATCTTACCAAGCTCAGTAAAGACATTTAGTATTATCTTGATGCGCCAAGCATATCTTGGCGTTCCAAGAGAGCTAATTGAAGCTGCTAGAATTGATGGCGCAAGTGAATTTAGAATTTGGTGGAAGATTATGTTACCAGGCATTATGCCAAGTATCTCCACAATTGTAATCTTTGACTTTATTGGTTACTGGAATGCATTCTTATGGCCAATCATCGTCTTACAAGATCCAAATAAATATCCACTCGCAACCGCATTACAATATCTAAATGGTTCATTTAGTTATAAATTTGGATATGTCGCAGCAGGTACAATCATCTCCATTATTCCAGTACTCATCGTATTTATCGTATGTCAGAAGAACTATATCGAAGCAGTAAGTGGCGCTGTAAAGGGATGATGTTATGAAGAAGATTGTTTTATTACCCATGGATGAAAGACCATGTAACTATAAGTTCCCAAAGCGCTTATTTGAAAATGAAGAAATACAAATTATTGAACCTCAAACATTAGGTTTTAAAAAAGATGGTGCAGATTACAACATCATTAAAGATTTCCTATGTAAAGAATGTAAGGATGCCTATGGTTTGATCATCTCCATGGATATGTTGTTGTATGGAGGACTAATTCCATCACGTATTCATCATCAAGATGAAGAAAGCCTAAAGAAAAAACTGGATACAATCAAAGAACTAAAGAAAGAGAATCCAAGTTTAAAAATCTTTGCGTTCCAATGCATTATGCGTTGTCCTAGTTATTCTAGTTCAGATGAAGAACCTGATTATTATGAATACTATGGAAAACAGATTCATGATTTAGGCGAGGCAGTAAACATGCATCAGGTTGGAATTTCACAAGGGCAACGTATCAGTGAACTGACAAAAGAAATTCCAGAAGAATACATCGAAGATTTTATCTCACGTAGAGAAATTAATCGTCAGATGAATATGTATGTTATTGATCTATTGCGTGAAGGCTATTTAGATAGTTTGGTAATTCCACAAGATGATTCCACTACATATGGATATCCTGCGATGGATCAAAAAGTAATCCGCGAAAAGATACAGGAATTGGGTCTCATTGATAGAGTATTAATTTATCCTGGTGCAGATGAAGTAGAACTTACATTATTTGCACGCATGTTAAATACAATCAAAGGAGAATGCCCAAAAGTATATGTAAAATACGCATGTGAAAAGTCTAAGCAGATTATTCCTTTATACGAAGGCTTTCCATTAGATTCTACAGTTTCCTACCATATTCTATCGGCAGGTTGTCAACAGACATTCAGCTTTGAACAAGCAGATATTATTTTGGCAATCAGTGCACCATCTGAAAATATGGAAGAAGCAGAGTATCAACCTTCCATTCATACAAGTTATTCGATTGATCGAAATCTAGCTGAATTCTTACGTTTCATTAAGATGAGACTTGCGGAAGGAAAAGTTGTTTCTATCGCAGATAACGCATACGCAAATGGTGCGGATTTATCACTGATTCAATTACTCAATAACAATGGACTACTTCTAAAAGTAAGTGGCTATGCAGGATGGAATACTTCCGCAAATACAATCGGTACTGCGATTGCGGAAGCAGTAAACTCCCTATACTATGGACAGTCACAAAATCAAATGGATTTCATTGTACAAAGATATCTTGAAGATGCTGGATATTGTGCAAAGGTGAGAACACAGGTAAAGAATAACTTACCTGCAGGCATGAATTACTTTGATGTGAAAGAAAAAGATGGTGTTGTAAGTCAGATGGTAAATGAACAATTACAAGAATTCGCAAAACAATATCTATCATCAATCGCATCAGAAATTAAAATTATGAATGTACAGATGCCGTGGAAACGTATGTTTGAAGTGGATTTGGATGCACGTTGGCAAGAAAGTGAGAAATAAGTATGGCAAGTCTATCATTGAAAAATATTAATAAGGTATATGACAATGGGGTCCATGCGGTCAAAGACTTTAATCTAGAAATTCAGGATAAAGAGTTTGTTATCTTTGTTGGGCCATCTGGTTGTGGTAAGTCTACAACATTACGTATGGTTGCGGGCCTAGAAGAAATCACATCCGGAACACTAGAAATCGATGGAAAAGTTGTCAATGATGTAGAGCCAAAGGATAGAGATATTGCGATGGTCTTCCAAAGCTACGCATTATATCCACACATGACAGTTTACGAAAATATGGCATTTGGTCTAAAATTACACAAGGTTCCAAAAGATGAAATTCAACGTCTTGTTATGGAAGCCGCAAAGATTCTCGACCTAGAGAAATTATTGGATCGTAAGCCAAAGGCTTTATCTGGTGGACAAAGACAGCGTGTAGCGATGGGTAGAGCTATCGTTAGAAATCCAAAAGTATTCCTGATGGATGAGCCTCTTTCCAACTTGGATGCGAAGCTACGTGTACAGATGCGTATCGAAATCGCAAAACTACACGAAAGATTAGGTGCTACAATTATCTATGTTACACATGACCAGACAGAAGCGATGACATTAGGGACACGTATCGTAGTTATGAAGGATGGTGTTGTGCAACAAGTTGATTCACCAAAGAATCTATATGAAAAACCGAATAATCTGTTCGTCGCAAGTTTTATCGGTTCTCCACAGATGAACTTCTTGGATGCAGTTGTAGTTGAAGAAGGAGATACGATTCAATTACGGGTTGGAAAGAAGAATCTTCGCTTACCTGCACAAAGAGGAGAACTATTGCGCCAAAAAGGTTATGTTGGTAAGACAATCGTATTAGGTATTCGTCCAGAAAATGTATATGATTCCAAATTATATCAGTTGGATGATTACGATAATACGATTGAAGCAGAAATTAAAGTATATGAACTACTTGGTGCAGAAATCTTCTTGTATTTCGATGTTGAAGGAAAACAGATGATTGCAAGAGTAAATCCAAATACAGCATTAACAAAAGGTGATGTTGCGAAGTTTGCATTAGATATGAATAAGGCACATCTCTTTGATAAAGAAACAGAACAGGTAATTAGGTAATATAGCGTATGAATGATGCATACTATGAATTAGCGGTAAAAAGAAATAGACCAGAATTAAAATATGTTTTATATGTAGTGGTAGACCTGCTTGCATGTATACTATTTTTAATAGCTGGATTTACAAAACCTCTCTATTGGATTGGATCTGCTATCACACTGCTATTCTTCTATGTATATTTACGATTACGTCTATATGAAGAGTACGAATATATCTTAGTCAACGATGAATTAACCATCGATGCAATCTTCCACAAAGAAGCACGCAAGGCACTTGCTAAATGTAGTGTAAAAGATGTTCAATCTATCAAGTTGAATGCAAATAACGAAAAGGGTAAAGATTACTCAGATGGAAGTCATAAAGTCGCGTTATATCTAAACAAAGGAGAAGTATTCCTGCTTTCACTCGATGAAAAGATGTTAACGATGTTAAAGAGATATATTAGAAACATAGAGCAGTAAAATAAAAACCTTCTTCTAAGCATGAAGACATGCATTGAAAGAAGGTTTTTTAGCTTAACCTAACAAAGTTACAACAATTGGTACTACAACTACAAATAGTATGGTACTTAACGTTACAACATTTGTGGAAAATTCCACATCACCATCACCTTGACTTGCAAGAATCGGAAGGACTGCTAAAGCAGGAGCGGCCGATTGCACAACAAATGTTTTATATTCAACAACATTCATTCCCTTAGCAATAAGGAATAGAATTCCAACCATGACTACAGGCCCGAGTACAAATCTTCCAATTAAGGTGATAATTGTATCTTTGTCTAGGGTAATCGTATTTAAACCTGCCTTAGCAAGAACGATACCAATATAAATAAGGGAAAGAGGTGTAACGATATTTCCGATATATGTAAGAGTACTACTTGCGAATGCTGGGAGGGGAATACGCAAGAATAAGAAAACTAATGCGACTAAAAAACCAACAAGAGGTGCAGGTAACAAATTTCTCCAATTAAACTTAGCTGCCTTAGAAGAACTGCCAGTTTTACTATCACTTGTCATTAAGTAAACACCAAGTGTCCATGTGGAAATGGTGTTTGTGATGTAATAGATTAAGAAGTATGGTAATGAACTTTCTCCAAAGAGCGCAATATTCAATGGCAGGCCAATAAAAATTGTATTTGCATTTACAAAAGTATTTATCATTGTTCCGCGGCGTCCTGGACGGACTTTAAAGAGTTTGACTATTAAAAAGGCGATAACATATCCAATGATAAACGCCGCGAAAGTATAAATTAAACCACCAGATAATTCAACTAATTTATCTAATGTTAAATACTTCATGACAGAGATAAAGATAGATGCAGGTAAAGCAACATCCATAATTAAACGAGATAGGTTAGCGCCAAAACTATCTGCGAACCATCCACATTTTTCTAATATAAACCCTAGGATGATAATTACAATAATTGGGATGATACTTTGTATCGATTCAAAAAAGACTTGCATATGACTCCTTTCTCGAGTTTTCATTTCATTTTAGAAAAGTGTATGGACATACATTTTTGATACATCCATACACTTTGAATTCAAAACGTAATTAACGATACTCTGGATACCACTTTAAATCGCGAACAGCCTTAGCCATATCTGTTTCTTTTGCACGTGCAAGACCTTGTTCTTGCGCTTTTTTGGCTACAGCCTCTGCTACCTTGATAGAAACATCTGCGACATATTTGAATGGTGGTAATACAGGTGCACCTGGTTTGGATTGATCAATAATACCACTTAGTGAATGTGCGGCAGCTCCAATCATTTCATCCGTTAAAAGACTAGCTTCTGATGCAAGCATACCAAGTCCAAGTCCTGGATAAATTAAAGCATTATTTGCTTGACCAATGATGTAGTCAACGCCCTTATAAGAAACCGTATCTGCAGGAATACCAGTTGCGACAAATGCTTTTCCATCTGACCAAGTAATGAGGTCTTCTGCGCTAGCTTCAGCTAATACAGTTGGATTTGATAATGGGAAAATCATTGGACGCTCTGTAATCTTGCACATTTCTTCCACGATTTCCTTTGTGAATGTATTTGGTTGTGTCGAAGTACCAACTAAGATTGTTGGTTTGACAGTCTTAACAACTTCTAATAAGTCAGTTAACTTATCTGCGTTAGGATAGTCTGAGCGCTTTTTAGCAAATGGTCTTTGTTGAGGTGTTAAATCATCCATGTCATCGAAGAGAAGACCTTGTTTATCGACCATAAAGAAATGCTTGTACGCTTCTTCTTCAGAAATACCTTCGGATACCATCTCGCGTAGTACACGAGAAGCAATACCTGCACCAGCAGTACCACCACCAAAGCAAAGGTACGTCTGATCAGATAGTTTTTCACCAGTGATTGCAAGAGAACCAAAGATACCACCAAGTGTTACAATGCCTGTTCCTTGAATATCATCGTTGAATGTTGGGATTTGTTTACGATACTTTTCAAGTATATTTGCGGCGTTAGAACGTCCAAAGTCTTCCCAGTGTAGATATAGTTTAGGGAATAGACGTTCAGCAGTCTGTACAAATTGATCTACAAAGTCATAATAACGATCACCACGAACACGCTCATGACGGTTACCTAGATAATTAGGATTTTCAAGAAGTTCTTTACGATTTGTTCCGGCATCGATAACAAGTGGCAATACCATAGATGGGTCGATACCAGCTGCAGCTGTATAAACCATCAATTTACCAACGGAGATATCCACACCATTTGTACCCCAGTCACCAATACCTAAGATTCCTTCCGCATCTGTAACAACAATTAACCGAATCTCACGCTCGCCAGCCGCATTCTTTAATGTGGCTTCAATATTTTCTGGATGGTTAATATCCAAATACGCAGCGTATTGTGGGTCGATAAAAAGATCACTGTAGTTTTCGATTGTATCCGCAATCGTTGGGTCGTAAACGATAGGATTAAATTCAGCTAGATGTTGAGAGAACATATAGTAGAAAAGCGTACGATTTGTATTAAAAATCTGCATCAAAAACAAACGTTTCTCAAGATTATTTGCTTTTGACTGCATTTGTGCATAAGTCTGCTTTGCCTGTTCTTCAATTGTTTGAACATATGGTGGTAAAAGACCAATCAGACCAAGTTTACTACGTTCTTCCATCGTAAAGGCAGTACCTTTATTTAGGAATGGATTATTTAAGATGTCATGTGCATTCATGATGCTCCCTCCTTTGACACTAACAGTATATACTCTATACACTCTTGTGTGTTGAAATTAACAAGAATTCCAAGTGAAATTTAAGTGATTATTTTTTTCTTCCGAGCCATTCCATAATGGTGGCCAACAAGATGGATTTTCTGATTATCACATTTCTGATATATAAGGAAGAGATAGAAACACAATATTTCTTTCGCAAACAACTCTACTTATCCGTTTTCGAAGACCATATATTTTATAAAAAAGAGCAAATTTTATTTTCTGATTTAATGGGATAAACCTTACTCTTGAGAACAGAATTAGGTGTGTGGCAAGAATTGATAGATTCCGTAAAACAAATTCATTTTATTATTCAAGATAGAGATACATTTGATAGCTTAATAGAAATGTTCCAACTACGTGCCTTCACCCCGAATATCTCTCAACAATATAAAATGATAGATAAAAGAAAACATATTCCAATTATGGATGATAATAGTTTTAAAGATTATTATTTTTCTACCTGGCCCAGAACAAAGATAATTTATCTGGTTTTGTAAACACTCTGTAAATTAGATGATATAAAAATACCACATTCATGCATGGTGAACATGGTATTTTTATATCAATTATATTTAATCAATTTGGTCGTAAATCTTCCGAGCGTACTCACTAGGAGTGATGCCGTAACTCTGCGTAAATTTACGAGAGAAGTAGTGAATAGAATTGAAACTCAACATGGACGCAATCTCTGTAATGGTGTAATCTCCTTTACGAATGAGTAATCGACTCTGATTCAACTTTGCGGTATTGATATATTGTTTTGGTGGAACTTGGAGATTATTTTTGAATAAGTTCTGTAGTGTACTACGTGAAATAGCGAAGCGATCACAGATTTGTTCGATGGGGAGTGGTTCTAGGATATGTTTGTGGATATATTCAAGAATTTCCTCCACAAGACGATCTTCAAAATGTTGATTGACTGGTGTGATAGGCTTAGGCATCTTCTTTGCGTTTGCGTACATGTGGAAGGAAATCAAGATTTGTTCTAGACAAGATATCATTCCATCGTACTTAAATGGATTGGCTTGTTCGGAAGTTGATACGAAGCGGTTGATATCATCTTGCATCTCTCGTGTACAACTGATGACACGATTGGAAACCAAATCGGTATGAACACCATCTGCCGCAAAGATAACTGTTAAGTAGGAACAAGGATTATCTGAAGATACCTTTTGATCATGGAATTGACCGGGCACATATAACATGCATTCATTCATGCCAATCGTATAAGACTTACCATCAACAGTTGTATCCAAAGAACCTTGATCAACGAAAGTTAATTCATAGTAATTATGTGTCTCTCCTAAAAAAGAGTATGCAGGACGTTTTACAACGTAATAATAGGCAATGATTTCAGAGATACGAATCTTAGGTGAAATACTTTCATACACAAATGGGCTTGGTAATGTGTAGGTAGTTTTCGTTGCATGTTTAGGAATGTACAAGCGATAAACAATGTGCTCACTCATTGAAGTGAGATTGAAATAAACATCAGGTTCAATCCGTACACGGCGGTGTAGGGCAAAACTTTCAATTGAATCAACCTCTGGAACACGAACAACACCAAGCATGGCCATTCCTTCAGACGCCTCCAAATAGACAGATTGATTATAGGAATGGAGGGCATGAATTTCCTTTGTTGAAATTGTAAACTCTTCAATAATGAAATCTTCATCTGGGATATTTGGAACAATCGTACCAAATTTAACGAAATTGGAACTAGTAGTCTTACTAATCATATTTCACCATCTCCTTACCTGTAAAATAGCATACTTTAATTGCGTTTTAAATCACAAATCAACAAAATATTATTTTTCCTTACCGAAAAGTACACTAGTTTTGAACAAAAATGTAAATATTATGTGACACTTAATGTTAAGATATAAGCATGAGAGCGCTTTCTGTTTAATGATTGCGCATATACTCAAAGAGAAAGGAGTAAGGGAAATGCCAGATATTGTACTAACTAGAATTGACAATCGTCTAATTCATGGACAAGTGGCAACACAATGGTCCGGTTCAATTGGGGCTAACTTAATCTTGGTAGCAAACGATGATGTAGCTACAAACACATTCCGTCAAGGGTTGATGGATATGGCTGCACCTTCATATGCACAGACACGTTATTGGACAATTGAAAAAACAATTACAACTATCCACAAGGCTTCTCCATCACAGCACATCTTTATCGTCTGTGAGACACCTACTGACGTATTACGTTTAGTTGAAGGCGGTGTTCCAATTAAGAAGGTAAACATTGGTAACATGCATATGGCTGAAGGAAAACGTCAGGTCGCTACTAGCGTTGCTGTTGATGATGTAGATGTAGCAGCATTCAAGAAGTTACAGGAACTCGGTGTTGAGTTAGAAATCCGCAGAGTGCCGCAGGAACACGCTGAAGACATCAGCAAGCTCTTTGGGTAAAAATCATTACAGCCGTTTCACTACAAAAACTATTTTAAGGAGGATTGAATCAAATGGTTTTACAAGCATTATTACTTGCTGTAGCAACATTCATCTTTGCAATTGACCAATTCTCACTGACTGAGCTTTTATATCGTCCTATTATCGCTTGCCCAATTATTGGCTTGATTTTAGGTGATGTAAAAACTGGCCTTGTCATCGGTGGTACATATGAACTGATGATGGTTGGTAACATGCCAGTCGGTGGAGCACAGCCACCAAATGCTGTATTAGGTTCTATTGTAGCAATGATCTTCGCTGTTAAGTCAGGATTACCTGTTGACCAGGCTTTAGGTCTAGCAGTTGTATTCTCTGTATTTGGACAGTATGTCGTTACATTTACATTTACATTTATGTCATACATCATGGCTAAGGCTGATCAGGCTGCTGAAAATGCAGATCCAGCTGGAATCACTGGTGTAAACATTCTATCTATGTGTATCTTAGGTGGTCTCTTCGCAGTTCTAGCACTTGTTGCGTTCTTCGGTGGAGATGCTGCTAGCGAAGCGTTGAAGAGCTTCTCTGAAAATGCTTCATGGTTCATGGGTGGCTTAGGTGCTGCTGGTAAGATGATGCGTTACGTAGGTTTCGCAGTATTACTAAAGATTATGCTTGCAAACGATATGTGGGGTATCTACTTCGCAGGTTTCACAGCTGCTGCTATTCTCGGAAACATCAAGGCAACATCTGGTGCAACATTAATTCTTGTAGCATTTATCGGATTTGCAATTGCAATGTACGATTACAATACAAATGTTAAGATCAAACAATTAACATCTAATAACGGAGGTGCTGGAGATGGAATCTAATTTCAATTTAGCATATAAGGACACTGCTCCTGCTAAACCACTTACAAAAGCAGTTTTAAATAAGATGGTTTGGCGTTCTCTAAACTTACAGGCTTCCTTTAACTTCGAAAGAATGCAGGCTGCTGGTTGGTTATGGGGAATCTTACCTGGTTTGGAAGCTATCCACACAAACAAGGATGACTTATCCACATCCATGACTCACAACCTTGAGTTCTTCAATACTCACCCATTCTTAGTTACATTCGTTATGGGTATTGTATTATCCATGGAACAACAGAAGGCTGATATCAACTCAATCCGTGCTGTTCGTGTAGCAGCTATGGGTCCTTTAGGTGGTATTGGTGACGCATTATTCTGGTTTACATTAGTTCCTATCACAGCTGGTATTACAGCTAACTTAGCAATTGATGGAAACTTATTTGGACCAATCTTGTACTTCATCATCACATTTGGTGTACAGATGGCTCTTCGTTATTGGTTAATGTACTGGTCATATGACATGGGTACAAAGGCTATCGAAGTATTGACTGCTAACGCTCGTGAATTTACACACGCTGCTTCTATGCTTGGTGTATTCGTAGTTGGTGCATTAACATGCAACTATGGTGCAACATCTCTTGGTATCATGATTCCTAACGGAACAAAGATTAATGAAGCTGGAGAAACAGTTGAAAACTTTATCGATCTTCAGGGCTTATTAGATGGTATCTTACCTGCTCTTATCCCATTAGGATTGACATTAATGTGCTACACATTAATTAAGAAGAAGAACTGGTCACCAACAAAGTGCATTATGCTCTTATTAGTTATCGGTATCGTTGGATGTGTATTTGGAATTTGGGCTGGAGACTACAAGGTTCCAGAACTTCTAAGTTCATTCATCGTTTGGCATAAATAATCATGCATAACGAAAGGGACACCTTATCGGTTGTCCCTTTTGTTCTAAATATAGATTATTGTTTGTTTTGATTCTTTAGTTCTTGTTCATATTTATCGTAATACATTTTTTGTACGTCATCACTCAGTGGGAGTTTCTCCTCTGGATTACGTTTTTTGATATGGATAACATATCCAATGATGACTGCGATAAATATGAATAAGGCGATTACTGTTGCGGAAATAGACATAGGTAAGTGATAACTCCTTCTGCGTCTATTATAACAGTGTTTTTCATGATATTCTTGAAATACGGAGGTTGTTTATGGGGAATCGTTTATTGGTGTTTGGTGTTCTGTTAATCATTGGGATTGTCCTGTATGTTGCATGGATGTTCTTTGCACAAAGACAGGTGATGTATATGTCATTACTACTATATCGTCAAGGTGATGCAGACCGTTATCTAGAAGAATTAAATTCGTTATCCAGTCGTTTATTCTTTAATAAGAAGTTACGTACACTAATGGCAATTGATGCAAATCTCATCAAGGGTGATAAGGAACAACTTAATAAACTCTTTGAAAGAGCAGCAGCCTATAAACTTAGCTCTTCTGATCGTGTATTAGTATTACAGAAGGAGTTGTTATTCCGTATTGCACAGGAAGAAAATGAAAAAGCAGTAGAATCTTATGACGCTATTCACAAAGCTTATGATAAGTTAACAGATAAGCAGAAAGAGAAGTATACTGAGATATTAAAAGAAGTTGAATATCCATATACAATTCATGTTCTGCGTGATGGTAAGTATGCTTCAGAATTAATGGACCGTGGAGATACAATTACAGATACTGTACCTGCTGGTGTATGTTATCTTAGAGCTGCACAATCCTATTGCTTAAAGGATGATAAAGATCGTACAGAGCGTGCACTCAACCATGCGGCTAAGAAGTTGAAGGATACAACGTATTTCCAGGAAATACAAAAGTTGATTCAAACAAAGAATTATAAGGATGTATTAAAATATAAAATTTAATATATGATATGACAATGAGCATGACAAAATTAGGGTCATGCTCATTATTTATAAGAAAGTAGGTGTGATTGGTATACAGGTTTATCAATAAAAATTAAACATATCTTAAAAAATAAATTTTAAGATGTGGTATTATATAAATGTAATTGAACGGCGGTCAGTTTTCAATTATGAAGGTAGGTGGAATGATGAAAAAGATTATATCTATACTGTTGGCATTATGTTTATCTGGTTGTACAGTATTGGACTCCATAGATACATATAATAATGAGTATAACTATAACTACAAGAATAAGGAAACATATACTACTGAAGAGAATCAGAATCAAACAAAAAATGGTTTCACTGTAAAAAATTCAAATGAATCAAAGAATAAGAATGAAACAGATAATAACCAAACAAAAAATGGATTTCAACTTGCCGAAAAGGAAAATAAGCAATTAAAATCCTTATACTTATTCTATTATGATCAGTTATCATCTACTCAGAAGGCAGTTTACGAAGACTTGTATGCTTTCCTACAGAAGCCTAGTTCAATATACTATTTAAAAAAACCTGCAAAAACTGAAGATTTCTTTACTGCAATGACAGCGTTTAGGTATGATTTTCCAGAATCATACTGGCTGGAAGGTTATCGCTATTACTCGGATAATCAAAAAAGAATCACAAGTATAACTGTTTCTATACCAGAAGATCTGGAAACAAAAATGGCACAAGTAGATGCTATTGCAAATAATGTTGTAGCAGCAGTCGCAAATGAAAGTGTTTATAACAAATTAAAGTATTTCTATGAGTGGATTATTAACTGGACAATATATCAAAGCAATGAGTGTGATCAAGACTTTACGAGTGTATTCCTCTTAAAGCAGAGTGTATGTGCTGGATATTCAAGAACATTCCAGTATTTATGTAAGAAAGCAGGAATCAAATGTACATATGTTCCTGGAGATACAGATGAACCACATGCATGGAATTTAGTGGAGTTAAATGGTAAATATTATTGGGTAGATGTAACTTGGGGAGATCCAATATATGATGATGGTACACAGACATTAAACTACCATTACTTTATGACTACTGATGAAGTATTATTCCGTACACATTATACTTTAGATGGTAAAGTACTATTAAATAGTTATGATTCAATTGAT
Source organism: uncultured Solobacterium sp. (assembly GCA_963525775.1). GTDB lineage: Bacteria > Bacillota_I > Bacilli_A > Erysipelotrichales > Erysipelotrichaceae > Bulleidia. The sequence continues at coordinate 75,951 of CAURLC010000001.1, read as the reverse complement.
GTATTTAAATTCCCGCAATGTACAGATAACTCACTATCTTACTATGTCCAGACGGGTTCATATTTCCCAACATACGATTATTACGGAATCAGAAGTTATGTCTTACAGAAGTTAAATGAGAATCCATACCAATATTTTGAGTTCCAGATTGGTGATATAGCATCATACCAGCAAGCATTAGATTATTTGTTCTCAGATAACTATCTATATATGACAGGCATTCTACAAGAATATTTTGGATATGGATTTAGATACTATTATTACTATTGGAATGATACGGGAATTATAGGTATCCAAGTATATTAATCACAATTAGCGAGAAACATATTACGCTAAAGCAAGGAGAATTATGAAAAAGTTTATTTCTATACTATTGGTGTTTTGTTTATCTGGCTGTACTGTATTAGACTTTGTAACAGATGATAATCAAAATCAAACAATTAATTCTTATAAGAATGATTATAAAGATACGAATACTACAACAGAAAACCAGACACAAACAAAAGAAGGATTCACAGTAAAAAATTCAGACAATAAGAACAATAAAAATCAGACAAAGAATGGTTTTGAATTAGTTGATAATAGCAAGAAGGAATTACAATCTTTATATTTGTTTTATTATGAACAGTTAACACCTCTTCAGAAAACAGTTTATGAAGATTTATATGCTTTCATGAAGAAGCCTACTTCAATTTATGAGTTGAAGAGACCGGTGAAATTAGAAGATCTTTCACCAGCGCTGTATGCATTCATGTATGACTTCCCGGAATCCTATTGGATGTGGAATTATCGTTATCGTATAGGCGATAGTGGCAAAGTAACAGAACTTGAATTCATTGTTCCGGAAGATTTAGAAACAAAGTGGGCACAGGTTGACGCAATTGCAGACAATGTTGTGGCAGCTGTTGCAAATGAAAGTGACTACAATAAACTAAAATATTTCTATGAGTGGATTATCAACTGGACGATATACCAAAGCAATGAGTGTGACCAAGACTATACAAGTGTATTTCTCTTAAAGCAGAGTGTATGTGCTGGATATGCAAGAGCCTTCCAGTACTTATGTAAGAAGGCTGGATTAAAGTGTACAACAGTTCGTGGGCAAACAAATGAATCACATGCGTGGAATTTAGTGGAGTTAAATGGTAAATATTATTGGATTGATGTAACTTGGGGAGATCCAGTGAATGATGATGGAAGTCAATCACTAGTCTACTATTACTTCATGGTGACAGATGAACTATTATTCCGTACTCATATTTCTCTAAATGGTCAAGTACCAGTGGGTTCTTACGAAAAGATTGACGTATTTACATTCCCACAATGTACGGATAATTCACTGTCTTACTATGCTCAGAATGGTGCGTATTTCGATACATATGATTACTATGCAATTAGAAACTACGTACTACAGAAGTTATATGAAAATCCATACCAAGAGATTTCATTCCAGATTGGTGATCAAGCTTCTTTCCAATATGCTGTTGAGGAGTTATTGAAGAACAATCGTTATATTACAAATATCTTCAGCGAATATTTCCCTGGAAGATATTACTATAATGCGATTACCAAAGATGATGCCGGCGTAATCACGGTACAAATCGTTTCATAAAAATAAGCTGTGTATATTTGATGAGTTTCATCAAGCCTACACAGCTTTTTCTATAGAAAAGACTTAGGGTGAATTCCCCAAGTCTTTTTAGAATTCAATTTCTTCTTGATGAGAACCGTACATATACTCATCCACAGTATAAATAACACGGTCTTTAACTAGAGAAACTGGATCATTATGTAATTTGCCTTCACGAACCTTTGTATATGCAATAGGCATAAACTGACTTAATAAACCAAGAGGTACGCCATCCTTAAAGTTTTCAAACAACACTTTCTGTGCTGCAACAACTTCTTTAACAGGCATATAGTAACGAGAACGATCACTGAAGGAGAACTTACGCTTATATGCAATCTCTTCAGGAGTACCGTGATAATGCTTGATGTAGTATTTTGGATTTTTGAGCATTGCCTCATCAAGTACTTCAATGAAGTGGCTTTGTTTTTCTGGATGATCTTTCAAAAGTTCCTTTTCAGCATATGCTAATGCAAATAAGGCTTCACGCATCATAAATGTAAGGCCAGGACCAACCTTTAAAATACCAACGCCATCTTCTACAAGCTCACGAAGGCTGATTTTTGTTTGGTAGTCAGTAGAATGACCTTCAAAGACAAGATTATTATATTCTTTGATTGATGCCATTAAATCAACTGCTTTAGAGCGATCGTATGGTGTGCAACCGGCATCCTTCTCCTCGACACCTGGCTGTACGACAACACCGATAACATGTTTCCAGGCTTCGTCTAATTGATGGTCGTGGAATGCTTTCTCAAATGCTGCAACAGTCTGCTTAAAGTCGGAAACTTTCGTCACTTGTAGACCGGTTTCTACTGCATCTTGTGAACCGCCTGGAATAGGTACTTCGGAGCCAACAATGTAAACAGGATGTAATGCGTTAGGATTATCTTTCAAAAGTTGTTGGTAAGCTTCCTCTGCTACAACAGCAAGTTCTGCGCCACGTCTAGCAATAATTTCATCGCTTAAGCGAACATTTGGATCATCACTTGCGACTTTCATTGATGTATCAATATGAATCTTTGTAAAGCCAGCAAGCACGAACTGGCGGATTAATTCAGAAGCTTCTTGCATTGCCTTTTCTTCGTCGTATTGTACAAATGTTAGTGGACCTAAGTGGTCGCCGCCTAAAATGATACGGTCCATAGGCAAGTCTTCAAGTTTTGCAAGTTTCTCAACAAACTGCATAAAATCTTTAGGCTTCATACCGGTATAGCCACCATATTGGTCAACTTGGTTCGCTGTTGCTTCAATAAGTAATACGGAATTAGTCTCCTTTGCACGTTGCATACATGCACGTAATACCAATTCATTTGCAGTACAAGCAGAGTAGATACCAACGGCTTTACCTTGTTTCTGCAAACGAACAATATGTTTTAATGGATGTTCTCTCATGGTAAATCCTCCTACTGAAATTATACAGCAGGGTGGATGAATTAATTGTTAATGAATTTGCATTTTTAGAGGATATAATAGATATATCAGTATAAAAATACAAATTATTTCTGATATTGGAGAAGTTATGATAAAAGCATATACACAAGAAGGTGCAAACCATGTTAACCAGGATGTTTTTGGTTGGCAAGGGAATATGATATGGGTGATCGATGGAGCTACACCTCTTTTTGGTGATGATTTTCTTGGTGGAAATGATGTACAGAAAACCGTAAGAAAGATATCGGATGCGCTTAAGAAATTTGCGAGTGATGAAGATTCTTTAGCGGATATCTTATATCATGCATGCAAATCGGTTGAAAAAGAATATCGTAAGATGATTCCTGGATATGATTTAATTGAGAAATATAAACTTCCTTCTTTTGCGGTGGTCATTGTTAGAACAAATAACAAGACTGTTGAATGGTATGGATTGGGTGATTGTGAAATATACATGCATGATACAGTTTATCGGGATGAGTCTTTTGATAGAATCAACAAAAGAAATCAAAAGAAAGTTAAAAATAAGTTGGCATTACATCGTGAAACTAGGATGTTATTAAATAATGAAAGCCACCCAGAAGGATACTGGATTGGGTCGTTAGATGGTGTTGGATGTATGCATGGAAAATGTGGTAGTGTTACCGGTAAAGATATCAAGAGTATTTATCTCTATAGTGATGGAATGTCTACTGTATTACAGGATAAAGTTGTGATGAAGAATGATTATGATATTGATAGTTCTGTTTTTGAGGAATACATACAAAAGAACCGTTCTTTAACAACCGATGATATTACAATTTTGCAGCTGCGCTTGAAAGGGGAATAAGATGATTAAGGGAATTTTATTTGATTTTGATGGTACACTTAGCAACCGTGTTGAGTCGGCGTACTTTATGTATCGTTGGATGGTACATGGGATGTTACCGGACGTGGATGTGCATGATATAGAGTTTGAAGGAATTGTACAGCGCTGTATGTTGTGGGATGAATACGGAACGATTAATAAAGCACATGTTCTAGAGATGTTAAAAAAGCATTATGTACCTGATTTGGATGTGGAGGCTTGGAAGGAGAAATGGTATGCGACATTCCATGAATTTCAAGTTGAAATGCCACACTCTTATGAAGTTTTGGCTGAACTAAAAAAGAAATATAAAATTGGTATCATCACAAACGGCGATGAAAAATCGCAAGCTGTGAAAATCGATTATCTTGATATGCGAAAGTACTTTGATACTGTAATTATCAGTGGTGCTTTTGGAGCTTATAAGCCAGATGCGTCCATTTATGAAAAAGCAGCTAGAGATCTAGGATTGAAGTGCGAAGAGATTGCGTTTATTGGAGATACTTTTGCGACTGATATCGTAGGAGCTGTACGCGCAGGAATGATGCCGATTTGGTATTGTTATGAGCACCGTGGTATTTCCTTATATGAAGTAAAACAAGTTAGTAACTATGATGAAATTCGTGATATGTTCCTGGTAAATACAGAATGGAACCGGTAAATTATCGATAATATATGTCAAAACAAGGCCCAATTAGGGCTTTTTTTCTAACAATATTATATATATTAAGCAAAAATAATTCGGATATACCGGTAAAATAAAAATGAAATGCAACTGCTTTCATATAAAAACAAACATGTTTTTACTAAAAAAGCAGTAAAAATCATCACAAAATAAAATGTATAAAAATATCAAAAAAAGTGATTGCAAAAGGGTTTTAGTAGTGTTACTATATTGAAGCACTCGTGTAGATGTGGAAGATTGCTGGCACGCCGATGTGCGTTGTCACAGTATGGTGTGATAACCAGGGAACTTCCACGGAGCGATCCGCTACAAGATAGCGGAGTGAATATAAGGAGGAAAAATTCATGGCAAAGAACTCAGTAAGAATTCGTCTGAAGGCTTACGAGAACAGAAGCTTAGACGCTGCTAGCGAAAAGATCGTTAAGACAGCTACAAGCCACGGCGCAAAGAAGATCGTCGGACCTGTTCCGCTGCCTACTGAGCGTGAAGTTATTACAGTACTTCGCGCTGTCCACAAGTACAAGGATGCTCGTGAGCAATTCGAAATCCGTACACACAAGAGATTGATCGAAATTATCGGCCCATCCGCAGAGACAATCGATGCATTAAGCAGATTGGATTTGCCTTCTGGAGTTGATATCGAAATCAAGTTGTAGAAAGGAACAGAGGTAAATACAAATGAAGGGTATTTTAGGACGTAAGCTTGGTATGACCCAGGTATTCACGATCGAAGGAACTCTGATTCCTGTAACAGTGATCGATGTAAAACCGAACGTTGTACTACAAAAGAAAACAAAGGAAGTTGATGGCTATGAAGCAGTTCAGCTAGGCTATGAGGACGTTAAGGAACAACGTTCCAACAAGCCTGCTATCGGACATGCTAAGAAAGCTAATACGGCTCCTAAGCATTACATCAAGGAACTCAGAGCTGATGAAATGATGAACCTTGAAGTAGGTGCTGAAGTTAAGGCTGACTTGTTCAAGGCTGGTGACGTCGTAGACGTACAGGGAACAAGTAAGGGTAAGGGTTACAGCGGAACTATCGTTCGTAACAATGCTTCCCGCGGACCAATGTCACATGGTTCAGGCCACCACAGACATATCGGTTCTCTTGCTACTAACGGTCGTAACAACGGCGTAGTTAACAAGGGTACAGTAATGCCTGGTCAAGAAGGTGTTTACACAACAACTAATCAGAACTTAACAATCGTTAAGGTTGACGCTGAAGAAGGATACATCCTTGTTAAGGGTAATGTTCCAGGACCGCGTAAGGGATTGGTTGTTATCAAGACAACAGTTAAGCCGGTTAAGGAAGTTGCAGTTCCTGAATTAATTTCTTATGAAGGCGTTTCTGTTGCAGAGGAACTAGAAAAAGTTTCTGAAACAATCGAAGCTGAATTAGCTGCAGAACCTGTAGCTACAGAAGCTGAAGGAAAGTAGAGGATTTGATCAATGGCTAAAATTGATGTATTCAATCAGGAAGCTAAGGCTGTTAAGTCCATCGAGCTATCTGATGCTGTATTTGGCATCGAACCAAATCAGCAAGCAATGTATGATGCGATCCTCGTCTACCAAGCTGGTTTAAGACAGGGAACACACGCTACATTAACTAGAGCTGAAGTATCCGGAACAGGTAAGAAGCCATTCCGTCAAAAGGGTACTGGTCGTGCTCGTCAGGGTTCTACACGCGCTACACAGTGGAGACACGGTGGTATCGCATTTGGACCACAACCTCGTAAGTATGATTTCAAGCTAAACCGTAAGGTTCGTCAATTGGCTTTACGTTCTGCATTGAGTGAAAAACTTCAGGAAAGTTCATTAACTGTTCTTGAAAACTTATCATTCGATGAGATCAAGACAAAGAAGGCTGTAGCTTTAATGAATGCTTTCGGATTCGACCGCAAGACATTATTTGTGGCTGAAGCTGATGAGGACTTCGACAATGCATACGTTTCAATGAGAAATATTCCAAATGCATTAGTTGTAACAGTGTCAAGCTTAAATGTTTATGACATTGTAAATGCTGATAAGGTAGTCTTCACAGAAAAGGCTGCTGAAAAGGCTGGGGAGGTATTTGCATAATGAGCGCACGTGACATTATCGTTAGACCACTCGTAACAGAAAAGACAATGAAGCTTCAAGACAGCTTCAACAAGGTAACGTTTGAAGTTGCTAAGAACGCAAACAAAGTTTCTGTTGCTCAGGCAATCAAGGAAATCTACAACATTAAAGTAGAAGGCGTTAACATCGTTAACGTTCATCCTAAGAAGAAGAGAATGGGCCGCTACGAAGGTACAACATCTGCTTATAAGAAGGCAATTGTTACATTACCTGAGGGTGCTTCAATCGATATCTTCAATAGCGAGAAATAAGAGAATTAACTATCGGAGGAATTCGCTATCTCCGGAAAATTGCGAAAGGAAAGTAAAAGAAAATGGCAATCGTAAAATACAAGCCTACCAGTGCCGGACGTAGAAATATGTCCACTCTGAGTAATGACCGTATTACAAAGTCAACTCCAGAGAAAAGCTTGCTTGCTCCACTAAACAAAAAGGGTGGACGCAACAACACAGGACGCATTACTACTCGTCATCAGGGTGGAGGCGTTAAGCAAAAGTACAGAATTATCGACTTCAGAAGAAACAAGGACAATGTTCCTGCTAAAGTTGCTGGAATCGAATATGATCCAAACAGAAATGCAAACATCGCATTATTACACTATTTAGATGGTGAAAAGCGTTATATCATCTGCCCAGCTGACTTACACGTTGGTGACACAGTCATCTCTGGTGAAGCAGTGGATATCAAGATTGGTAACGCAATGGAATTGAAGAACATTCCTGACGGAACTGTAGTTCACAACATTGAACTTACAGCTGGTAAGGGTGGACAGATGGCACGTGCTGCTGGATGTTCTGCTCAGATCCTTGGTTCTGAAGGAAACTTCGTAACTCTCCGTTTATCATCTGGTGAAGTTCGCCGTGTTCATAGCAACTGCCGTGCAACAGTCGGTTCAGTTGGTAACGGTGATTATAACTTAATCAACTTAGGTAAAGCTGGCCGTTCTAGATGGATGGGTATCCGTCCTACAGTACGCGGTTCTGCAATGAACCCAGTTGATCACCCACACGGTGGTGGTGAAGGTAGAGCGCCTGTTGGACGTAAGTCACCTATGACACCATGGGGTAAGAAGGCTATGGGTGTTAAGACTCGTAAGCCAAAGAATAAGAGTAACCAGTACATCGTCAGAAGACGTAATGGAAAATAGTTGAAAGGAGAACATAAAAGATGTCAAGAAGTTTGAAAAAAGGCCCATTCTGTGACGCTAGCTTATTAAAGAAGGTTGAAGCACAGAATGAAGCACATAAGAATGAAGTAATTAAGACATGGTCTCGCCGTTCAACGATTTTCCCTAGCTTCGTTGAGCACACATTCGCTGTTCATAACGGTAAGGAACACGTTCCAGTTTATGTAACAGAAGACATGGTTGGACACAAGCTTGGTGAATTCGTGCCAACACGTAAGTTCGGCGGTCATGGCGACGACAAGAAGGCGTAAGGAGGAAAAATAACATGGATGTAAGAGCAACAGCAAAGACAGTTCGTTTCACTCCTCGTAAAGTTCGTCTTGTCTTAGACATGGTACGTGGAAGAAGCGTTGAAGAAGCATTGGCGATCTTAAAGTTCACTCCTAACCACGCAGCTACAGCAGTAGCTAAGGTTGTAAAGAGTGCAGCTGCCAACGCAACAAATAACAATCAATTAAATGCAGAAAACCTGTATATCAAGGCTTGCTATGCAAATGAAGGCGTAGTCCTCAAGCGTTTCATGCCTAGAGCTAAGGGTAATGCAGCACAGATTTTAAAGAGAACAAGCCACATCACAGTTGTGGTTTCAGATGAGAAGTAAGGGAGGAAGGTCAGAATATGGGACAGAAAGTTAGCCCAATCGGCATGCGCGTCGGCGTAATCCGTGACTGGGATTCTAGATGGTACGCAAATAAAGCTGATTTCGGAGATCTTCTGAACGAAGATGTCAAGGTTCGTAATTTCTTAGAAAAGGAATTAAAGGACGCATATATCTCTCGCGTAGAGATTGAACGTACAAGCAAGAAGGACGTTAAGGTTATCGTTCGTTGTGCTCGTCCAGGTGCTATGCTTGGAAAAGATGGCGACAAGGATAAGATGGAAGTTCTTAAGAAGAAGTTATCTAAGTTAACAGGCGGCAAGAATGTTAAGGTTGACGTAATTGCCGTAGCAAATCCTGATTTAGATGCTCGTCTTGTTGCACGTCGTATCTGTGAACAGTTGGAAGCACGTCAGTCCTTCCGTATTGCACAGAAGAAGGCAATCCAACAGACAATGCGCTCTGGTGCTAAGGGTATCAAGACATTGGCTAAGGGTCGTTTAGGCGGTGCAGAAATCGCTCGTCAGGAAGGTTATGCAAGAGGCGTTGTTCCTCTTCATACACTCAGAAGTGATATTGACTACGCTGCTGAAGAAGCAACTACAACTTATGGTAAGTTAGGCGTTAAAGTTTGGATCTGCCGTGGTGAAGTTCTTCCAGGACAAATGGTTAAGGAACCAGAAGCTCCTAGCCGTCCAGCAAGAAATGACCGCAGAAACAACAACAGACGTGGTGGCCGTAATGACAGAAAGCCAGCAGGCAATCGCGCTGCACGTCCTGCTCAAGTAGAAGCTGCTCCTGTAGCAGAAGAAGCTAAAGGAGGTCAAGAATAAATATGTTAATGCCAAATAGAACAAAATATAGAAGACCTCACCGTTTAAGCTATGAAGGAAAGTCAAAGGCTGGTACAAAGTTAGCATTTGGTGAATACGGATTAGTAGCTGATGAAGGTGCTTATGTAAGCAGTAACCAGTTGGAAGCTGCACGTATCGCTATGACACGTTATATGAACCGTGGTGGTCAGGTTTGGATCAAGGTATTCCCACAACTTGCAAAGACAAAGAAGCCTTTGGAAGTACGTATGGGTTCCGGTAAAGGTTCCCCAGACCATTGGGTAGCAGTAGTTCAAAAGGGAAGAATCCTATTTGAAATTGCTGGTGTAAGCGAAGAAGTTGCTCGTGAGGCATTACGTCTTGCAGCAAACAAGCTCTGTGTAAAGACACGCTTTATAAAGAAGACAGCAGAGGAGGCTAAATAAACATCATGAATGTGAAGGAAATCAGAGATCTAAGTAATGAAGAACTCGAGAAGGAAGTCACATCTTTGAAGGAAGAACTGTATACTCTGCGCTTTGCACAGGCTACAGGTAACCTCGAGAATCCTGCTCGAATGAGAGATATCAAGAAGACTATCGCTCGTATTAAGACAGTATTAACAGAACGCGCTAGTGCGCAGGCTAAATAAAGGAGGGGCTAAAAATGGAAGAAAGAAATAGACGTAAAGTCCTCCGCGGAACAGTTGTTTCCGATAAGATGGACAAGACAATTGTCGTTGAAATCGCTACTACAAAGAGCCATCCTTTATATGGCAGACGTGTTAAGTATTCCAATACTTTCAAGGCTCATGACGAAAACAATGAAGCTCATATTGGTGACGTTGTAGAAGTTATGGAAACAAGACCATTAAGTAAGGACAAGCATTTCCGCTTAGTGAAGATTGTTGAAAAAGCAGTAATTCTTTAAGGCACAGGAGGAGAAAATATGATTCAGAATGAAAGCAGATTAAACGTTGCTGACAACACCGGTGCCAAAGAAGTATTGGTTATCAGATGTTTAGGCGGCAGTAAGCGCAAGCGCGCTAACATCGGCGATATCGTTGTATGTGCAGTTAAGAAAGCTTCACCTAACGGATCCGTTAAGGAAGGTCAGGTTGTTAAGTGCGTAATCGCTCGTACAGTTTATGGTATCAGTCGCGAAAACGGCAGTTACATTAAGTTTGACGACAATGCGGCTGTCATCATCAAGGATGACAACACACCGGTCGGAACACGTATCTTCGGTCCGGTTGCTAAGGAACTCCGTGATAAGGGATTCATGAAGATTGTTTCCCTTGCACCGGAAGTGTTATAAGGGAGGCCGAATCGATGAAAATCAAGACAGGCGATACAGTCAAGGTAATCAGCGGTCACTACAAGGGAACAGTTGCTGAAGTTAAGGCAGTTAATCCAAAGACAAACAAGGTTATCGTTGAAGGCGTTAACGTTGTTAAGAAGACTTTGAAGCCAACACAGCAGAACCCAGAGGGTGGCGTTGTTGAAAAGGAAGCAGCTATTGATGCTTCTAATGTAATGCTCTATGACAAGAAGGCAAAGGCAGCTAGCCGTGTATCTATCAAGGTAGATGACAAGGGTAAGAAGGTTCGCGTTTACAAGAAGTCCGGAGCAGAAGTTAAAGGAGGCAAGAAATAATGAACCGTTTATTAGAAAAGTACACGGAAACAGTTAAGCCTTCCTTAATGAAGGAATTCAACTATACAAGTACAATGCAGGCACCAAAGATCGTTAAGGTTGTTATCAACATGGGTGTTGGTGATGCAATTGCTAATTCAAAACTTCTCGACGAAGCTGTTGAAGAATTAACATTAATCGCTGGTCAAAAGCCAGTAATCACAAAGGCTAAGAAGTCCATTGCGAACTTCAAGCTTCGTGAAGATATGCCTATCGGATGTAAGGTTACATTACGTGGCGAAAGAATGTATGAATTCTTAGATAAGTTATTCAACATTTCTCTTCCACGTGTACGTGACTTCCGTGGTGTAAGTGCTACAGCATTTGATGGCCGTGGTAACTATACATTAGGTGTTAAGGAACAGTTAATCTTCCCTGAAATCAACTTCGATAAGGTTAATAAGGTTCGTGGTATGGATATCGTTATCGTAACAACTGCGCAATCTAATCAAGAAGCATATGCATTGCTCAAGGGAATGGGCATGCCATTTGCTAAGTAGAAAGAGGAGAGCTGAGAATGGCAAAAACAAGTTTAAAAGTTAAGCAGTCACGTCCTGCTAAGTTCTCCACACGCGAGTACACACGTTGCGAGAGATGTGGACGTCCACATTCAGTATTAAGAAAGTACAAATTATGCCGTATCTGCTTCCGTGAATTGGCTTACAAGGGCCAGATTCCTGGAGTTAAGAAGGCAAGCTGGTAAGGAGGTAGCACGAGATGAATATGACAGATCCTATTGCTGACATGCTTACAAGAATCCGTAATGGAGTTCAAGCACGCATGACAACAGTTGACGTAGCTCCAGCTTCAAAGGTTAAGGTTGAAATTGCTAAGATCTTAAAGAGCGAAGGTTACATTGACAACTACGCTGTAACAGGCGAAGGAATTGAAAAGAAGATCGTTGTTACTCTCAAAGATGGTCGTGTAATCAGCGGCATCAAGAGAATATCTAAGCCAGGTCTTCGCGTTTATGCTAAGGGTGATGAAATTCCTAAGGTATTAAACGGATTAGGCATTGCAATCATTTCCACATCAAATGGAATGATGACAGATAAACAAGCACGTAAATTACACATCGGCGGTGAAGTTATCGCCTACGTGTGGTAATTAGAGAAAGGAAATAAAAAATGTCACGTATCGGAAATAAAGCGATTACCGTTCCTGCTGGCGTAGAAATTACTATCGGCGCAGGTAATGAGGTGACTGTAAAAGGCCCTAAGGGAACACTGACTAAGAAGTTCTCTCCATTAATGGAGATCAGTGTGGACGAAGGTATCGCTACAGTTAAGCGTCCAAATGAAGAGAAACATACAAAGCAGTTACATGGTACAACTCGTGCCTTGTTAGCTTCCATGGTTGAAGGTGTTCACACAGGCTTTGTTAAGAAGATGAAGATTGTAGGTATTGGTTACCGTGCAGCTTTATCAGGTAATAAACTAACTCTTAATGTTGGTTTCTCACACCCAGTAGAATTTGAAGTACCATCAGATGTTAAGGTTGAAGTACCAGATCCTGCATCCATTAACGTAAGTGGTATTGACAAGCAGATTGTTGGTCAGTTCGCAGCAGTAGTTAGAGCTACTAAGAAGCCAGAACCATACGGTGGAAAGGGTATTCGTTATGTTGACGAAGTTGTTCGCCGTAAGGAAGGTAAGACTGCAGCTGCCAAGAAGTAAGGGAAAGGAGAGACTAAGTAATGATTAAATTAGCAAATAAAAATGCAGAACGTATTCGTCGTCATAAGCGTGTACGTAAGGTCGTAAACGGTACTCCTGAGTGCCCAAGACTAAATGTATTCCGTTCCAATGCAAACATCTATGCACAGGTAATCGATGATACAACAGGTACAACTTTATGTGCTGTAAGTTCTCTTGAATTAAAGCTTGAGAATGGCGGTAACATTGAAGCAGCCAAGAAGGTTGGCGCAGCAATCGCTAACAAGTGCAAAGAAGCTAAGATCGAAGCAGTACGTTTCGACCGTGGCGGTTATGTATATCACGGAAGAGTCCAGGCTTTAGCTGATGCAGCTAGAGAAGCTGGCTTGAAGTTCTAAGGAAGGAGAGTACGAAATGCAGAACGATAAGAAGAGTTTCAAGAAACGCGAACCAAAAGAGTTCGAAGAAGTAGTAGTCTCCATTAACCGTGTCAGCAAGACTGTAAAGGGTGGACGTAGAATGCGCTTTGCAGCACTAGTTGTTGTTGGTGATAAGAAGGGTAGAATCGGATTCGGTATGGGTAAAGCAGCCGAAGTTCCAGATGCTATCAAGAAGGCTACAGAAGCAGCTACAAAGAATGTATTCAGCGTTAACCTCGTTGATAACTACCGTACAGTTCCACATGCAATTAAGGGCAAGCACAGTTCAACAACTGTATTCTTAGCTCCAGCTGCACCTGGTACTGGTGTTATCGCCGGTGGTGAAGTACGTTCCGTATTAGAGCTTGCTGGTGTATCTGATGTCCTTTCTAAGGTTATCGGTTCACGTACACCTGTCAATGTTGTTTACGCAACATTAGAAGCATTAAAGGGTATGCGTACAGTAGATGAAATTGCTAAGACTCGCGATAAGAAAGTCGCTGAGATTCGATAAGGAGGGTCCTGATGAAACTAAATGAATTAACATATACAGAAGGTTCCCGCTCTAACAGAAAGAGAATTGGTCGTGGCCAAGGTTCCGGTACAGGTAAGACTTCCGGAAAGGGTAACAAAGGTCAGAACGCTCGTAGCGGCGGTGGTGTTGCGATTGGATTTGAAGGTGGACAGACACCATTCTTCAAGAGAATGCCTAAGAGAGGTTTCACAAACTATACTCGTAAGGAGTATGCAATTGTTAACGTTGAGGACTTAAACAAGTTCGAAGACGGTGTAACAGTTGATTACGAAGCTCTTAAGGCTGCAGGCCTAGTTAAGAAGCACCTCGATGGTGTTAAGGTACTTGGTTGCGGTAAGCTTGAGAAGAAACTCACTGTTAAGGCTGAGAAGTTCTCAAAGACAGCACAGAGTGCTATTGAAGCAGCAGGCGGAAAAGTAGAGGTTCTCTAATATGATGCATACGTTCGTCAGCTTGTTTAAGAATAAGGAAACTCGCAATAGAATATTCTTTACTTTAGCAATGCTGCTGATCTATCGCGTCGGAGCTGCTCTACCTGTTCCGGGTGTTAACACGGAAACGCTAGCTCAATCACTTGCAAATAACTCACTACTCAGCATAATGAATATGCTGGGTGGTGGTGCACTTGAAAGATTATCCATCTTTGCGATGGGTGTCACACCATATATCACAGCAAGTATTATCATTCAGCTGTTATCCATGGATGTTATTCCGTCACTAACGGAAATGACAAAGTCTGGACAGACAGGTCGAATGAAGATTGAACGAATTACTAGATACTTAGGAGTTGTTTTGGCGTTTGTTCAAGCATATTCCTTGGTGTATGGATTCGATAAGCAGTACAGAGTCCTGACAAATGCAAATCTTTCAGGCTACTTATATACTGCAACCGTCATGACTGCGGGATCCATGTTCCTCATCTGGATTGGTGACCGTATCTCAATGAAGGGAATTGGTAATGGTTTATCCATTATTATCTTTGCGGGTATTGTTTCTAATATGCCAGCTGCGTTCATGCAGGTATATCAGATTCTTGCTGGTGGAACAACACAAGGTGAATTGTTTAATGGTATTCTACAGTTTGCATTGTATTGCGTTCTATATCTAGCGGTTGTTGTCTTCGTAGTTATTATGGAAACAGCAGTACGTAAGATTCCTATCCAGTATACAAACAGTTCCGCAGCACGTAGTGGTAGTGATATAACATTCTTACCACTCAAAATTAATAGTGCATCTGTAATTCCTGTCATTTTTGCACAGAGTATTATGATGGCTCCACAGATTGTAATTAGTTTTATTAATACTGACCTGTATAATAAACTAAACCAGTGGCTCTCATTGAGTACACCAACCGGTCTTGGACTCTATGCATTATTAACAATCCTGTTCACATTCTTCTATACTGACTTGCAGGTAGATCCAGAAAAGGTTGCTGAAAACCTTGGTAAGTCTGGTGCTTATATTCCTGGTATTCGTCCAGGGAATGAGACAAAGACATATCTGCATAAGGTATTGAACCGAATTACAGTACTTGGCGCAATTGGATTGACACTAATTGCTGTAGTTCCTTATTTACTAACCATGTTTACTCCATTATCCCAAGCAACTGCTGTAGGTGGAACTGGTATCATCATTGTTGTCGGTGTCGCAATGGAAACTGTTAAACAATTGAAGGGACAGTTAACACAGAAGTCGTACAAGGGATTCTTGAGATAAGTTTGGAAAGAGGTAATAAGATATGAATATTCTGATCATGGGTCCTGCAGGGGCAGGAAAAGGCACAATGTCTGACCTAATCCTAAAGGAATACAATATTGCACACATCTCTACTGGTGATATGCTAAGAGAGAATGTGCGTAACAGCACAGCTTTAGGCCTAGAGGCGCAAAGCTACATGAATCAAGGTAAACTTGTACCAGATGATTTAATCAATGCAATGGTTGAAGAACGTATTCAGCAACCAGATTGTGCAAATGGTTATCTCTTAGATGGCTTCCCACGTACATTAGTACAGGCTGAAGTCTTCGACAAGATTGCTAAGAAGATTGGGAAAGAAGTTGATGCAGTTATCGACTTACAGGTGAAGTTCGAAATTCTTGAAGAAAGAATTACAGGACGTCGCATCTGTCCAAAGTGCGGGGCAATTTATCATATTCATAATCATCCAAGTAAAGTTGAAGGCGTATGTGATGTTTGCGGAAGCGAACTTCAACAACGTAAGGACGATACAGTTGAACAATTAAAAGTTCGTATGGAAGCTTATGAATCAAGTACAAAACCGGTTATTGATTATTATGATCAAAAGGGTGTAGTTACTCATATTGATGCTGCACAAAAACCAGAGAAAGTATTTGAAGATATTAAAAAAGCTCTTGAGAAGAATGCTTAAAAATATTGAGTTGGAAAGGGATTGATTTCCCTTTCCAGAACTCATATAAAGAAAGTGAGTAAGATGAGCAAACAGGACGTTATTGAAATTGATGGCATTGTGGAAGAAACACTTCCAAATGCAAATTTCCTGGTGAAGCTTCAAAATGGTCACGAGATCCGTGCCCACGTTGCTGGTAAAATCCGTATGAACTACATTCGCATTTTACCGGGAGACCGGGTCACCGTTGAAATTTCACCATATGATTTAACACGTGGGCGAATTACCTACAGACATAAGTAAAAGTTTTTGGTAGAATTGTCCAGGAGGCAAATAAAAATGAAAGTAAGACCATCTGTAAAACCAATTTGTGATAAGTGCAGAGTGATCAAGCGCAAGGGCGTTGTTATGGTCATCTGCGAAAACCCTAAGCATAAGCAGAGACAGGGTTAATTAAAGGGAGGATAACTAAATATGCCACGTTTTGCTGGTGTCGATATTCCGCGTAACAAAGTTATCGGCGTATCATTGACATACATTTATGGAATCGGCCCTACAACAGCTAAGAATATCCTTGCTGCTTGTGGAATCGACGAAAACACACGTACAAACGACTTAACGGATGCACAGGAAACTGCAATCCGTGAAAAGATTGATGCTATTAAGACTGAGGGTGACCTCCGCCGTGATAGAGCATTAGATATCAAGCGACTAATGGAAATCGGTTCATACCGTGGAATCCGTCATAGAAGAGGATTACCAGTTCGTGGACAACGTACACGTACAAATGCTCGTACAAGAAAAGGTCCACGTCGTACTGTCGCTAATAAGAAGAAGTAATAGGAGGGTATAATGGCAGCTAACACAAAGAAAAAAGGCGCTGTGATTCGTAAGAAGAAGGCCCGCCGCAATGTAGCAAAAGGTATTGCTCATATTCATTCAACATTCAACAACACAATCGTTACTATTTCTGATGAAGCAGGTAACGTTATTTCTTGGAGCTCAGCTGGTGCATTAGGTTATAAGGGTTCACGTAAGTCTACTCCTTATGTTGCACAGTTATGCGCTGAAGCAGCTGGTAAAGCAGCTGTTCAACAGGGTATGAAGAGCGTAGAAGTAAATGTTAAGGGACCAGGTGCTGGACGTGAATCAGCAGTTCGTTCTTTACAGACAGCAGGTTTAGAGATTACCGTTATTAATGATGTAACTCCGATCCCTCATAACGGATGCCGTCCGCCAAAGAGACCGCGTGGATAATCATTAGAACAGGAGGATTGAAGCATGCAAAAATTTGAACGCGCCGATTTCGAAGTACAGGAATATGTAGAATCTGAAAATTATGGTAAGTTTGTTCTTTCTCCATTAGAGAGAGGATTTGGTACAACAATCGGGAATGCGCTTCGCAGGGTCCTGCTTTCATCCCTACCGGGAGCCGCAGTATTCTCCATCAAGGTTGATGGCGTATACCACGAATTTACATCTATCCCAGGTGTGAGAGAAGACGTTTCCATGATTATCTTGCAATTAAAGCAGTTAGTCATGAAGATTGAGGACGATGAGGTCTATACATTACAGATCTCTGCGAAGGGACCATGCACAATCACTGCTGGTGATATTATTTGCCCAGCTCAAGTTGAAGTTATTAACAAAGACTTGGAGATTGCGCACCTAGAAAAAGACGTAACATTAGAGATGGAATTAAAGGCTAAGAATGGCCGTGGTTATATTAGTGCTGATTTAAACAAGCAACTAAACCAAGGTTCCTCTCAAGGAATTGGTACAGTATTTACTGACTCTATTTACACACCAGTTGAAAAAGTTGCTTACAACGTTGAACCAACACGTGTAGGTGAAGATGTTAAATATGATGCTGTTACACTCGAAGTTTGGACTGATGGTTCTATCAATCCACAAAAGGCGATTGCAATGGCAGCTAAGATTTTAATGGATCACTTAGATATCGTTGCTGGAATTAACGATGAAGTACTACAAATGGATGAAGTACTTAAGGAAGGTAATACAGAGCAGCCAAGTAAGGGACAACAGATGATGATTGAAGATCTTGATTTATCTGTACGTTCTTACAACTGCTTAAAACGTGCCGGAATTCAGACAGTTGATGAACTGACACAAAAGACCGAGGATGAAATGATGAGAGTCCGTAACCTCGGTAAGAAATCATTAAAAGAGGTTAAGGATAAGCTCATTGAACTTGGTTTGGGCTTCAAATCCTTTGATTAACAGGAGGAACGTTTATGTGGAATCGTAAATTCGGCAGAAATGCTGATCACCGCAAAGCTATGTTGAGAAACTTAGCTACTTCTGTCATCATGTATGGCAAGGTAGAAACAACAGAAGCTAAGGCTAAAGATATGAGATCTGTAGTTGACGAGTTAATCACTTTAGGTAAAAAGGGTGATTTAGCTGCTCGTCGTCAGGCTGCTGCTTTCGTTAGAAATGTTGTAGCTGATGAAAAGACAGGACAGACAGTATTAAAGAAGTTATTCGAAGAAGTAGCTCCTAAGTATGCTGATCGTAAGGGCGGATATACACGTGTTGTTAAGACAGGTGTTCGTCGTGGCGATGCTGCTCCAATGGCTTATATCGAATTAGTTTAATCAAAAAGATAGACCGTATATCATCGATATACGGTCATTTTTTCATTTGGGACTTTCTCCATTTTGCTGGTGTGAGTTGATACTGTTCTTTAAATTTACGGTTGAAATAACTTTTATCTTTAAATCCAATTAAGGAAGATATTTCTTCAATTGAATAATCGGATGTTCTTAGAAGACGACAAGACTCCTCTAAACGGATAGAAAGTAATTTCTCTGAAAAAGAGGTGCCTGTAATACGCTTAAACATTGAAGATAGATAATCAGGATTGTAAGAGAATTTTAATGCAGTATCTTGTAGAGTACATTCATCAAAATGATCTCCCATATACTTAAGAATCTTTCCAAAACGATTTTTAGCTATCATGGTTGAGTTTTGTACAACAAGATTCGTAGGACGTTTTCGATCTAGTAGAGTAAATAATCCGACTACAAGTAGATGTTGCAGTTTTACGGAGTAAATATCTGTATGATAAATCTCACGTTTTAAGAACTCGAACAGATTTTTAAAGTCATTAGATGTATCTGCCTTAAAAAATAGATGATCATGCTCGCATGAATTTCTAGTGGTGATAAAATCGTAAATAATTTTACAGTCTGCAATTTGACTATAGAATAAAGAATCAAAGAAGGAATCATAGAAAGAAATAATAGTAATCTTATTCGTTGATTCCCATTTGATATCCGGATGGCAGAGGACAATATATCCCGGATACATTTGATAACTACGATTTTTAAGTCGAATATCAGTATCTTCATCACAATATAGTAGTGATATTGTAGATGTCTTACCATTTGATGATTTTAATAGTTTTATGTTATTTTTTTGCATAATATTTGTTCCTATATACCTAAGATTAAAACACTTTTTAAATAAGAAATACACATTGTGATAAAAATATCAAAATACTATTATCTATGTATAAGTCTCAGGGGAGGAAATAATAATGAAGAAGATTGGTAAGTTAATGTTATCTACCATGCTCGCATGCAGTTTATTTGGATGTACGCAAAAAGCTGGTGGAGCAAAAGATGGCGAATTCTCAGCAAGTGAGAAAGGCTTTGGTGGAGATATCAAGGTTACACTAAAAGTTAGCGGCGGAAAAGTTGAAGATGTAACGATTGATGCTTCTAAAGAAACACCTGATAAGGGTGGTGCAGCAGCAGAACAATTAGCAAAGGAAATTAAAGAAAAACAGAGTCCTAATGTAGATGCAGTTTCTGGTTCAACAATTTCCAGTGAAGCTATCATCAAGGCTGCTAAGTCTGCATTTGAACAAGCCGGATTAAAAGTTGAAGAAACAGCAGCTAAAAAAGGTGAGGATGAAACTGTAGACACAGATGTATTAGTTGTTGGTATGGGAGCTTCTGGAACACTTGCGGCATTAACAGCTAGCGAAGCAGGTGCAAAGGTAATTGGTGTTGAAGCAACTGATGTTCTTGGAGGTTTTGGCAATGCAGCGCAAGGTATGTTTGCGATTGGGACTGAACTACAAAAAGAACGTTATGGCGATCACATGCAGACAAATGAAGAATACTGGTATGAATATATGCAAGATCATAACAGTCAGTTAGGAAACGGTAGTTTAATTCGTCGTTTCGTATCAGAAGCTAAGAATACAGTTGCATACTGTATGGATAAAGGTGTGAAGTTCTATCTATCTGAAATGCCTCAGCAGATTGCACACTTTAATACAGATGTTATTTATCATCGTTGGGGTGGTGCAGAGCCATTTAAGCATTTTGCAGAACAACTTGAAAAAGATGGTGTAGAAGTAAAATACAATACAACAGCTAAAGAACTTATCACAGATAAAGATGGTAATGTTGTAGGAGCTATCTGTGAAAAACAAGATGGTGGTAAGTTAACAGTTAATGCAAAATCGGTTATTGTCGCAACAGGTTCTTTCGCAGCGAATCAAGATCTCATGAAAGAAACTCTAGGTGACACTGTATACAACAATGCAATGGTCATTAAAGGAAACCAATTACCAGGCATTGAAATGATGTGGGATAAAGGTGCTGCGAAAGGTGAACTACTCACAATGAACCATGGAGTAGTGACTAAAGGTGCGGGAGAAGAAACAGTATCTCAATTGAGTTTAAATACACCTATCCTTTGGGTAAATAGCCAAGGTCAACGTTTCATGAATGAAGATTTATTAAAAGATACAGTAGAGTTCTCATCTGCAGTAATTGCACAAGGTGGACTTGCATATACAATCTTTGATCAGACAACTGCAGATCGTTGGACAGATACTACACAACCTAATACAGGTTCATGGGTACATTACTGGGATCGTTTTGGTATCAAAGATGAAAATGGAAAGCCAACAATTTATCACGCTACAATCGATAAAGATACATGGAACGCAGATTGGAAGGCACTTGAAGATGCGAATGCGGGTAAGATTTGTCAGACATTAGATGAAGTAGCTGAATATATCGGATGTGATAAAGAAACACTGAAAGAGACGATTGCAAAGTATAATACATTCGTTAAGAATGGTAGTGATACAGAGTTTTTTAAGGATCCACAGGATTTAACATATACTGTTGAAAATGGTCCTTTCTATGTAACTTGTGGACACTCTGGAGTACTTGGTGCTTTAGGTGGAGTAAATACTACAGATAAACTTGAAGTATTGACAGATGATTACAAGGTAATTAAGGGTCTATACGCTACAGGAAACAACGTTTCTGGTATAAGTGTAGCAGCTTATCAAAACGTTGAAGGTGTAGGTCTAGGATTCTCTTTAACTTCTGGTAGATTAGCAGGTGAAGCAGCTGCTGAATACGCAAAGAAGTAAGTTTATATCAATATGATGAGGGTAATTTAAATAGGAATTACCCTTTTTTGTGCTGTAATTAATATGTGACATATTAGTAAAATAAGATTAACAACAATGGATTACTAAGGATGTTTATTAAACATATCTATTCGATTCAATAGAAGCAGCATTTCCCTGGAAATGATAGTGAATAAGAAATATATCTTTAAGGCAATATACTTATTAAAACATGATATAGATACAAATGATTCGAAGAAAATATATAGCAGAGTATGCTTATTTTGAACTTCTATATGAAGAATTCATGGCTTTCTATCGTATAAGAGTTTAAAGATTGATATAATAAATGCATATGAAAATGATAAAAATATTATGTATCGCCGCATTACTATTAGTAGGATGTGGAAAGCACACAACACAAGGACAATCTAGTGTAGAACAAACGATTCAAACAGATGATTCCACATTAGGAGAATATACTACAACACTAAAAAATCGAAAGATTGAATCTTCTTGGACAGTAAGTGTTCAGTCAAAATACACGATGACATATAGCGATAAAACGTTGGATACGTATCTCATGGATGGGGTGTTAGAAACAGATGGTGATAGTGCTCACTATGAACAACACATCAATGCGGATGGCATGTTGTCGGAATTAAATGGAGATTATTATGGTGGTAGATTGTATAACACATATAACTCTGTTAATTACTATGAAGATATGGATTTCAGTAATCTAAAGAAGACGATGTTGGTTCCACTTGATCCATATGTATTTGAAGCTGGAGATATTGCGTCCATAACGAAAGATAAAAACGAATATACGATTCAACTTCAAGCAGATCGAGCAAAAGAAATCTTCTTAAGTCGATATGATTCATATGGATTAAAGAACTTTGATTCATTTGATATTACGAGTAATGAAATTCATGTGACATTCGATGAAGATAAGCACTATGTAAAAGAAACTGCAGTGTTTGATACTACAATTACGACAAATGGACAGTCCGTAGATGTTAAATATGAAAGTGAAATAAACTATCTAAAGTTTGGTGAAACAACGGTATCTATCAGTGATCAAACCAAACAGGCTGAGAGTGCATACGTATATTACAAGGACATTGATACGAATTCAATTCAGACAGTGACTACAGACGATGATTCTCCAGAGGATACTATTACAGCAACCTTTAAGAAGAGACTTGTATCACGACTAAATTACACGAAAGAATCAGAGGATGTATATAGCAATAAATTCAATGAGAATGAAAGTTATCGTATTGATTTTGCGAATAAGACATTTACTTACAGCAATCGTTCTATCACTTATGTATATAGTTGGAAGGGTGATAATGGTAGTTTAGGGGCATGTCAGTATGATTTTATAAATAATAGTCAAACATCAGCATGTGAAGATAGTACTGTTGATTTTATCAAGAAGACAAAAATGTTTTTACAGATGGAATTGTATTATTGTGGTTTATCACTAGAGAAACTACAAGCTGAATAAAGGAGAATGTATGAGAGCAGTTATTACAGTTGTTGGTAAAGATAAGCCAGGCATTCTAGCATATATCGCAACAAAGTGTGCTGAAAGAGAAATCAATATTGTTGATGTAACCCAAAAGGTATTACAGGATTTATTTACAATGATCATGATTGTGGAAGTTCCAAGTAATCTGGAAAATTTCCGTAAAGTCGCTGATGATTTAGAAAGTGCTGGGAATGAACAAAATCTCAAAGTTCATGTCATGCATGAAGATATCTTCAATAGCATGCATACAATATAGGTGAATCTATGCGGATTGAAAGTGATAATATTCTAGAAACGATTCATATGATTGAGGAGGATTGCCTAGATATTCGTACAGTTACGATGGGAATTTCCCTGTTGGATTGTGCAGATGAAGACATCGATCGATCATGCGAGAAGATTTATAAAAAAATTACAACAAAAGCAAAAGACCTTGTAAAGGTTGCAAAGGAAATCTCACGTGAATATGGTATTCCAATTATCAATCAACGTGTATCGGTAACACCAATAGCATTATTGCAAAGTGTTTCGGGTGGTGATTGTGTGAAATACGCAAAGACGCTAGATAAAGCTGGTAAAGAAATTGGCATTAACTTCATTGGTGGATATTCTGCTCTGGTGCAAAAAGGTATGACAGAGGGTGACCGTGTGCTAATCATGTCGATTCCACAAGCTTTAAAGGAAACAGATATAGTTTGTTCGAGTGTTAATATTGGTTCTACAAAAGCTGGAATTAATATGGATGCAGTTAAGTTAATGGGACAGATTGTTCGTGAATGTGCAGAGAGTACAAAGGATAATAACTGCTTTGGTGCAGCAAAACTTGTTGTATTCTGCAATGCGGTTGAAGATAACCCATTTATGGCAGGGGCTTTCCATGGTGTGTCTGAACCAGACTGTGTTATTAATGTTGGTGTATCAGGACCTGGTGTGGTGCGCGCAGCATTACAAAAACTTGGAGAACATGCGAGCATGGATGAGGTTGCGGCTTGCATCAAACAAACTGCATTTAAGATTACTCGAATGGGACAACTTGTTGGTCGTGAAGCATCAAAACGGTTGAATGTTCCTTTTGGAATTGTTGACTTATCACTAGCTCCAACACCTGCAGTAGGTGACTCTGTTGCACAAATTCTAGAAGAGATTGGTCTAGAAGTGTGTGGTGGTCCTGGAACAACTGCAGCACTCGCCATGTTAAACGATGCGGTAAAGAAGGGTGGCGTCATGGCCTCTTCAAGTGTAGGTGGTTTATCTGGTGCGTTTATTCCAGTGTCAGAAGATGCAGGAATGATTTCGGCAGCAGAGCAAGGAATCCTTACAATTGAGAAATTAGAAGCAATGACGGCCGTATGTTCCGTTGGGTTAGATATGATTATTGTGCCTGGGGATACGACAGCAGAGACACTATCTGCTATAATTGCAGATGAAGCTGCTATCGGTATGATAAACAATAAGACAACGGCATGTAGATTGATACCAGCAATTGGCATGGACGCAGGAGATAAACTAGTATTTGGTGGTCTTTTAGGTGAAGGACCAATCATGCCAGTGAAGATGACAAAAGCAGATAAACTAATTAATCGTGGTGGAAGGATCCCGGCCCCGATACATAGTTTGAAGAATTAATACCGGAGGGAATTATGTCAGAAAATCAGACAATACAGGAATTACTAACAAAAGCTAAACAACGTGACATTGAAGCCGCAAAGGAAATACTGAGACGTATTTCAGATAAGATGTATTTTATTACAAGATTATATGTGGCCGATCATGAACAAGCTAGAAAAGTAGAACAGGCTGGTCTAAAGAAGGTATTCTCAAGTCTAAAGGAAGTAACGAATCCAGAATGGTTTGAGTGCTGGGCAGCAGAGATTGTTCGTAAGGAGGCTATTGCCCACGTATTACCTTTAGAAGAATCTACAACTAACAGTAATATGTACACAGAAGCGGATGAAATCCCTAACTATATGGCGGTTTTACCTGAAACAGTTGAAGGTAAGAAGTACCAAGTGTTAGAGATGATGGATAAGCTTAGCACGGGAGCTAGAGCTGCTTTGACACTTCACCTATATGATGGTTTATCCATTGAGGAAAGTGCAAAACTATTGATGAGTACACCGCAGTCTGTCATGAGTTGGTTAACAGAGGCTAAAGATACACTGATGAGTGGAGGCTATAACCTAGGTACACTCATCGTGTTAATGGATAAGTTAAATCCAGTATCACAGCGTGCACTCGTTTTAAAGATGCAAGATGACCTTGCGCTACAGTCAGCAGAGGATGATATTCTCAGTGGTGTATTTACACAACCGGAAGAAACTGCAAAACCTGTAGAAACACCAGCTCTTCCACAAGATGGGAATAAGGAAGTACAATTTCCAGATTTACCATCTACATCAGGTTCTGATGAAAATACGATGCAGATACCAACAGTATCTGATGAAATTGAGGATACATTATCGCTTCCAACAGTGAAGGAAGAGTCAGCCTCAACTTCTCATGAACAAGAGGTACGTTCCTCTGCAACCCAAGTCATCAAGAAGGAATTGTTTGATGATAATGATGAAGCTGTAGATGATATTGAAGAAGAGGAATCCAAGGGTGGAAGTTTCTTCGTGAAATTATTAATCGTGCTTTTAACATTAATGTTATTGGCTGGCCTATTTTGGATTGTATTTGATTCGATGGGTGGCAAGTTCGATTTCAAATCACTCTTTGGCTCAAAGAATGAGACAACTAGCGTAGTTGCAAACTCTGATGCAACACCAGAACCTACAGCGACACCAGAAACTTCGGCAACTCCAGAACCTACTCCGGAGACATTAGGTGAAGTTGAAGTTGTGATTGACTCCTTGAATATTCGTGCAGGTGCAGGCACAAACTTTGATGTAGTAGGAAGTGCAAAACATGGGGAGAAGTTTACAGTACTTTCTATTGAAAAAACAAGTGATTACACTTGGTACCAAATTGGTGAAAACAAGTGGCTTGCGGATAAGAATAATCAGTTCTTAACATATCGTAAATAATGAAAGAGACCTTGCGGTCTCTTTTGTTTTAGAGTAGTTCTAATAAATCCTGTCTAGATAGTGTAGCGCTGGATACACCCTCACCAGATAGAATACGGTCAGCTAGGCTTGATTTCTCCTTTTGTAGCTGGATGATTCGCTCTTCGATTGTATCTTTGATGATCAAACGGAAGACATTTACTACATTTGTTTGACCAATACGATGTGCACGGTCACTTGCCTGGTTTTCAACAGCAGTATTCCACCAAGGATCATAGTGGATAACGATATCTGCTGCAGTAAGATTTAGACCGGTGCCACCTGCCTTTAAAGAGATACAGAAGATAGGCACATCATCCTTTTGAAAGGATTCTACCATCTGTGCACGTTCACGTTGTGGAGTGGAGCCGACAAGCTTATGGTAACGAATACCCTTCTTATCAAACTCCTCAGTTAAGGTATCTAACATAGAAGTAAATTGAGAGAAGAGTAATATCTTATGTCCTTCTTCGATTGCGTTTTCTACGATATCTAAACAGAGTTCTTTCTTGGCAGAGTTACCTTTATAGTGGTCATAAATTAAGTGAGGGTCACAACACAGTTGGCGTAGTCGTGTTAACTCTGCCAAAACTGCAATTTTGTTTTCTTTGAATTCTTCATCACTTTGTTTTTGCAACATTAACTTGAGACGCTGAACGCGTGCTTCATAGAGATTCTTTTGTTCATCTTCAAGTTTTCCATAATAGACATCTTCAATCTTGTCCGGTAAGTCATGCAATACATCCTTCTTTCGTCTACGTAGGATAAATGGCGTTACCATCTTTTGTAGTTCTGCTTCTAAGAACTCATCCTGGTCACGAACGATAGGGAGTTCATAGTTTGTACGGAACTTTTGATAGGATCCAAAGAATCCTGGAAGGATAAAATCAAAGATAGACCAGAGTTCGCTTAATCTATTTTCAATAGGCGTGCCTGTTAAGGCAATGCGGAAGTGGCTGTTGATTGCCTTTACTGATTGTGCGGCTAATGTAGACGCATTTTTTATGTACTGTGCTTCATCAATAACCTGACAAGAGAATTCCATTGTACGGTAGACATCAATATCACGCTTGAGCGCATCGTAAGAGGTGATTAGAATATCATTCTCTAATGAAGTACGAATGAGTTCTTTGCGAATATTTGCGAATCCTGAAATCATTGTGTAATGCATATTTGGCATGAATTTATTGATTTCATTAGCCCAGTTGTATACAAGGGAGGATGGACATACGATCAGCGCGCGTTTACGGTCTTTCCAAGCAGCAAGTAAAGATATGATTTGGATAGACTTACCTAAGCCCATTTCATCTGCCAGCAATCCACCTAGATGATTCTCTTTTAGTGCGTAAAGCCAACGGAAGCCTTTCTTCTGATAAGGACGCAAGATAGGTTCGATTTCCCGGGGAATAGTGTATTCAATTTCTTCGATATCCCTCATATTGCGAATTAGTTTTCTAAAGTTTTCTTCTGCTTGAATATCTAAGATAGAAGTCTTCGATAATTGATCAAGATAGGATGCACGGTAAGCAGGTACATCAATCGATCCGCGTGTAAATTGTGCAGTACTAAGATTCATTGCGTCTTTAAAGCTTGCAAGAGCTTGAATGTTATCATCGATATCTACAAACTCACCACTCTTAAGACGATAGTATTTCTTCTTTGGATCATATTTACTGAGAATTTCATTGAGCTGTTTAAGATTAATTTGGTCACTAACTAGATTGAGTTGTAATAAATCGTGATTGACAGATACCCCGATCGATATACGAGTTTGGCTATGAATCTTTAACTTTTTGAGAGATTCTGAGATAAATACATCAGCTTTAGCCTGCATTTCTAGGATACCGAATTTTACAAAACGATATACCTTGTCATCATCATCGCTCAGAACCATACGAGAGTTTGCTGGGTCATAGGCACTGAACCAAGGAGAAAAGAAATGATCCATATTCTTTTCGATAGATAAATCGCGGTTCACTGCATTTTCTCTAGGCAATAGTACATTGTATTTGCCGTGAGAGTAAATTGCGAAGAGTTCACCTGTAATCAGGTTATCCTGTGGCATATCTAGATACATCTCAAAGCTAGGGACTTCTGGAAGATACTGAGTAGGATTAAATCCTTCTGTTTGAACGGTCAAATTCTTCTGTAAGATTGGGAATACATTTTTTGCGAAGACTGCGATATCGTCCTCGCCAATAAAGATATTTTCTGATTTCGCACTATGGAAGTAATCGATTAATTTACGGAAGGATTGTGAAGTTCTTGCGTCGCGGTAAATCATCTGACGACTTTCATCAAAGAAGTAGCTGTGTTTCTTGCCTGTGATATATGGCAATACGGTTGTGTTAAATTGATATCCATCATCTACTTTCTCAATAGATGCGCTCATGGATGGCTGTCCATCTACCAAAGTATATGGTTGTAAGATACCGTAATTTTCTTTGATATTGAATGGAAGATTTTGTATGGTATCCCAAAAGATATCGATTGCATAGGATTTTACGGTAATTGTACGACGTGGTAAATCAGCCGCATACATCATGCGATACCCAGGTATACTCTGGTAAAGGGAATAGGAAGTTTCATCATGTACATAATCGACCAAATATTGTACAAGAGGGCGATAGCGTGGGTGAAAGGCTTGGAGTGTATGGGTAAACTCTAAAGATTTTCCATATTTCTTACTCTTTTCACCATCCAGATTCTCGACAAATTCTGTAATATTTTGAATTGAATAGAGATGCTCATTTAATAAACCAATCTTAAAACCCACTTCAAGCATATCATTACGAAACTTTGGAGATATTTCTGGTTCTAAAATAATATTTAGTGGTCTTTCTAAAAAGTTACTTGTGTGTACTTGATAACTCGATAAGAACTCTTTGAATGATTTATCAGTATGTTTCTTTCGCAAGGAAGGTTCAGGCTGTGCTTCGTCGCGTTTTACATAGGCGATGAGTACAGCGGCGATATGTTTACAAGGGGTATGGCGATAATCAAAATACTCGCAGTCACAGGACATCTTTGTAATCCATTCATTTTGGGGGCTTAACTCTATGTTAACAACATGAACACTGTAATACTCTTCGCCTTGAACATTAGCTGTAATCAGTTTGTAATGTTCGTCATTTTCGGTAATTTCCATGTTGAAGACATTGGCTTCGGTATACTCCTGCATACCTCTGGCAAACATCTTCTCACCAATAAAAGCACGTACAAACTCAAGTGTTAACATAGAACCTCCCTTCATTTCTTTATCCTTTCATTCTAACATGTACCGTACGCAAATAATATATTATACTGTCTATATGGATGAAGTTAGATTACAGGAAATACACGATAAAGCACGCAAGGAACATGTCCCAATCATGTTGGATGATGGGATGGAATTCTTGTTGGAATATATTCGTAGTCATGAAGGGATACGTGATATCTTAGAGATTGGTACTGCGGTTGGCTACTCAGCAATTCAGATGGCTAGTTTGCGTTGGGATATGACCATCGATACAGTGGAAATTAATCCTATTATGTATGAACAGGCCGTTAATAATATCATGCATGCAGGTTTGAAGGATAGAGTACATGCATACTTACAAGATGCATATCAATTTGAAACAAAGAAAATCTATGACCTGATTTTTATAGATGCTGCGAAGTCTCAGTATCGCAAGTATATGGAGCACTTCTTAAAAAATACAAGAAAGGGTACGGTTTTCTTCTTTGATAATTTGCAGTTTCATGGCATTGTAGAATGTCCTGAACTTTCACAAAATCGTTCTACCGTACAATTGACTCGTAAGATTTTAAAGTTCCGTGAATATCTCAAAACAGATTCTCGTTTTGAAACAACGTTTCATCTTGATGTGGGTGATGGTATCGCTATTGCGGTGGTAAAGTAAAAGGCTTATCCGAATGGGTAAGCCTTTGGTGTATTAGAAGTGTCCGCTTGTATGACCAAATCCACCACCACTACTAGAGTGGAAACCACCACTTCCACCGCTACTCTTAGCTGGAGGATTATACGTGCGTGTCTCGGAGCGGTATAGATACATATCTTGTGCCCTTTGAAGTTTTAGACCGCCTTGTGGTATGTATGCATACGCTTCATGTGAAATGCCTTTTGTCTTATGTTTACTTCTAAAGAATAAGATTGTGACAATAGAAATAATGAGTGGAACAATTGCAGTGATACTACCCTTGATAATATAAGGTGTAACGATTGTGCTTGAGCATTCATCAAGGAATACTTTTGCGCCTTCTCCATATTCGTTATATTTTAAATGATCATATACGACAGCACTTGCGATATTTTCTCTCGCTCTTGCGTCGAAAATTTTATTCGCCTTTTTACCGTGTACTGTAATATCAAACTTACGGTCTTCCATCGTTAGAGTTAGCATGATGCCTTCTTTTTCATCTCCGATTCCAAGACCTTCGGAATTGAAGATACTTTCGGAATATTGCTCGATAGTCTGAGAACCGTGAGAATTCATAATACGGATGTAGAAACCAATCTTATATTTATCACTGTAATCTTTTGCGATGTTATTGAGTGCTTGTATTTCTGCGTTTGTTAATAAACCATATTCATCAACGATGTAATCATTCGCATCTGCTCTTGTTGGTAGCAAGAAATTTGGTACCATGCATAACAAGAAAGTAAATGCCGCAACAAGTGCTAGTAATTTTTTCTTCATAATGCGTACCTCCTAAAATGCCACAAACAGCAGTATGCCAGTCAATATCATACCGATGAGTAGAATGCCAAAGAAGTAAAGAACAGATTTTCCGGTGTCGATTGGTAAGTCATCGCCAATCATCTTTCCTGTTTGACCATTCATTGCGAACATGTATGTCTTACCTTGCCATTTTGTGGTAAGCATCCATACTGGTAAGAATGCATAGTGTACTTTATCTTCTCGAATATAGATATTTGAACGACGTGGGAGTAGGGTGTGATAACCTCTAACAGTTTCACGAATTTTATCTGCTGAAGATGTACGCATACGTGTATTGACACGATTACGATCTTGTTCTGCAGTTACATCGTATCGATCGGCAAGGTATCCAGTCATATATCCCATTTCAAATGGAATCATTTCGTTATAGTTATATGGTTCGATTGCGTCCATGAACTCATCTGGCATCTTACTTGATCCATCAGCAGGAACACGATTGAACTGTACGGTTCCTTGACGTAGGATAGAGTAGTTTTCAGTAACAGTAACTGTGTAGTCACCCTCACGATGAGAATGTGAAATTGTACCGCGGAAGGCCATGTCTACGTCTGCTGTACCATCATAGAGCCAAAATGGTACATAGACACCTTTGATATCTTCAATGTGGTTACGTTCCTTGAAGGCATCTGGCAATAGTGGTTTTCCACCGTAGAAATCAGACAATTTCTTGATGGCTTCATCTTTATTCATCTTAAATGGAATCACATAGTCTGGTTTTAATGCACCACTGAACTGTGCAGGAACAATCGTAGGGTTACCACAATATGGGCAACTTGTCGCAGCAGTATTCTTATCTGTAATTAACTGTGCACCACAAGATGGACAGTTGTATGCACGCAGGTTTTGTTCATCCTCTTCACTCCACTGTAGCGTATCATCTGCACTGTATTCTTTTTGTCCTTCTTCAATGGATAGTGCTACTTGTTTGTCGTAGTGTTCTTCGATTTCAGCAGGAGCAAAAGTACTGCCGCAGTTACCACATTTTAACTTCTGTGATGCTGGATCAAAGGTAAGAGGACCATTACAATTTGGACATTGGAAATTTGTTAAAGCGTTATTTGCCATAATATTCCCCTTTCAATTGAGAAAAAGAACCCGATAGAACGGGTTCTTATCGTTTTAAATGTTATTCAGGTTTCTTTGTTCCGCAATTAGAGCAGAAGTTTGAATGATTCTCATTACCACATTCTGGGCAGAACCATTTATCATCGCTATTAGCAGCCTTTTGAGCCTGACCAGCTTGGTATAATGCGTTAGCATTGATACCACCAGCACTTTGTGCAGCGTTCATTCCCATGAATCCCATCGCAGCACCATTAGCATTCTTGGCAGCATCCTGCATTGCTTGTGCTTGTGCACCAACAAGTGTTGCGGCAGCTAAGTTTGTATCTGTGTATGCAGCGTTACGTTGCATTTGCTTGAGCATTTCTTCATCAGCTTCATCAGCTTTGATAGAAGATACACCGAAGGATACGATTTCGATACCACGCTTTTCTCTCCACTTACTGCTGAGTTCTTCGTTTAGAGCTGCAGCTAATTCAGTTGTGTGTGCTGGAATCTGAGAGTAACGGATACCTTGTTCGCTTAACTTACCGAATGCTGGTTGTAATGCAGTGAGTAATTCAGCACGTAATTGATCATTGAGATCACTTAACTTGTAGCTGTCTGATACGTTACCACAAACGTTTGTATAGAATAATACCGGATCGCATACATGTAAGCTGTATTCACCAAAGCATTTCATCGATACATCAATATCGATACCTGCACGAGCATCCACAACTCTAAATGGGATTGGAGCTGGAGTTCCATACTTTACACCAACTAATTCCTTTGTGTTTACATAGTAGATACGTTGGTCTGTGGCAGGTTGTCCACCGAATGTGAAACGGCGACCAAATTCTTCAAACATTCTCTTAACACCTTCACCAAGGCTACCTGTGAATACAGATGGTTGTGTAGAAGAGTCATATTTGAATTCGCCAGGTTCAGCACAAATATCAACGATTTGTCCCTGTTCAACGATGATCATTGCTTGGCCATCAGCAACAGCAATAATTGAACCGTCAGTGATGATGTTGTCGCTGCCCTTATTGCCACTGAAGAATCCTCCAGAGTTTCTCTTAATACCTTTCACAACAAATACATCAGATGGAATAGCATCACAATAGAAATACTCTTTCCAAGAATCGCTAAGTGTTGAACTAGCGGATAATAAAGCAGTAGAAATGAGACCCATATAAGTTCCTCCTTAATAGTCTTCTGACTGTACAACCATATACTAGCATTTATTTGACCGTCAGTCAATAAATAATTTTAAATAATTTAAATCAACTTTTCAGCAAATAATGAAAAAAGGTGTTGCGATGATTATACAGAAATGGTAATATAGTCACGTGCCTTAATAGCTCAGTCGGCAGAGCGAGCGGCTGTTAACCGCTAGGTCACAGGTTCGAGCCCTGTTTAAGGCGCCATATTTAGAAGAGGTATTTACATGTTGTAGATACCTCTTTTTATGTTTTATAGATAAAGTTCGAAATCGAAAGAAGAAATGAATGGTAGCAGACAAAACGAGTGAGGATATACGAAAGCGTTTCGTACGGAATATAAAAATGTCGAAAAAGTAATATTTCGACATAAATGAATTAGAAGTTCAATATATTTATTGTAACTCTTTTTTTGTACCAATAATAGACTTGTATTCTACGATGAAGTTTATATGATGAAACTATAAAAGGAATGCGGTAGATCGCATTGTATGAAAAAGTATAATATTTATCATCTATGTGCTAGAAAGTATACAACTTGAATTTAAGGACTTTATTTTCTAGCATCATCTATAATTTTAAAATTGAAAGGATATAAAGGAGGAAGAAATGAAAAAAATATTGATGACTGTTTTGGCTCTTTTCTGTACATTAACAACTGGTTGCAAAACAGCCTCCACAGATAATACAAGCATTGATAATGTTAAATATTATACAGAATCAGTTACTAATGTGAATGGCAGAAGTATTGTGCTTGTATTTTACGAAAAAGATGATGTTTTGTATTACAAAGCACTTGTCTCCCCAGAGGAAGAGCAGTTTGATTATGTAGAACATTATCCAACGAAGTGGACAAAAATTTCTATCAAGTGAACCTAAATAACATAGGTATAACATGGTTTAGAACTTATTTTATAGAAAAAGCCAATATGAGAATAAAGAGGGTGATGAGGTTGGGCAGCATTTGTTACGTTTCTGCAATGGGACATAGGAAATATATCAAACAATTTATTGTGGCTGGAACATGGATATTAAATAAATTAATTATTATAATGTTATGTTTTTTTCTATCTGCTTGTAATAGTGGAACTGAATCTAGAACTTCAGTAAAGCATGTAGGCAGAATAGAGTATTCTTTATTAAATGAGGTTGATACATATACTTTTAAAAATTCTAGTGAAGCAAATTTAAAGAGCATAGAGATATTATATGCAGAATGCGAAAATGGGGTGCTTATCGAAAAAGAAAGTTATGTTTTTGAGATTGACGATAACGATATATTGAACCTGTCGATTTCAGAAAGGGATATTGATATTTATTATAATGCAGGTAACGAGCATGAGAAGCACATCCAGTTTTTGTTATCATTAGATAGTGTGGATGATCGAAAAATTTCATATAAACTAATACAAGACAAAGATTTAGTTTCTGGAGATATCTTACTATATTTAGATGCAAAAGATATGACGTCTGTACAATCAGAAGTGGATGAAGATTGGACAAAATTTGAGGGTACTAAAGCAAGAGCAGTGGTTCTTAGATTTGCTAAGTAAATATAGTATATTAATCAATTATGGGCACAAAATAATGATGAGTGCATGTATATTTATGGTGCACACGTAAAGTTGAAATAGGTAAATGTGGAGGATGTAACATTTGAGTAAATTCAAAGGATTTACTTGAGAAGTGTACAACCTCTTTTATCTGAAAGGGAGAAAACGGAAATTACCTTATAACTTGAAAAAAGGACAGTGGAACGAGAGAAAAATTGTAACGAATAATATGATCCGATTTGAGTATTTAGGGTATTCAATATCGCATCGTTATACTTATAATATGTAAAAGGGTATTTTCCAAATAGTCTTACATTATTTCAATGTGATGAAGTATGTTGAAAGATGAAAGTTTTAGTGAGAAAAGATACTTTAAGCCTCAAAAAAGATAGTAATAAATAATATTTGATTACTACAATAGATAAATTCATTATAAAGATAAGATGGTAAATGGAAAGATAAGGTGAACTTGAAGAATGGAATATGTAAATTTAGAAAAATGTTCTAAAAATTTTGATAATCAACAAGTTCTAAAAGAAATATCCTATTCTTTTTTCGCGGGTGGATATTGTATTAGTGGTGAGAATGGAAGTGGGAAAAGCACACTGTTAAAAATGATGATGGGCTTAATCTTACCAGATACAGGATGCGTAACTGTAATTGGGGAAAAAAGTGAAAATTTGAGTCCTTCTGTTAAATCTCAAATAGGATATATGTTTTCGAGCGATAGAACACTCTACTATAAATTGACTGCAAGAGAAAATTTAGAAATGATCGGCTCTATCTATGGTTTAAAAGGAAATCATTTAAAAGATAGAGTGAGTAAAGTTTTACAATTAGTAGAATTAGAAGATAATAAAAAATATATTGAAACTTATTCTACTGGTATGAAAAAGAGATTAATGTTAGCTAGGGCCATCTTATATAATCCAAAAGTTATATTCCTAGATGAACCTTATAGTGGGTTGGATGAAAGAGGTTGCCACTTACTGACCGAAACATTAGAGAATGAAGTAAGTAAGGGTAAATGCGTGATTGTTGTTAGCCATCAGTTGGAATATATTCCGAGCAATTGGAAACTGTTGTCAATGAAAAAAGGAGAGTTATGTTCTGGCTTATAAAAAAAGAATTTTTATATAATTTTCGTTATAAGATGAGAAGCTTGAATTTAATTTTTAATCCATTTTTTATGATTGCACCATATGTTTTATTGGCTGAGAACTATCAGGCAGGTTCACGGATATTAGGAAGTATGATTCTATGGTCATGGTTAGTTCAGTTGATCTATGGTATTTCTTATGGTATTGAGTCGCTAAAAATTGAAGGGGTATTAGGTATTATCTTGATGTCACCGATTCACTTTATCGGGTATCAGTTTGCATATTATATATATTTAATTTTTCATCAGTTATTAGTAACGGGTATAACCTTAATACTTACCTATGTTTTCCTAGGAGTGACAGTCGACAACACATTAATGTTCTTTGGTACTTTGATAATTAGTAGTGTAGGATTGTTTTGCTTTACTGTAGGCTATTCTTCTTTTGTTTTAAAGTACAAGAAGATGCAGGGTATTAATACAACTTTGCAAAATGTTTTTGGATTTTTATCTGGCTATACAATCCGTGTCAAAAAGTTTCCTGTTGTACTAAGGTTTGCTTCTTATCTTATTCCATTAACATATGCAATTTATGCAATGGATATAGAATATGCAGTTAGCCCAATTTATATTTGTGTGTTTGCTTTGATCAGTCTCGTATGGCTAGTTGTTGGAGTTATTTTTGTAAATGAGAATTTAAATAGTATGAAAAAGAGAGGAGACTTTGAGCAATGGTGAAAATGTGGGCTGTTGTAAAAGCTAATTTCTTGACACAATGGAGATATCAAGTGAATTTTTGGCTCGAAACTCTCTCTATCTTTGTAATAATTTTTCCTTCCTTGACATTAACTTTTAATGGTAATAATGGCATTTGGAATTTTTCTTCTGGGAGACAGTATTCTTTCTATTTATTGGTTGCTTTGAGTATTTGGGGTTTTGTAGAGTGCCTTTGGTCGTTTGTGTTCCAATTAAGAAGTGAAATGAAACAAG
Source organism: uncultured Solobacterium sp. (assembly GCA_963525775.1). Taxonomy (GTDB): domain Bacteria; phylum Bacillota_I; class Bacilli_A; order Erysipelotrichales; family Erysipelotrichaceae; genus Bulleidia. The sequence continues at coordinate 39,331 of CAURLC010000001.1, read as the reverse complement.
GAATCTTTGACGAAAATCAATTGCTACCCATAAGTATGAACGTGCGAATGATTACATGGTCAATCGATGGTATTGTAAGTGCTGTTATCTCTTTTCTGCCATTGTTTATTATCAGTTTTTTATATAGCTTTATTAAAATTAGTGCACTCGATTTTTTGGTTAGTATATTAATAATTATGATTTCGGTCTTTTCTGGTTATTCCTTAGGGGTGATATTGATGGGATTGATGTTGATTTGGAAAGAATGTGACCAACTTGTCTCCTTTATTGGAAATATAGCGCCATTTATCTGCGGTATGTTAGTGCCTTTGGTGAACATGCCAATTGGTTTGCGCTTTTTAGGACTTTGGATGCCTTTTACTTGGGGATTAGATATTGTTCGATATTTATTTTTTGGATATGAGACTTTATTACCTATTTATTATGAAATTGGGATACTGATTGTTTTAACAGTTATTTACTATATTCTCTCTAAACTAATATTTGATAAACTAAATCGATTGTCAAAAAAGAAAGGTGGAATTATTGGATATTAGTAAATTATATAAAATGATTATTAAACAGTAATTTAGCATAGCTTAGGGTTGTACTGAATTGAGCGTTTTACAGTATTTGTATATTAAGTGTAAACGTAAATTCAACTTAAGTTTGGTGAACAACTAAACTCAAGTTTCATACCTTATAAGTTGAATTTATGTAAAAACTGCTTGAAATTATAGCCATATCCGTGTAGGCTATATTCATAGAAATTATTACTGTTTTTGTTAGGAAATTCCCCTAATAAGGCGCCATATAAGGGTATCCGAAATTTCGGGTACCTTTTGTTTTTCTGATATTACTTAACGAAGTGATTACTTCGGATAATCAAATATTTTACATTAAATGAAAAGAGGCTGTACGCCTTAAGTAAATCTATAAAATTTACTTAATTGTTACAGTCCCTTTATTTGTGACTAATCCACTTTAATTCGTATTCACCAGTGCACTCTAATACACCACCATCGCTGAGATCAATGACTTCTTCGTTTTCATAGTAGTCTTTAACTCTGCCCAAAGAATCCTTCATGTGCAGACCTGCATCGCGAATTGCGGTAACAACATACTTGCCAGGGCGTAAACTCTTTGGAATATCGTATACACCAGGCGTAATGCGAATGTGATTATCATCTGACATATAGATTAAGTGTGTATCCTTTTTGTTCCTAGCAGCGTTTAATTTCTGATAGAAGCGTTCACGCATGAAAATTAAATCAGAGTTTTCTAGCATGTATGTGTAACGTGCGGTTGGCGTAACAACGTTAATACGATCTGTATCGCTACGATTGCGTAATGCATATCCCAAACGGTGACAGTTGACATAGTTTGGAGATAAGAAGTAGAACGCTACATCAGTTTCATAGAGAATACCCTCAACTTTATGGGAGTTGGTACGTGTTGTGGAATCGACGATATTTTGAATAGTAGCTTTTGAAATCTCTGCAATCTTTGAAACTGCACGTGTATAAGGGATGGAGTCCTTTGTGACTGTTTGGTATGCCTTGACCTTAGAAATGCAATGTTCCCCAGGGTGCAGTGGCATATCATCGACAGGGAAGAACTTCGCCATCATTTCATCGATATTATGATTCTTGATATAGGATTCCATAATCATATCGCGCATATTCTCTTGTGCGGTAACGAGTATCTGGAAGATATCGTGCTTGATAGGAAGATTATAAGAAGTTAATATGGAACGACAGTCTTTACAGATGTAATGGCCATCTTCTATTTTCTTAGGTTGGTTAAAAAGACCTTTTCCTTCACTTAGGCAGAAATCACATACTTTGTTTGCCATTGGAACCTCCTTGAACAAAAACAATATGAAAAATACATATTGGACTTTCTATTACTATAATACATATGGCAATGATATTCCATGATATAAGAATGAACTTTTCGTGTAGAGATTATGCGGAAGAAAAAAGTCCATAGAACCGTCAAAAATATGATGAAAAGTATATTGACTTTGAACATATTAAAAGGTATCATTATTACGCTTAGCGAAAAAACTGGCTTTACGGAAGTAAGGCTTATATTTAGACTAAGGTTTGGCACACTTGGAAATGTGTGCATAAAATGGAAGGAGAAACTGAAATGCCTACAATAAACCAGTTAGTACGCAAAGGTCGTACTGATAAAGTTTACAAGTCAAAGTCCCCTGCATTAAACAGAGGCGTAAACTCACTTAAGAAGCGTGTAACAAAACTCAGCAGTCCACAGAAGAGAGGTGTATGTACTCGTGTTGGTACAATGACACCTAAGAAGCCTAACTCAGCTTTACGTAAGTATGCCCGTGTTCGTCTATCCAATGGATTAGAAGTAACAGCATACATTCCAGGAATTGGACACAACCTACAGGAGCATAGCGTTGTTATGATCCGTGGTGGACGTGTTAAGGACTTACCTGGTGTACGTTACCACATCATCCGCGGTACATTAGACTGTGCCGGTGTAGCAAACCGTAATCAAGGCCGTTCATTATACGGTGCAAAGAAGCCAAAGGCTGCTAAATAAGAGAAGGGAGAATAGAACATGCCAAGAAAAGGTTATATAGCAAAGCGTGATGTACTTCCTGATCCAATTTATAATTCAAAGTTAATCACTAAGTTGATCAACAAAATTATGATTGATGGTAAGCGTGGTACAGCTCAAACAATTTTATATGATGCATTCGCTCAGATTGAGAAGAAGACAGGCGAGAACCCAATGGAAGTATTCGAAAAGGCTCTCGGCAATGTAATGCCTCAATTAGAATTGAAGGTTCGTCGTGTAGGTGGTGCAAACTTACAGGTACCAGTAGAAGTATCTGCTGAACGTAAGTTGACATTATCTTTACGTTGGATCGTTAACTACGCAAGACTTCGCCATGAAAATACAATGGAAATGCGTCTTGCCAATGAAATTATGGATGCTGCAAATGGAACAGGCGCATCTGTAAAGAAGAAAGAAGATACACATAAGATGGCAGAAGCGAACAAAGCATTCGCTCACTACCGTTTCTAATCGGGAAAGGAGCAATCAATGGCTAGAGAATTCCCGCTTAATAAGATTCGTAATATCGGTATCATGGCTCACATCGATGCTGGTAAAACTACAACAACTGAACGTATCCTTTTCTACACAGGTAAGATTCATAAGATCGGTGAAACACACGAAGGTGCGTCTCAGATGGACTGGATGGCTCAGGAACAGGAACGTGGTATTACAATCACTTCCGCTGCTACAACTTGCCACTGGCAAGATTGCCAGATTAACATTATCGATACACCGGGCCACGTAGACTTCACAGCTGAAGTTGAACGTTCCTTACGTGTATTGGATGGAGCAGTTACAGTATTAGACTCTAAGGCTGGTGTAGAACCACAGACTGAAACAGTTTGGCGCCAGGCTACAGAATATCGTGTACCACGTATCGTATTCTCAAATAAGATGGATGCGACTGGTGCTGACTTTGATATGAGCGTTGCTTCTATCGGAAATCGTTTAGGTGCTAAGGCAGCTGCAATCCAGATGCCTATCGGTGCTGAATCATCATTCCGTGGAATCATCGACTTAGTAACAATGAAGCAGCACATATACACTAACGATAACGGTACAGATATTCAAGTTACTGAAATTGATGAACAATTCAAGGCTAAGGCTGAAGAAATGCATTTAGCAATGCTAGAAGCAGTTGCAGACTATGACGATGAATTGATGATGAAGGTTCTTGATGGTGAAGAACCATCAGTTGAAGAAGTGAAGGCAGCTATCCGTAAGGGTGTTATGACTTCTGAATTCTTCCCTGTTATGTGCGGTTCCGCATATAAGAACAAGGGTGTTCAGTTATTACTAGATGCAGTTGTAGACTACCTACCTGCACCTACAGATATTGAAGCTATTAAGGGTACATTAGAAGATGGCACACCAAGTGAACGTCATCCTTCTGACGATGAACCATTTAGTGCCTTAGCATTTAAGGTAGCTACAGACCCATTCGTAGGTCGCTTAACATACTTCCGTGTATACTCTGGTATTGCGAAGGCAGGTAGCTATGTATTAAATGCTTCTAAGGAAAAGCGTGAACGTTTCGGACGTTTGGTTCGCATGCATGCTAACCACCGTGCGGATATCGAAGAAGTTTATGCTGGTGACATCGCTGGTGCAGTTGGTCTTAAGAACACAACTACAGGTGATACATTATGTGATGAAGAACATCCAATCGTTCTTGAATCCATGGTGTTCCCAGAACCAGTTATCCAGATGTCTGTAGAACCTAAGACAAAGGGTGACTCACAGAAGATGGATGAAGCATTAGCTAAGCTTGCTGAAGAAGACCCAACATTCAGAACTTATACAGATGAAGAAACTGGACAGACAATTATCGCCGGTGTAGGTGAATTGCAGTTAGATATCATCATGGACCGTATGAGACGTGAATTTAAGGTTGAAGCTACATCAGGTGCACCACAGGTAGCATACCGTGAAACAATCCGTCAGGAAGCTGAAGTACAAGGTAAGTTTGTTCGTCAGTCTGGTGGTCACGGTCAGTATGGTGACGTTTGGATTAGATTTAGCCCTAACCCAGGTAAGGGATTTGAATTCGTTGATGAAACAGTCGGCGGTTCAGTACCTAAGGAATTCATCAAGCCTACACAACAAGGTTTGGAAGAATCCTTAAACAATGGTTTAGTTGCTGGTTATCCAATCGTAGACATCAAGGCTGTCTTATTCGACGGTAGTTACCATGATGTCGACTCATCTGAACAGGCTTATAAGATTGCGGCTTCACTTGCATTAAAGGAAGCAGCTAAGAAGTGCGATCCTGCAATTCTTGAACCTATCATGGCAGTTGACGTAACAGCTCCAGCTGATTACTTAGGCTCTGTAATGGGTGATATCACAAAGCGTCGTGGACAAATTCGTGAACAAGAAGAAACAGGTAATGCAATTAAGGTACGTGCATTCGTTCCATTAGCAGAAATGTTTGGATACGTTACAGACTTACGTTCATTTACACAGGGTCGTGGTATCTATACAATGCAAATGGACCACTATGAAGAAGTACCTAAGAACATTGCTAAAGAAATTATTGAGAAAAATACAACTAAGTAGTAAAAATGATTGTAAATAAGTACTGTTTCTAATAAAATGGAAACAGCTTATAAAGGTAGAAAAAAACCAGGAGGAAAAAATATTATGGCAAAGGAACATTTCGACCGGTCGCTCGAACACGTTAACATTGGTACTATCGGTCACGTTGACCACGGTAAGACAACATTAACAGCGGCAATCACAAAGTATTTATCAACACACCCAGAAGATGGTAAGGCTAAATTCGAAGCTTACGATCAGATCGACGGAGCTCCAGAAGAGAAGGAGCGTGGTATTACAATCAACACAGCACACGTTGAATACCAAACAAATACACGTCACTACGCTCACGTAGACTGCCCAGGCCACGCTGACTATGTTAAGAACATGATCACTGGTGCTGCTCAGATGGATGGTGCTATCTTAGTAGTAGCTGCTACTGATGGACCAATGCCACAGACACGTGAACACATCTTATTATCTCGTCAGGTAGGCGTACCTAAGATTGTTGTATTCTTAAACAAGTGCGACATGGTTGACGACCCTGAATTAATCGACTTAGTAGAGATGGAAGTTCGTGAACTTCTTACTGAGTATGGATTTGATGGAGACAACGCTCCAGTAATCCGTGGTTCTGCATTAAAGGCTTTGGAAGGCGATCCAAAGTGGGAACCAGCAATCAAGGAACTATTAGATGCTGTAGATGCTTATATCCCAGCTCCAGTTCATGAATTCGACAAGCCATTCTTAATGGCAGTTGAAGACGTATTCACAATCACAGGTCGTGGTACAGTAGCTACTGGACGTGTTGAACGTGGTAAGTTAAACTTAAACGACGAAGTAGAAGTAGTTGGTATCAAGCCTACTCGTAAGACAGTTGTTACAGGAATTGAAATGTTCCGTAAGACTCTTGACTTCGCTCAGGCTGGTGACAACATCGGTGCATTGCTCCGTGGTGTTAACCGTGAAGAAATCGAACGTGGACAGGTATTAGCTAAGCCAGGTTCAGTTACTCCACACACACAGTTCAAGGCTCAGGTTTACGTATTAACTAAGGAAGAAGGCGGACGTCATACACCATTCGTATCTAACTATCGTCCACAGTTCTACTTCCGTACAACAGACGTTACTGGTGTTATCCAGTTACCAGAAGGCACAGAATTATGCATGCCTGGCGATAACGTAGTTATGGATGTAACTCTATTAGCTCCTATCGCTGTAGAACAAGGAACTAAGTTCTCTATCCGTGAAGGTGGACGTACAGTAGGTTCTGGTTCTATCACAGAAATCGTTAAGTAATTCAATTACTTGCATAAGGCACTCAATGAGTGCCTTTTTTCTGTGTGATTTCTATGAATCAAAATTCGTAATTTGCGTTATACTAGGTGGTGTAGTAAATTACAGGGGAGAATTTAACTCTATGAATAAGAGTGGTAGCAAAAGAAACATAATTATTATCATATCTTTGTTATTGATGTTTGGTATGCGGTTTTTGCCTGCATTACCTGGTTTATCTGCATCTGGAATGCAGGTGTTGGGAATCTTTGCAGGAACTTTATTATTGTGGCTAACGATTGCGATTGATTGGCCATCAATTTTATTAATTGGTGTACTTGCATTTGTGCCTGAATTAAAGATTGGTACAATCTTATCCGGTGCGTATGGTGGAACGATTGTAGTATTCTTGATGTTTACCTTTGTAGTAACATACGCTCTATCGAAGACTTCCTATATCAAGAGAATAGCACTACTATTTATTAATTCTAATCTTGCAATGAAAGGTCCTTGGATGTTTATTGCTTTGTATTTTGCAAGTATTCTTGTGGTAGGTAGTTTTATTTCACCTACGGTGCTGTTCTTTGTATATCTCCCAATTTTGGAAGAAATCTATGTATTATTAAAACTGAAGAAAGGTGATAAATTTGCGTCTGTGTTAATGATGGGGACAGTCATTATGTGTGGTATCTCATCGGGTATGACACCGATTGCGCATGTATTCCCTGTGATTGCCATGAATGCCTATACTGAGTTATATGGAAAAGTAATTCATTATGGTAGTTATATGCTTGCGGCGATTCCTGTTGGTATCTTAACGGCACTAGTCACACTATTAGTTTTCCGATATGTGATAAATCCAGATACTTCAGCATTTGTAAATTACGAAAAAAAGAAGATTCATGTGGAACAAGAAAAAACAACACGAGCTGAAAATCTTGTGCTTGCGGTATTTATTCTTGTTGTATGCATGTGGGTATTACCAAATCTATGCATGCATATTATTAAGGAAGGATGGATCTACGTTGGCCTCAAGTATTTAGATAAGTTAGGTACAGCTTTTCCACCTTTAGTGGGGGTTGTTCTACTATCGATTATGACGGATGAAGGAAAACCCTTATTGAACTTTGGTGAAGCAATGAGTAAGGGTGTATCTTGGCCATCACTTATTATGTGTGCTGGTACTACCGCTCTTGGTGCAGCTATCACCAATAGTGATATTGGTGTTACTGCATGGATATCTGCAGGATTATCTCCGATTACATCGCATTTACCTGTGATAATCATGGTGTTGATATTTATTCTTTGGGCTGCGATTCAAACAAATTTATCTAGCAATATGGTAACTGCTACAGTTGTGTCTGCCGCTGCTCTAGCGGTAACTGCGAATATGACTGCGGTAAATGTTGCTGCACTGATTGTGAATGTTGGAATGATGTCTGCATTTGCGTTTGCGACACCTCCAGCGATGCCATGTGTAGCGATTGCGGTGTCGAGTGGGTGGACAAATACAAAGCAGATGATGGTATATGGATTTATGATTATGGTTGTAGCGGTAGTGATTTCTACGCTTGTTGGTTATCCAATCGCAGCAGCGTTACTATAAGTTAATGAATAATAGTATTTCACATGCATGCCGGTAGAAGAATCTACCGGTTTTCTTGTCAGATTACTTGAATAGATAACAATACTATACAATTCCATATTTATGTGAAAAATTTATCAATTTCGTATTGACTAACTAAATATTGATAGTTATTATCATTAAGCAGACTTAAGTTAGATGGAGGGAAATTTAAAAATGAAAAAGATTCTAACAACTTTATGTGCTGTCGCAATGCTGGCAGGTTGCACAGCTGGAGGATCCAAGAAGTCTTCCACAAATACTTCTACTAAGGAAGAAACAGCTCCTACTGTAATGGTTGGTACAGGTTCTGTTACGAGTGTATCCAATAAAGCGAAGGAAGGTTCTGATACAGCAGCACAGTTCGATACAACATTTGCGTCAGTTGTATTAGAAGGTAATGTAATTAAATATGTATACTTTGACGTAGCACAGGATAAGGTTACTTATGATGCGACAGGTCACGTTACTTCTGATAATACTACTTCTACATCTAAGAAGGCATTAGGTGATAAGTATGGAATGAAGGACAAGTCTTCTATTAAGAAGGAATGGTATGAACAGGTTGAGGCTTTAGAGAAGTGGGCTGTTGGTAAGACAGTTGAAGAAGTATTAAATATGCCTACAACACAAAAGGATGAAAAGCATACGGTTCCTGCTGATAAGGATCTTATGACAGGATGCACAATTGGTGTTACTGCTTTCCAACAGGCTTTAGATAAGGCGGCTAAGAACGCTGTTGAAGTGAAGGATGTAGCTTCTGTAGGTTCTGCAATCTTGACTCAAGTTTCTGGTAAGGACGCTAGTGCTGAAAAGAGTGGTGAAGCTAAGGCTAGCTCTACATATGGTGTAGTTGCTTTAGATAAGGATGGTAAGGTTGTATTTACACAGACTGATGAAGCACAAAACGCTGTGAAGTTCACAACAGCTGGTGCTTTAGATGGTGAAGCAGCTGCTGTCGCTACAAAGGGCGAAAAGAAGGATGAATACGGTATGAAGAAGGCTTCTTCTATCGGTAAGGAATGGTTCGAACAGAATCAGGCTTATGATGAATGGACAGTTGGTAAGACTGCGAAGGAAATCACTGATATGAAAGTTACTACGAACGAAGGTGGTAAGACTGTAACAGCTGATAAAGACCTTATGACAGGATGCACAATGGGTGTTGATTCTCTACAGAAGGTAACAGCAACAGCTATCGCAACAGCCACAAAACTTAACTAATTTAAATCTTTTAGAACGATCAGAATATCTTTGGGAAACTGGAGATATTCTTTTTTGTGCGTAGAAGGAAAGTGAGGGATGGTGGTATGACTATGCTATAATGAGTGGCAGGAGAAAATATGGAAGAACTACGCAAAAGTATTATTTTAAAAATATTAATTACACTTGTTTCTGGAATCTTGATGATGGTTGTGACATCATTTGTGATGATTTTATGTAACTTTAAAATAGTATCTGTGAATGGAATCATAGGTATGGTTCTACTAGTGACATTGCCACAGTTATGGTCTGTTTTACGAAACTATAAAATTCCTACGATGGCGATATCTCTAGGGATGATAGCAGTTTCTCTTGTACTCTCGCTAATCTATGGATGGAATGTCGCGAATAGTGTTGCACAATATACAGAGCCAATGAAGATGTTTGAAACAATCTTGGCATATATTCTAAAGGTACATGGTTTAGCTGCTTTAGTAACTGTATTTATCGGTTATCGAACAAAGAAACAATAATCAGAAGGAACGGGAGGTTGGTATGAAAGTGATGAGTCGTTGGGGTAAGAATGTAAATCTAAAAAGCCCTCTACAGGAATATCCTCGCATGCAGCTACAGCGTGGTAGTTATACGAACTTAAACGGTCGTTGGGAATATCAGATTACAGATACGAATCAAATACCGCAAGAACATAGCTGGAAGCCAATCAACGTTCCTTTCCCTTTGGGTTCAGAGCTTTCTGGTAGTGATGAAATTTTATTACATGGGAAAGTATTGTGGTATAAAAAACAATTCTCTTATAAACCAGGAGAATACCATACACATTTGAATTTCGAAGCAGTTGATCAACAATGTATTGTCTACCTTAACGGTATCGAAGTTGGTAGACATATAGGTGGCTATGAGCCATTTAGTTTTGATGTATCTAGTTATATCAAGTATCAGAATGCATTACTTGTGAAGTGTACTGACCCAAGTGATACAGGTGAGTATGCATACGGAAAACAGAAAATCCAACATGGTGGTATGTGGTATACACCAATGTCGGGTATTTGGCAGACGGTATGGTTAGAAGATGTTCCGCTACATGGAGTCCATGCATTAAAGATTACACCGAACTATGATAGACAGACAGTTTATCTAGAGATGGAAGGTGACTTTAATCATGCGACAATTACAATCAGTGCCGCAGGGAAGATGATTTATCATGAGATGACGGCAAAGATGCGTAATGAAATCTTTATTGAGGACATGCATCCATGGTCACTGGAGGATCCTTTCTTATATGATTTATATATTGAAACAGAAGATGATATCGTTAAGAGTTATTTTGGTATGCGCTGTTTCACCTGTGAGAAGGATGAAAAAGGATATCCTCGATTCTGTTTGAATCATGAACCGGTATTCTTAAGTGGTGTATTAGATCAAGGCTATACGCCAGAGGGAAATTTGACGTATCCTGATGATGAGATGATGATTTATGATATTCAAAAAGTAAAAGAGTTAGGTTTTAACATGATACGCAAGCATGTCAAAGTGGAATCTCGTCGTTGGTATTATCATGCCGATCGTTTAGGGATGCTTGTCATGCAAGATATGCCGAATGGTGGTCAACCTAGCAAATTAACAACTTTATACTTGCCGCATTTAAATATCACGCGTATGAATGACCAGAAACAAAAACACCTTGGTAGAGGTGATGAATGGGGTAAGAAAGCATACTATGATGAATTAAATGCAATGATTCATAACTTGTATAATGTTGTGTCTATCTTTGCGTGGGTCCCTTTTAATGAAGGCTGGGGACAGTTTGATAGTGCTAAGGTAACTAAGCACATTCAACTGATGGACTTAACACGTTTTGTGGATAGTGCGAGTGGTTGGCACGATCAGGGGGCTGGGGATTTCTATAGTCGCCATGTGTATTTCCATACTTATACAAATCCACAGAATCATGAAAAGAGAATGTCAATCTTATCTGAGTTTGGGGGCTATTCCTATTTGATTCCAGGTCATAGTCTTGCCCAAAAGCTTTATGGTTACAAAAAATTCACAGATAAGTTAAAGTTAAATACAGCAATTCGAAAGTTGTATGAAGATAGTATTATCCGTAATATTCCAAAGGGATTAACTGCTTGTGTATTTACACAGTTAACGGATGTAGAAGATGAGTGTAATGGCATTATGACGGCGGATAGAGAAATCGTGAAGTTGGATGAGAAGAGAATTCGTAATCTTAACCAACGATGCATGAGGAGGTTAAAGAAATGAGAAATCAAATTGTTATCGCAGAAGCGTTGGGTGGTAGTGTTAGAATCCACGCAGTTGATACAACAGATATTGTAGAAGAAGCTAGAAAGTTACATCACTGTATGGCTACTTCTGCCGCAGCGTTAGGTAGAACCTTAACGGTTACAGCCATCATGGGCAGTGACTTAAAGAACTCCTATGAAAAAGTAACCTGTATCTTTAATGGACATGGCCCAGCAGGCACTGTACTTGCGCAAGCGGACGGTAGTGGAAATGTGAAGGGCTTTATTGGTGATCCTTCAATCTATCTTGTACGTGAGGATGGACATTTAGATGTTGGGAAAGCAATTGGAACGAATGGTACGTTAACTGTAACTCGTGATATGGGTTTAAAAGAGCCTTTCTCTGGTATGGTGAATATCCAGACAGGTGAAGTTGGTGATGACTTTGCGTATTACTATGCAGTCTCTGAACAGACACCTTCTGTTGTAAATGTAGGGGTCTTGGTAAATCCTGATGGTAGTATTTTAGCTGCAGGTGGATTTATCTTACAGTTACTTCCAAACGCAACGGAGGAAGTCATCAGTGCATGTGAGGCAGTTACCGCAAAGATGAGACCAGTATCTACATTGATTAGTGAAGGAATGTCGATTGAGGACATTATTCATATGTATTTCGAAGATGCGAATATCCTAGAACATAAGGATGTTCGTTGGTATTGTGGTTGTTCACATGAACACTATAAGGAAGCGCTCGCAACACTTTCTGACCATGACTTACAAGAAATGATTGATGACGGTAAGGGTGCAGATATTCATTGCCAATACTGTAATAAAGAGTATCAATTTACACCAGAAGAATTAAAAGAAGTATTGGAGTTAAAGAAACGTGGTTAGGATTGGAAATATAGAATTACGGAATCAAATTGTCGCAGCACCTTTAGCTGGGATTTCTAATCCGGTCTATCGTGAAATCATGCATGATTATGGAGCTGGTCTTGTGGTCAGTGAGATGATCAGTGATAAAGCATTGCATTATCAAAACGCAAAGACACAGGATATGTGCCGTATCAGTGAGGGTGAACATCCAGTTGCTTTACAGTTATTTGGAAGTGATCCTGTTACCATGGCTGAGGCAGCAGAGTATCTAACCAAGAATACCAACTGCGATATCATCGATATTAACATGGGTTGTCCTGTACAGAAGGTTGTAAAGGCTCATTCTGGCAGTTATTTGATGCAGACACCGGAGCTTGCGTATGAAGTCATGCATGCAGTGGTAACACATACAGATCGCCCTGTAACGGTGAAGATGCGTGCCGGTTGGGATATTGACCATATTAACTGTGTAGAAATCGCAACCTTTGCAGAGAAGGCTGGTGTTAGTGCTGTAGCAGTACATGGTCGTACACGTGGGCAACAATATACAGGACATTCTAATAATGCATATATCAAAGCAGTAAAGGATGCGGTGAATATCCCTGTAATAGGTAATGGAGATATTCGAACACCAGAAGATGCTAAACGTATGTTAGAGGAAACAGGATGTGATGCGATTATGATTGGCCGTGGACTTCTAGGAAGACCATTCTTCTTACAGGAAGTGGATACCTATCTGAATGGTGGTAGCTATGTAGAGCCTGATTACAATGAGAAGTTGGATCTTGCATATCACTATGCAGAAAAGCTATGTGAATATGAAGGTGAAAGAAATGGCATCTGTATGATGCGTGGCATGGCTGGCTGGTATATTACAGGCTTACCACATGCTTCAGAGTATAAGAATCGTTTATCTTCTATCTCTTCACTTCGTGAGATGAAGGAAATCATTGAAGAATATCGTCTATTAATTAAGAACTTTATGGAGAAACAATAACCATAAAGTTCTTTTCATGCATGTAAAAAAAAGCCCTGTTTTTATACAGGGCCAAACATTCATGTCGAAAGATAAGGGGGTTAGTTTCCTTCAACAGCGTTTGTACTTTCGGATAGATCTTCTGTTAGATTTAACTTACCAAAGTCAGAATCTGTTGGAAGAACTAAATCAAATTCAGGAATAGCGTTCATCTTGAATGTGAATTCATCAGCGCTTAGTCCTAAGATATGTCCACCATGTGTCTTATCATCTGATAAGAAGTGGAAGTGCCAACCTGGTAGGTTGATACCTTCTACATAATCAGGGCAGTAGATTGCAATAATCTGTCCTTCTTCATTTTCATAGTGATATTCTCTTTGTTCACAAGCAGCTTCAGCAAGTGTAGGATATGGCTTTGCGCACTTGTAGCAACTACGTACATGCATCTTGGAGAACTTAGCATGTGCTAAGAACATGTAGAAGATATTCTTGTTTTGATCAACGATTGGTTGTAACTTTTCCTTTAATGTCTTAATATCTTCAACATTTGTGATTGTCTGCTCCTTTACGGAGTGATCAAATTTAGTAACTGTAGAGAATGCTAACTTATCTGTATCAGCCATCTTAACAACTGTTCCATCAGCTGTTCCCTTATAAGCGACACCATCAACAATTAATGCTTCGCCATCAAGTCCTTCATATGTACCGATACCTGTGTCGCAATCACTTAGTAAATCCTTTACTGTCATTGCGCCATTAAAATCACCTAACATTAATGCGTTTAATGTAGAAACCTGTAAAACCTTTTGCATAATAACTTTTTCCTTCTTTCTTTTCTTTATTTCGCCATGTTGTCTGCTGGATGTCTTTGTAATTCAGCTTTAACAAGGAATGGTGCTGCAACATTTGTAATTGCTAGTACGAATGCTAAGATTGCGATTGTTGATGAAACAAATGGTTCAAATGCTGCGTTACTTGAAGCAGCCATTGCAGGAATAGCAAGTGCAACACCTGCAAGAGATGCAGAAGCAACACTGATATAACCTGGACGATGTAGAATGTTACGTTCTACGAAATAAGATGGACCAATAACAATAATGAAGTATGCAATACTTAATAAGATACCTTGTGGAATCATACCTAGTGCTTTGAATAAATTGATTGTAGAACCAAATTCAAATCCTAAGAATGGTAAGATTGTTGCATTACCACCAGCAAATACTTTACGAATGTCTGCATCAAGACTACCGAGAATCATACCTAAGATGAATGGAATCAATAATGCGACAATCTGCATAACCTGAGCGATACCAAATCCGGATGTTCCATAGAAACCTAAGAATAAGATTGGTAATAGAGGCATAGAGCAAATCAACATGATACCAAATCCAGCCTTATCAGCTTCATCGCCGAATGGAGAAATAATACCCATGTATAATGCGGCGTTAGCACTTGTGATTGCACATGCTACAGCTAGGAATGGAATACCGAATACACCTTCAAATCCAAATAATACATAGTATAGTGCACATAATGCATATGCAACTACAAGACGAACAATTATAAGTGGGACACTTCTACCAAGTGCAGATTTCAAATCTGAAACCTTAACACCAGTACCTGTAAAGAATAACATCAAACCAATAATCAACATCTGACCGGAGGATGAGAACATATCCTTCATAGGATTTCCTAATACAGCCCAGATATCTACATTGAAGATTCCTTGACCAATTGTGGTGATGATTGCACCAATAATTAATGGAACAAACATTGTTCCTGCTGGAACCTTCTGTAAGGATTTCCAGATGTTAATATTCTTTTTTTCTTCTGACATAACTATCTCCTTTAAAAACAACGTAATCAATATATAACTTTTTATTTGATAATGAACCGTTCTGAACATATAATAGTGAGTATTCTTTTTGTGCTATCAGCATAATCGGAGGTGTGGATGGATATTTCAAAATTAGTGGATGCGTTTTTAAGCGGCGTTAACTTAGATGGGCTGGTAAAAATATCATCAATATTATTAAAATGCCCAATTTTAATATTAGATGATGCATTTCATGTGATTTCTTATTATAAGCCAGAAGGCTTTCATGATATCCCTTTTGATTCTACGACAAAGAGTAAACATATTACCTATGAAGTAGTACGTAATTTAAACTGGCAACCAAATTTAAAGAAGCCGGTATTTTTGACCATTGAAGAAAGCCCATGGAGACGTAGAGTCTCAACGCTAAGAGCAGAACATAAAAATATCGGTTACTTGTTTTGTGTAGATATAGAAGGTCAGCTAGAACAAGTAAATGATAATGATATGAATAAAATTGAAATGATTCTAGCTAAACAATATTTAGCACAGATTGAAAATACAATTCTTTCGAAAAATACAGAAGAAGAGATTCTTACACACTTATTAGATGGGGATTATCAGAATCCTGCTTTATTCAAGTTGCAGATAGCGAATACATGGCTAGAGCAGATGAATCAAGTACACCTTGCGCTTATTGACGTATCAAATAGAACAAATCTACAGATGTCATACCGTTCATTAGACGCAAAGTTAGAAACTGCGTTAGCAGGAACACGTCCATTCTTATATCAGAAGAATATTCTGCTTTTTATACATGAAAAAAGACAAGTTGAAATACTTGAGACCATCGCAAAGGAATTTCAGGTATGCATCGTTATCTCTGGTGTGATAAAAGATATCTACGAGTTACCTAAGATATATAAACAGATATTAGAGGTTTTCTCATTATTACAAAATAAGGCCTTTTCTGCCAAAGTATTCTATACGGAAGGATATCGTTTACGTATGATGTTGGACCAGATAAAAAGTCGCTTTGATTTAGTACCTGATGTATATAAAAAAATGTACGAGTATGATAAAGAAAATCATACAGTATATTGTAAAACATTATATTATTATGAATTAAAAAATCATTCTGTGATTGAAACTGCACAAGAGCTATTTACGCATCGGAACACGATTGTGTATCGTCTAAGAAAAATCAAAGAAATGTTTCATATTGATGAAGCACATGAGAGTGAGAAATTAATTCGTTTAATTAGCTTGAGTTTATGTTTAATTAAAATGGATCAAGATGATATTGTTCTAGATCATATGCATGCCAGTGATATATTCAAAAAGTAATGAATTATGTTATTTTGGTGAATATTGAGCTTAACAAAAAGATATCAATAGAAATTATGATAAACTTACCGCATTGAGGTGATGAAGTATGAAAAAAGGACTAGTTCTTGAAGGTGGTGCGATGCGCGGAATCTTTACAGCAGGTGTCATTGATGTACTAATGGAAAACCATATTACATTTGACGGTGCGATTGGTGTATCTGCTGGCGCTTGCTTTGGGGTGAATCTAAAGAGTAAACAGATTGGCCGTACATTCCGCTATAACATGAAATACGCAAAAGATCCAAGATACGCAAGTGTTCAATCGTGGATTAAAACAGGAGACTTTTTCAATGCAGAGTTCTGCTATCATACATTGCCTGAAAAGTTAGACCCAATGGATTCCGTAACATTCTCTAAAAATCCAATGAAGTTTTATTTAGTCGCAACAGATATCGAAAGTGGTGAACCATATTATTACGAAGTCAAGGATATCAATAATGAATCGTTAGATTTTGTACGTGCTTCTGCGTCAATGCCAGTATTTGCAAGTCCAGTACATATCAATGGACATATTTATCTAGATGGTGGTATCTCTGATTCTATCCCTATTAAGAAGTTTCAAGAGATGGGATATGAAAAGAATGTAATTGTCTTAACACAACCAGAGAATTATGTAAAAAAGCCACAACCGATGATGCGGGCAATTCGTGCAAAGTATCGAAAATATCCAAACATGGTACGTGATTTAGAATTGCGTCATGAAACCTATAATGAAACAATTGCATATATCAAAGAAGAGGTTGCGAAGAATAACGTATTTGTAATTCAACCAGAAAAAGCATTAAACATTGGAAGAATTGAACATGATCGTACAAGAATTCGTGCAGTCTATGAAGAAGGTCGTAAAATAGCGATAAAAAGATTAGCGGAATTAAAGATGTTTTTAAAGCAGGGTGAATGATATCATTTCCACTCGTGTTTTATGATAAAATAGAAACACTATCGGGGGAATGATGAAACTAACGGCAGATATGATTCATCGTGATTTACGAAAATACGCAAACGTGGTTTTTAATAATCAACCATTACTCAATTCAATTACTGCAATTCGAGAGCGTGATAGAAATCTAAAACGTAAGTTTTATGGGAAATGGTTTGGTAAGAAAACCCATATGGAAGAACAAGAGATTCTAAGAAATGATGGTTCTTCTTTGCGTATCTGTATCGTTTATCCAAATCATTTTAGCAAAGAGGAATGTACAGGTCTTTTATGGCTTCATGGTGGTGGATATGGAACAGCACTACCAGAAGAGTGTTATCCATATGCGGAACGTTTCCTAACTAATGGAAATGTAGTTATGGTGTTGCCAGATTATCGAAAGAGCTATGAGGCTCCATATCCGGCGGCCTTAGAAGATGCGTATCTAACACTCAAGTGGATGAAGGAACATGCATGCAAGTTACATATAAACCCACATCAAATATTTGTAGGTGGTGAAAGCGCAGGTGGTGGCTTGGTGGCTGCGTTATCTGTATATGCACGTGATATGAATGAAGTGAAGATAGCATTTCAAATGCCGTTATATCCGATGATTGATGATCGTCCATCTAGCGAAAATAAACAAGAAACATTAGCTTGGACTACTTCACAGAAGTATTTCCATTGGCAGTTATATAAACGGAATCTACAGGATGTACCAGTGTACTGTGCTCCCGCAAGATTAAAGGATTTTCGAAATCTACCACCAACTTTTACAGTTGTAGGAACATTAGGACCGTTCCATGAAGAAACAGTAACTTATATGAAACACTTGTATAAAGCTGGTGTAACTATCATGCTAAAAGAGTATGAGGGTTGTTTCCACATGTTTGATACACGCTGTCCAGAAGCAAAGATATCCAAAGAACTCATACATCTTGAGCAGAAGGTATTTCAATATGCGCAACAAAACTTCTTTGCAAGACAAGATGAAATCAGTCAAGAAGATAAATCTTTTCAAGAGGATATATTCTGTAATTTCCATGCATACATGGATAGGGGAAGTAAATATTAAAGTAAAGCCTGAGATGTTTATCCCAGGCTTATTTTTATAGTTGTTCTGCTTGTACTTGAATGAGATTCTGCAGTTGCATACGATACAGTAATAAGTCATCCTTAAGTGGATTTAATACAGCTGCCGCAACCTTTGTATTTAGATTTAGGAAATCTAATACATCTTGTTTTGTGACGATGTAGATATGTTCATCTTTTTGTAGTGTTGGTTTAAACTTTCGCAGTCCTTCTAATGTAGAAAATACAGGAAGATATTTTTCGCCGTCAGTCGCCTGCATTAAATCAACACGGTCAATATCAGATGCTTGAATCCTATCATTTGTGATTGCGTCTTCTTTTGGATAGAAGGCAACATAGAATCGACGGTCACCTGCCATATAGAGTGTTAACTCTTCTAATATCTTTTTCATGCCATCTTCGCTAAGAGGTGCTTTGCGCTCTAAGAGTAGACTTTCTAGTTTTGTGTCTATCGTTGTATCTGTTAATGAATTAAATTTTTGCATGTAATCCTCACCATTTCTGCATTTATTATATAATAGGAACATGAAAATAATATTCTCTCCAACCAAAAAGATGATTCAAGATGAAGATTTAGCTCCAAAAACAATACCAGTTTTTCTTTCGAAGACAGAAACATTACTAGAAAAACTGCGTGGAATGAGTGCTGTACAACTACAACGTATGTATCGTTGTAACGATAAGATCTTAACTGAAAATATGAAACGAATTGAAACGATGAACTTACATGAGAATCTTTCACCAGCGTTATTTAGCTATCGTGGTCTTGCATTTCAACATTTATCTGCGACTTCTCTATGTCAGGATGAACTTGACTATCTTCAAGGGCACTTTCGTATTCTTTCTGGTTTCTATGGTGTATTAAAGCCAATGGATGGTATTACACCATATCGTTTGGAAATGTTATCGGTATTTCCAGATGGTAGTAACCTATATGACTATTGGAATGATGCGCTTTATCGTGAATTAAACGATGATGTGATTATCAATCTTGCGTCTGAAGAGTATTCTCGTTGTATCAAAGAGTACCTTCAAGAAAATGATCGCATGATCAATATTATCTTTGGTGAATTCAAGAATGGAAAGCTAATCACTAAGGCGACCAAGGCAAAGATGGCACGTGGAGATATGATTTGGTATATGGCACAAAATCACATCACTGATCCTGAAGACATTAAAAAATTTAATGAACATTATTACTATGATACAGAGCTTTCTGATGATACACACTTTGTGTTTATCAGCCAGGAGTAAGATAAAATGATTGGTATAGTTATCTTAATTTGTATTTGTTTACTTTATCTATGGATGATTCATCCCCAGAATCTTAATGATGAAAAGTGGGAAGGATTTCGTCATCACTATTATGCGCATCGTGGTTTACATGATACACAAAGGAATATTCCAGAGAATTCAATGGCTGCTTTTTCAAAAGCAGTAGAGAATGGTTATGGTATTGAACTAGATGTGCAACTAACTAAAGATGGTGTACCTGTTATTTTTCACGATGGAAAAACAGGTAGATTATTACGTGATGAAAAAGATGCGGTTGTTAATAAAGTGCTTACGGAATTAACATTGGATGAATTACAGAGATGCCACTTACTAACAAGCAAAGAGAAGGTTCCTCTATTTGAAGATGTATTAAAATTGGTAGATGGAAAAGTTCCTTTGATTGTGGAATTAAAGGCGGCCAATTCATCAACTGATATAAATATCTTGTGTAGTAAGGCGGATTTGTTGTTGCGAAAGTATCACGGTGTATATTGTGTGGAGTCGTTTCATCCTGCTTGTGTAAACTGGTATCGTAAGAATCGTCCTGAGATTATTCGTGGTCAACTCGCTGAACGCCCTAACGCACAAGCAAAAGGGAAGATGTTTGTCGCAACGAGGATTATGCAGTATCTTCTAACAAACTTTATTACACGACCAAACTTTATTGCGTATAACCACCATAACCGTTATAACCTTTCACGCATGTTGTGTCATTGTTTATTTAAAAATCCTGCAGTAGCTTGGACAATTCGCTCTAAACAGGAGTTAGAAGAAAATCGTAAGTATTTTGATTACTTTATTTTTGAACACTTTTTGCCAGATGGTAAATCAAGTTCCGAAGAACAATAAATGTTTCGGAACTTTTCATTTGAACAAGGGTTTGAATAGAGAATAATATGATAAAATACTAACTATAAGGAGCTTCAATCAGGAATGAGTGATACGAGTAATTTTATTTTGAATCTATCAGTATTGTTTCGCAATACACAAAAATATTTTGATAAGATGCTGGCACCATATGATATTGGCTCCGGCCAATTAACATTTTTATTGATTATCAATGAGAATGAAGGTATTACAATGCAAGACGTTACACGTATTAGTGAAGTGGATAAAGGTACAACAACGAAAAGTATTCAGCGTCTGATAGAGCAGGGATATGTAAGTGCAGAACAAGATGAAAAAGACCATCGTATGAAGCATTTACATACTACTGATAAAGCGTCCGCAATGATGACGGCAGTATATGATTTCCGTAATCAATGTCGTGCCGCGTTAGCCAGTGGTGTCGATTTCGATCAGTTTGAGGAGATGTTAAACGTTGCCTGTGAAAACTCTCGTACTATTTTATCTAGTGAACCAGATGCGTTCCATACATTAAAAATTGGTGCCTTACAAAAGACAACAATTACGGATTATCCTGGGAAAGTTGCAGCGACAATCTATACAGCTGGATGTAATATGAAGTGTCCATTCTGTAATCAGAAAGATCTTGTGTTTATTCCAGAGAAATATCGTTATATTACACCAGAGGAAATTCTTTCCTACCTCAATCAGCGCAGTGGCCTACTGGATGGTGTAGTTATCAGTGGTGGTGAGCCTTTATTACAAGAAGAACTCATCCCATTTATTCGCCAGATTAAAGAACTAGGTTACGCAGTAAAATTGGATACCAATGGCACAAACAATGAGAAGCTAGGAGTATTATTGGAAGAAGGCTTGGTGGATTTTGTATCACTAGATATGAAAAATAGTGCGGAGAAGTATCCATTAACCAGTGGGCTGAAATCGGATGTAGAATACAAACATCCAATTTCAGAAAGCGTACGCTTACTGCAAGAATATAAAGTGGATCATGAATTTAAAACAACTGTTGTTAAGGAATTCCATACGGTTGATGATTTAATAAAGATTGCAAAGTTTATTGGTAGTGATGCGCATTATGTATTACAACAATTTGTATCTTCGGATACAGTGATTCAACCTGACCTGCATGCATATAGTGCTGAAGAAATGGTAGAGATGAAGAAGGCGGTTGAACCGTATGTGAAGGTTGTGGAATTAAGATTAGCGAAGGAGGTGTAAGTAATGTATCGTGTAAAGAAAAGAGATGGCAGTACTGCCGCGTTTAACATCAAGAAAGTCGCAAGTGCAATTCGTAAAGCGTTTGATGCATGTGATCGTGAATACACCGATAGCGTAATTGATTTGATTGCATTACGTATTACCAGTGATTTTGAACCTAAGATTCAGAATAGTTTAATCGACGTAGAAAAGATTCAGGATAGTGCAGAAAAAGTATTAAGTGAATCTGGATATGCGGATGTATCAAAGGCATATATTCTCTATCGTAAACAGCGTGAAAATGTACGTAATATTACAAATACAACATTTGATTATCATTCTGTTGTGGATAATTATATCAATACTGGAAATCAACACAGTAAAGGGAATACAACATACTCTGTTGGTGGTTTGATTTTATCAAACTCAGCCTCTATCACCACCAATTATTGGTTGAGTGAAGTATATGATGAAGAGGTTGCTAATGCACATCGTGATGGTGATATTCATATTCATGATTTAAATATGTTAACAGGATGTAATGCAGGGTGGTCTTTAAAAGAGTTAATTCAACAAGGTTTAGGTGGGGTAGCGAAGCAGACTTCTTCCGCTCCTGCAAAGCATCTGATAACCATCTGTAATCAGATTGTAAACTTCTTTGGGATTATGCAGAATGAATGGGCAGGAGCACAATCCTTCTCATCCTTTGATACGTACCTAGCTCCGTTTGTACGCATGGATCATCTATCATTTGATGAAGTAAAGCAGAGCATGCAGACGCTAATCTATGGGTTAAATACACCATCTCGTTGGGGAACGATTTCTCCATTTGCGAATATTTGCTTTGATTGGACAGTTCCTGAAGATCTTGCAAAGCGTCCAGCGATTGTTGGTGGTGAGGAACAGGATTTTACGTATGGTGATTGTCAGGATGAAATGGCAATTATCAACCGTGCTTTCCTTGAAGTTATCTTAGAAGGTGATGCGGAAGGAAATGTATTCTCATTTCCGATTCCAACATATGCAATTACAAAGAAATTTGATTGGAATAGTGAGAATGCAAAGCGATTGTTAGAAGTTACTGTAAAGACAGGTCTTCCATACTTTGCAAATTTTATTAATGGGGATTTAAAGCAGAAGAATGCACGTAGTATCTTTAGTGGTACTCATTTTAACGCAAAGAAATTATTTAAAAAGACTGGTGGATTATTTGCGTATGGAGAGAATACAGGAACGATTGGGACTGTATCTATTAATATGGCTAGACTTGCCTATCTTGCAAAAGATGAAGACGACTTCTTGAAACATCTAGATAAGGTATTAGATATCTCTGCTCGCTCTTTAAGTACAAAGCGCCAAGTTCTTGCAAGTCTTTTAGAGGCAGGGCTGTATCCTTATACCAAGCATTATCTTGGTACCTTTGATAATCATTTTTCTTCGATTGGTATCGTAGGCATGAATGAAGCATGCATGAATGCGAAGTGGATTCAAAAGGGTTTAGAAACAGAAGAAGCACAGGAATTTGCGGAGAATGTACTCATGCATGTGCGTAAGCGTCTAAAGGAATATCAAGCAGACCATCATGAACTCTTTAGTATTGAAGCAGTAGCGGCAGGAGATATCTCACATCGCTTTGCGTTAAAGGATAAAAATGAATATCCTGACATGGTGATTGCGATGCAAGGTAATACACCATATTACACAGGCAGTACTGAGTTACCAATCGATGGGAATGTAGATTTATTTACTCGTTTAGATATACAGAATCGCATGCAGGAAATCTATACTGGTGGAACTATCTTCAATGTACGTCTTGCGAAAAATGAGTATGACGCAAAAGGTATTGCGGTACTATTAGAGCGTATTATGGAAAATTATACAATTCCATATATCACGTTGAATACATGCAATCGTGATTATCCAATTGAAGGTTATTTATACCAAGAGGTTGTTAACGAACGATGAGTAAACTTCCACAATTAATTACGACAAAAAACTGTCCAAAGTGTAAACTCATCAAAGACTACATGACACAAAAGAACTTTGCGTATGAAGTTATAGAAGCAGAGAAGAATATGAAACTCTGTAGAAATCTAGGAATTATGATTGCACCAACGATGTTGGTTCATCACGAGGATAGAATTGAACAACTTATTGGTTTTGAGGCGATTCAAAAATATATTGATAAATAGTATAAAAAAAGAAATTAGACGGAGAATAATACCGAATAGTTAGGTAAATATTATTTTCATTGAATAAATGGAAATTAATATTATTTGTGAAATTTAACAATTTAATACATGATGGAATAGGCATCTCAATGTAGTGCAAGAAATGCACAAATTGAAAAGTGGTGTTACAATACATTGGATGAAAATGAAGAAACCAAAAAGAAAAGTGAATACAAAAAGGTTACTGTTGGTATTCATCGCAGCAGCGATGTTGTTCGTCACAATTGGTAGTGTGTTATTGCTGGGGCTGTCTTCGTTAATTGATGGTGTACGTCATTATTTTACGGGTATTTCATTATCTATTGATGAATCGAAACTCAACGTTGAGTACGGTACTAACTTTGACCCTAAGGATATCATTACAGATGTTCATGGTACGGTAGAAGTGGATGGTACTGTAGATACTCACAAAGTAGGTACATATCCAATTTCATATATTTTAAAAGATAAGGATATTCGCAAGGAGTATCAGTATACTGTAAAAGTTGAAGACCACACTGCACCAGTCATTACGATGGTGGATTCTGCCATCACGGTAAATAAAGGGGACGTATTTCAAGTAGCGTCACTAGTATCTTCCGTAAAAGATCCTGTTGATGGTAACTTATCTTATAGTATGGAACTAACAAATGGCACGTATACGATGAGCGGAACTGTGGACACAAACACAATGGGTACTTATCCTGTCACGGTAACTGCTAAAGACAAAAATGGTCTTGAAGCAAGTAATACAACTTATGTGACAGTTGTAGATCCTACAATCAGTACGCCGTATAAGATTGGTGTCAACCGTGTATTCAATACGGTTACGATTTACGCATATGACCAAACGACGGGAAGTTGTACACTACCAGTAAAGGCAATGTTGTGTTCGGTGGGACCAGAAACACCTGCAGGTGTTTTCCAAACTTTTAATCGCAGTCGTTGGCGTCCTTTGTATGGAGATGTCTATGGTCAGTATGTAACAGATATCGTAAACGATAT
This sequence comes from uncultured Solobacterium sp., assembly GCA_963525775.1. Lineage (GTDB taxonomy): Bacteria > Bacillota_I > Bacilli_A > Erysipelotrichales > Erysipelotrichaceae > Bulleidia. Next base: position 14,228 of record CAURLC010000001.1, on the reverse strand, counting down.
TCTTTTTCACTCGGTTCCATATTTTACGCAGAATCCAAGTGATTTGGAGTATGAAGAGTTTAATAAGCTAGGTACATCGGCTTCACTTGGTTGTGTGCGTCTTTCGGTGAAGGATGTAAAGTGGATTTATGATTACTGTCCACTCGGTGTGACGGTTGAAATTTATGATGATGCACAAAATCCAGGACCGTTAGGTACTCCTGAACAGACAAAAATTGATGTGACAAGTCCAAATCGTGGTTGGGATCCAACAGATCCAGACCCAAATAATCCTTGGCTATCTATGACACATTAAAAGAAAACCCTGTAATGTTTGGTAACAACTTTATGGGGTTTTCTTATATAATAATTGTATCTAGTTTTAGATGGTGAGGAGGTAAGGATAAGCGTGCGCAAGATTTTAATTATCGGAGGTACTGGTGTTATTTCTTCGGCTGTGTTAGGAATGCTGGCGAAGAGTCGAGATACCGAGTTATACGTTATCAATCGTGGACATCGTCCATTACCTGTCATGGCCAATCATATTATCTGTGATGCCAATGATACTGTTGAAATGCAGAAGATTATTGGAAGTACTGTATTTGATGCGGTTATTGACTTTGTGGTCTATACACCAGATCAAGCAAGAGACCGTGTATATCTATTCCAAAACCATACAAGACAATATATCTTTATTTCCACTGTCGTGGTATTCAATCATGAAAATAGCTTCATTCTCAATGAAGACTCTGTACAGAAAAATCGTTTATCTAAGTACGGAAGAGATAAGGCGGCTTGTGAGGATGTATTCAACCAAGCGGCGAAGAAGGGCTTTCCAATTACAATTGTTAGACCTTCACAGACGTATGGATTTGACCGCTTCCCATTGAGTGTAAAAGGAAAGAATTGCTGGAGTGTGGTATCGAGAATTCTCAATGATAAACCAGTTATTATCCATGGGGATGGCCAATCCATCTGGCATATGATGCATAGTTATGATTTTGCGTATAACTTCATTCAGTTAATTGGCAATATGAATGCAATCAATCGTTCTATCAACCTTGTTAATCCTGAGATTGTAACGTGGGATATGATTTATGATTCATTAGGAAGGGCTTTGAATCGTAAAGTGCAGAAAGTACATATCGCATCTGAAACACTTGCGATGAGCACAAGATATCCGCTTTCCGAACAGATTGCAGGTGATAAACAATTCTCTAATTTATATACTGATATCGTAAGAGATGCATTAATTCCTGACTTTAAATGTTTGATTAATTTAGATAGGGGAATCGAGCTCTATACCCAATATATTTGGGAACATAGTGAATCTAGAATTGAAGATCCTGACTTTGATGTGTGGTGTGATCAAGTGATTAATGATTACCATGCATACATGGGAAGATTTAATGCGAAATTTTAAGCGTAGAGAAATCTACGTTTTTTTCTTGGGATAGAATCACTTGACTTATACCCTACGGGGGTATATAACAGATATGTAAAACGGAGGTGTGAGATGCATCAATGTGAAGTAAGACATAAAAAAAGAACTGCAGATGAGCAGAAGAAGCTTGTTACTAGATTAAAGCGTATTGAAGGTCAGGTACGTGGGATACAGAAGATGGTGGAGGATGATTTATACTGTCCAGATATCTTAGTTCAGGTATCCGCAGTTACAAGTGCATTGAATAGTTTTAATAAAGAGTTATTGGTATGTCACATTCGTGGTTGTGTTGCGACCGATATACGACAAGGAAAAGATGAGTCGATTGATGAACTCGTAACAGTACTTCAGAAGTTAATGAAGTGATTAGAAATGAGGTTTTATGGAAAAATATATTGTAGAAGGTATGACTTGTGCGGCTTGCCAAGCCAGAGTTGAAAAAGCTGTATCCAAGGTAGATGGTGTACAGTCCTGTGCAGTTAGCCTACTAACAAACTCAATGGGTGTTGAAGGTAGCGCAGATCCAAAAGCGATTATGAAGGCGGTTCAGGATGCAGGTTACAGTGCAAAGTTACAGTCAGAAACAAATACTGAAAAGGCAGATACGAATAGTATTTCTGCTGAAGAGGAAGCTTTGCAGGATCATGAGACTCCAAAGTTAAAGAAGCGTCTATGGTACTCACTGGGCTTCTTAGTGGTATTGATGTATATTACGATGGGCCATGGTATGTTAGGCTTACCACTACCATCCTTCTTGAATCACAATCATATTGGTTTAGGATTAACACAGATGTTTTTAACATTGATTGTGATGGTTATTAATAAGAAGTTCTTTATCAGTGGATTTAAGTCATTCATGCATGGTTCTCCAAACATGGATACATTAGTCGCATTAGGTTCTTCTGTATCCTTTGTGTGGTCAGTCTATGTATTGTATGTGATGACAGTGCAGATTACAGATGGTGTAGCGAACATGGAACTAATGCCGCTGTATCATAATCAGTTGTATTTTGAATCTGCCGCAATGATACTGGTATTCATTACAATAGGTAAGATGTTAGAAGCCAAATCCAAAGGTAAGACAACAGATGCGTTGAAGAGCTTGATGAAGCTAGCACCAAAGAAGGCAACCATCATTCGAGATGGTATTGAGACAATCATCAATATCGATGAAGTAAAATTAGATGATATCTTCGCTGTAAAGCCTGGTGAAAGTATTCCGGTAGATGGTGTGATTATCTCAGGTGATAGCTCTATCAATGAATCTGCTTTGACGGGTGAATCAGTACCAGTAGATAAGAGTGTCAATGATACAGTTAGCGCAGGTACTTTAAATATCTCTGGGTATTTACAGGCGAAGGCTACACATGTAGGTAAAGATACTACACTTTCTAAGATTATTCAGATGGTTAGTGATGCGGCAGCCACGAAGGCGCCAATCGCTAAGATAGCCGATCAGATTTCAGCAGTATTTGTGCCTACGGTTATTGTCATTTCCATTATTGTGATGATTGGTTGGTTACTTGCAGGAGCTAGCTTTGTATATGCGCTAGAACGCTCAATCTCTGTATTAGTTATTTCTTGTCCATGTGCATTAGGACTTGCAACGCCAGTGGCGATTATGGTTGGAAATGGTTTGGGCTTCCAACATGGTATCTTATTTAAGACTTCTGAAGCACTAGAAGAAATGGGTAAGATGAATATCATTGCCTTAGATAAGACAGGAACCATTACAACAGGACAACCAACGGTAAAAGATATCTATCCAATTGGAGATATGAGTGAAAATGATTTACTTCAGATTGCATATTCTGTAGAGCAGAAATCAGAACATCCATTTGCGAAAGCAATCGTTGAAAAAGCCCAACAAGAAAATATCCAACCACTTCTAACAGAACAGTTTAAGAATGTTGTCGGTAGTGGTATCGAAGCGACACTTAATAATCATTTGATACAAGCAGGTTCGATGAGTTATATTCGAACAATCGCAGATATCCCATCAGATATTCAAGCAAAAGCAGATGAGTATGCAAATAACGGTAAAACACCACTATTCTTTGCACAAGATGGAAAACTCATTGGTATGATTAGCGCTGCAGATACAATCAAAGAAGATTCTTACAATGCAATCACAAAGCTAAAACAGCTAGGTATGCAGGTAGTTATGTTAACGGGTGATAATGAGCGTACTGCGAATGCGATTGCGAAGGTTGCTGGTGTTGATCGTGTTGTGGCTGGTGTAAAACCAGATGGAAAAGAAGCAGTCATCTCTGAACTTCAAAAACAAGGAAAAGTTGCGATGGTTGGTGATGGCATCAATGATGCTCCAGCACTTACAAAAGCAGATATCGGTATCGCAATCGGTGCAGGTACAGATGTCGCAATTGATTCCGCAGATATCGTATTGTCTAACTCAACATTAACTGATGTTGTTAGAGCAGTAAGACTTAGCCGCGCAACACTACGTAATGTCAAAGAGAATCTATTCTGGGCATTCTTCTATAACTTGATTTGTATTCCATTAGCAGCTGGTTTATTTGGTTTATCAATGAATCCAATGTTTGGCGCAGCAGCGATGGCTCTATCAAGTGTTACAGTATGCATGAATGCTTTAAGATTAAATCTATTTAAGATTGATGAAGATATGGAAGAAAAACATATTCAAAGAGAAAAACATATAGAAAGAAAAGAGGAAAAACAAATGGAAAAGAAGATTAAAATTGAAGGTATGATGTGTGGTCATTGTGAGAAGGCAGTCAAGAGTGCACTAGAAAAGATTGATGGTGTAACATCTGCTGAAGTATCACATGTTACTAAGCAGGCTGTCGTAACACTTAATAAAGAAGTACCAAATGAAGAGTTACGTAAAGCTGTAGAAGCAGAGGATTATACAGTTACAGGGATTGAGTAACAACTTAGTTAGTTTTATCAAACCATGCATACAAGAAAAGAATGCCAATAAATGGCATTCTTTTTTAGACTTTCATGGGATTTTGTAGTGTTTTGTTATATTGTGAAAAAACTAATTAAATATTAAAATAAATAAAACAAACAACAAGGAGTAAACATGTACGAGATTTTTGAGACAAAAGAACGATTGAGTGCAGATAATACCTTGGAAGCCCAAAAAGTACGTAATACATTAAAAGAACATCGTGTATATCTAATCAATTTGATGGCTTCGCCAGGTGCAGGTAAGACAACAACACTCGTCAGAATGATTGAGGAGTTGAAGAAGGATTACCGTGTAGGTGTGATGGAAGCAGATGTCGATTCTGATGTGGACGCAAAGACAATTTCTAAGTTAGGTGTTAAGGTAATCCAACTACATACAGGTGGAAGCTGTCATATGACAGCAGATATGACTGCTCGGGGAATGGAAAGGCTGAACATTGAAGATTTAGATGTCGTAATCTTAGAGAATATTGGTAACTTGGTATGTCCAGCTGAGTTTGATACTGGTGCGAATTTAAAACTAGTAATCTTAAGTATTCCAGAGGGTGATGATAAGCCCCTGAAATATCCATTGATGTTTCAGGTGGGCGATATCCTACTTTTTAATAAGATTGATACAAAAGCCATCTTTGATTTTGATGAAGAACGCTGTAAAGCACATGTTCGTAAACTGAATCCGAATATGGAATTTTATCCGATCAGTGCAAAGACTGGGGAAGGGTTTGATGACATGATGCATGCGATACGCAAGCGTATCGAAGCGTGGAGGAATGCGAAATGAAAGTCATAGAACTCCATAAGAGTATTACCGCATCAAATGAAAAGGATGCGGATGCACTACGCTGGGAAATGAAATTTCAAGGAACGCTACTCATCAACCTAATGAGTTCTCCAGGCTCAGGGAAGACAACACTTCTAAGTTCAACAATACAAATGTTGGAGAAAATTAAGATAGCGGTTCTTGAAGCAGATATTGAATCTGCAGTTGATGCGGAAAGAATTGAACAGTTAGGTGCTGTTGCGGTTCAGGTACATACAGATGGTATGTGTCATATGGATGCAGGGATGACAAAGACGGGTATTGATGCGATGAAGGGACATGATATTGACCTAGCATTCTTAGAGAATGTAGGAAATCTAATTTGTCCTGCGGAATATGATACAGGTGCTAGGTATAATGTCATGATTCTAAGCGTGACAGAAGGTGATGATAAACCTCTCAAATATCCATTGATGTTTGAAAAGAGTGATGTCCTAGTCATCAGTAAGATTGATGCATTACCATATTTTGATTTTGATTTAGAAACATGTATCAAACGTGTAAAGCGTTTGAACCCAAATATTAAAGTTTTCCCTCTAAGTGCTAAAACTAAAGAGGGTATGAAAGAGTGGCTCGACTGGTTACAAGAAGAAACAGTTGAGTGGAAGGTGACAAGATAATTATGACAACTGCCCCAAAAAAGAGAATGACAAATGAACGTGATTTCGTTCCAGATCCAAATTATGTAGCTGCAGATCCAGAAAAGGAAAAACTATTATTAGACCTTGCATGCATGATTACTAACCGCATCAAGGCAAAGTTAACACATTCTGTGAAAACAGAAGATCCTGAATATTGGATGTTAGATGAACTACTTACAAAAGAAGAAGTAAAGTTCATGTTATCGTTCAAGAAGACACGTGTTGGATATAAGCCAGAAGTTCTAGCGAAGAAAAATAATATGACGTTAGAAGAAACACAGAAGATGATTGATCATCTATGCTGGATTGGTTTGATTGAGATGAATCGTGAAAATCCAGAGAACGAGAAACAGTATAATGTACCTATTTTTGTTCCAGGTTCTGCTGAGTTTATGATGATGAATGATGAACTCACAGAAGCACATCCAAATCTAGCGACATTTTTTAACTTAATGACACAGATGCCACTAGAACCTGTTACACCAATGGTTCCACTTGGTGGTGGTGGAATTGGTATGCATGTTATTCCTGTAGAAAAGGCGATTGAACATGTAAATCAATCCGTATCTGTAGAACACTTGAGTCATTGGTTAGACAAGTATGATAAGTACGCAATCAGCCAATGTACATGCCGTCGCCAACAAGAGATGCGTGGTGAAGGTTCTGGTGAAATCAATGGTGAATTCTGTATTGGTGTTGGAGATATGGCCGAATATCAGGTTGACCGTGGAAGAGCGCATTATGTTTCTTATGATGAAGTCTTAGAAATCTTAAAACGTGGTGAACGTCATGGCTTCGTACATCAAATTACAAATATTGATGGTGAAGGTAAGATTGTAGGTATCTGTAACTGTGCACCTGGTGTATGTAATGCATTACGTACATCACAGTTGTACAATACACCAAACTTATCACGTTCCGCATATCGAGCACATGTTGAGAAAGAAAAGTGTGTTGCCTGCGGTAAGTGTGTAGAAGTTTGCCCAGTTGGAGCTGCAAAGCTTGGTCAGAAGTTATGTACAAGTTTAGGTGCAATCAAATATCCAACAACATTACTGCCTGATGAGACAGAATGGGGCGAGGATCATTGGAATCCAGATTATCGTGAAACTTCTAAGATTAACTGTTATGACACAGGTACTGCACCATGTAAGACTGCTTGTCCTGCTCACTTAGCAGTACAAGGATATGTAAAGATGGCTTCTGAAGGAAGATTCATGGATGCCCTCAAACTAATCAAGCAGGATAATCCATTCCCTGCAGTATGTGGTGCAATCTGTAATCGTCGTTGTGAAGATGCATGTACTCGTGGTAAGGTTGATCAACCTATCGCGATTGATGAAATTAAGAAATACATCGCTGCACAAGAATTAAACGCAGAGACACGTTTCGTTCCTTTATGTGAAAAGGACGATGGTGGAATGTGGTCTGATGAATATAAGATTGCGATTATCGGTGCAGGTCCTGCTGGTCTTTCAGCAGCCTACTATCTCCGCATGCATGGATATCCTGTAACAGTATTTGAAAAGGAAGGCCGTGCAGGTGGTATGTTACTGAATGGTATTCCATCTTTCCGCTTAGAAAAGGATATTATCGAAGCTGAAATCGATGTTCTACGTCAAATGGGTGTTGAGTTTAAATACAATATTGAAATTGGTAAGGACACAACAATCCCATCGTTACGTAGTAAAGGATATAAAGCATTCTATATTGCGATTGGTGCCCAAGGTGGACGTAAGACAGGTGTTCCTGGTGAAGACGCAAATGGTGTTCAAACAGGTGTTGAGTTCTTGCGTAAAGCAAATAACGAAGAATTAAGACATGCATTAGAAGGTGATGTAGTTGTTATTGGTGGTGGCAATGTTGCGGTTGACGTAGCACGTACTGCTGTTCGTTTAACAGAAGGCAAAGTCACAATGTTATGTCTTGAAGGTGAAAAGGAAATGCCTGCCGCTGCTGATGAAGTACTAGAAGCCAAGGAAGAAGATATTTCTGTTATGAATGGTTGGGGTCCAAAGGAAATCCTAACTGAAAATGGAAATGTCACAGGCGTTGTATTTAAGAAGTGCTTATCTGTGAAGGATGCGGATGGTAAGTTTAATCCTCAATACGATGAAAATGAAACCATTACAATTCCATGCAAGAATGTATTACTATCGATTGGTCAATCGATTGAATGGGGCAAACTCTTAGAAGGAACAAAGGTTGAACTCAACCGTAACAATACTGCTAAAGCTGACCCAGTCACACTACAGACTGCTGACCCAGATATCTTTGTGGGTGGCGATGTATACACAGGTCCAAGATTTGCGATTGATGCGATTGCGGCTGGTAGAATCGTACAAGATTCCATTAATCGTTTCGTTCACCCAGGACAATCGATGACAATTAACCGTGATTTACGTCACTTTATTGAATTAAATAAGGATGACGTTGTATTAGAAGAATTTGATACAGCCAAGCGCCAAATTCCTGGACATAAACAAGGAAATCCAAAGGCAACATTCAACGATATGCGTCTAGCATTTACAGATGAACAAGTTCGTACAGAAGCAAAACGTTGTTTAGGTTGTGGTGCGACATTTGTTGACCTTAATAAGTGTATTGGTTGCGGTCTATGTACAACACGTTGTGAATTTGATGCGATTCATCTACAAAGAGATTTACCAGATGCGTCAAGAATGTATCGTTGTGAAGATAAGATCAAGGCTGTTCTTCCTTACGCCGCAAAACGTAAGCTCAAGATTTTATTTAAGAAGAAGAGTAAATAACCATGCATGAAATGGGGATTGTTACACACCTTGCGAAATCTCTTACGGAAATGGCGGAAGAAAACAAGGTCACAAAATATGGATCAGTAACCCTAGAGGTTGGCGAAGTATCGGGTATTATGACGGATTACTTCGTGGATTGTTGGAATTATTTCAAAGTAAAATATCCTCTATTACTAGAGTGTGAGTTAAAGCTTGAAACAATTCCTGCCGTGACATTTTGTGAATCGTGTAAACAAGAATATGAGACAGTAAAACATGGAAGAATATGTCCATATTGCGGTAGTGAAGAGACATACCTTGTAAAAGGTGATGAATGCGTTATCAAAGAAGTCGAAGCAGAAACAGAAGAGTAGAAATTCAGAATCTACTCTTCTTTTTGAGATGAATTGATATATAATGAACAAGATTATTTGAAGGGAGGAAAGCGTAATGAGAAAAAGTATGATAGAGGGAAGCTCTTTAAAACTGATATTACAATTTGCAATCCCGCTCTTATTAGGAAATCTATTCCAACAAACCTATAATGTGGCAGATGCCGCAATCGTAGGACAAACACTAGGACCTGCAGCTTTAGCGGCTGTTGGTGCGACTAGCAGTGTCCAGTTTTTGGTACTAGGATTTTGTATTGGCACAATGGCAGGCTTTGCGGTGCCTATTGCCCAACGTTTTGGTGCAAATGATCCAAAGGGAATGCAGAGATTTGAATTCCAAGGTTGTGTTTGGACTTTCATTATTGCGGTTATCCTAACTGCCGCAACCTGTTTCTTCTGTCCGCTGATCCTAGATTTATTACGTGTTCCATCTGAAATCTATCAGGATACATATAACTATATTATTGTTATTTTTATCGGCTTGCCGTTTACACTTTTATATAATTACTTATCGAGTATCTTGCGTGCAATCGGAGACTCTAAAACACCATTTATCTTCTTAGCAATCTCGGCTGTACTGAATATCTTTTTGGATATCTTCTGTATTATTAACTTGAAGTGGGGTGTTGCGGGTGCGGCGATTGCGACAGTATTCTCACAAGCAGTATCAGGTGTTTTATGCTTAATTTTAATTGTGATGAAATTTCCAATCTTGTATATTCACTCAGATGAAAGAAAGTTTGATTCAGAACTATCAAAACGATTATTGATAATGGGAATTCCGATGGGTTTACAATATTCAATCACAGCCATCGGTTCAATGATTATGCAGTCAGCCAATAACTCCCTAGGAACAGTGTATGTTTCTGCATTTACTGCCGGTATTAAGATTAAGCAGTTCTTGTTATGTCCATTTGATGCCTTGGCTACTGCAGTGTCTACCTTTGTATCACAAAACTACGGTGCAAAGAAGGAAGATCGTATCAAAGAAGGTTTACGGAAGGGTACCTATGTTGGTATTGCGTATGGAGTACTATCAGGAATCTTTATGATTCTATTTGGCAAAGTGCTCAGTACATTATTTATTACGGGTGATGAAACAGTATTAGCTGCAGCGGATTTATATCTAAGAAGAATGGGATATGCTTGGTGGTTATTAGGTATCTTGAATGTTGTACGTATGAGTATTCAAGGATTAGGATATGCGATGCGTGCAATCTATTGTGGTGTTGTTGAGATGATTTGTCGAACAGCTGTCTGTGTATTATTAGTAGCAGATTTTGGATACAATGCGATTACATGGGCAGACCAAAGTGCATGGCTTGGAGCGGTACTCTATCTAATCCCAGTAACGATTATCACGATGCGTGATATCTCAGAACAGATTCACAATGAAGCTAACGCAGCCGTATTGATGAAATAAATCAATACGATAATATAACAAAAAAGGGAAGAACCTTTCGGAACTTCCCTTTTGTTTATGGTGGTCTCTGAGGGGCTCGAACCCTCGACCCACTGATTAAGAGTCAGTTGCTCTACCAACTGAGCTAAGAAACCATCTCGCTTAATGCTTTATGATTATATAATTTAAATTTTATCTTTGCAAGAGGTTTTTAAGATAAATTTCTTTCTTTCGTTTGAATTTTTTGATTTAATAGAAAAAAATCAAAAAAGACTTGCATGTGACGTTGCGTGATAAACTATCATTATTATGAGGTGAGTGATATGCATGATACTATCGAAAGAACAAAGCAAAAAATGTATTCGACAGGTGAGATTGCGAAATTATGCGGTATTACAGTTCGTACTGTTCAATATTATGATCAACGTGGATTACTAATTCCTACTGAACTGAGTGAAGGTGGTAGACGTATGTATACTTCCGAGGATGTAGAAAAATTAAGATTATTAATTTATTTGCGCTCATTAGGATTATCCATTGATGATATTGCTAGTATTTACCAGCAAGATAATGGTGAGAATATAATTAAGGCTTTAATTGATGAACGTATATTTGCGATAGAGAAAGAAGTTGAGGAACAAAAAATAAAACTTCAAGATGCGAAATCTTTTCGTGAACAATTAAAAGCGATACCAGTGATAACACCGGCTTCAATGCCAAATATTGCGTATATTTTGAAACGGAAAGAACGATTGAAACATTTCCGGATACAGCTTTTTATTATTGGAATCATAGTTGGAATCATACAAGGGGCATCTTTTGTGTATTCGCTATTTAGTGGAAAGTGGTGGATATATCTTGTTGTTGAGGTATTGATAATTATCTTTGGGTCAATTTTATTCAAAAAATATATGAATATTGTTGCCTATATCTGTCCTGAATGTCATACCGTTTTCAGACCAAATGGAAAAGAGGTTTTTTGGGCAAGGCATACGTATCATACAAGAAAACTGACATGTCCATGTTGTAATAAAAAAGGGTTTTGTGTAGAAACCTTACGAGAGGAAGACTTATGATTGAAATTAAAAATTTAACGAAGAAGTATGACGGGAAAGTTGCTGTAGAACACTTATCTTTATCTATTTCGGATGGAGATATCTATGGTTTTATTGGGGCTAATGGTGCAGGGAAAACTTCTACCTTAAAAGCAATCGTTGGTATTCATGGCTTTGATGAAGGTGATATTTTAATCAATGGTCATTCTATTCAAAGTGAGCCAATCTTATGTAAACAACAATTGGCATATATACCGGATAATCCTGATTTATATGAACATTTAACGGGGTATCAATTCATTAACTTTATCGCTGATTTATACAATGTGTCTTCTGAAGATAGAAAAAATCGTATACAAACATATGGAAATCTCTTCGATATGACAGATTCCCTGGGAAATATGATTTATTCATATTCACATGGTATGAAACAGCGTACTGCGATAATTGCGGCTCTTATACATGAGCCGAAGATATTGATTTTAGATGAACCATTTGTAGGGTTGGATCCAAAAGCTACATTTGAACTTAAGAATATTATGAAAGAAATGACACAGAAAGGATGTACAATTTTCTTCTCGACTCATGTTTTAGATGTAGCAGAGAAACTCTGTAATAAAATTGCCATTATCCATAAAGGAAAACTTGTTACATGTGGTAATACGGATACCGTAAAGGGAACAAAGTCATTAGAAGAGTTCTTTATGGAGGTGGATGCGTAATGAATCAAATCATTCATCTATCAAAAGCTAAACTCTTAAATACACTGCCTATAAATGATCTTTGCGGAAACAATAAACAAAAGCGTAATATAGCTGTATTATTCATTGTTGTTATTGTCTATATGGCAATAAATATTGGAGCATTTTCTGTCACAACAACAATGAACTTGATACATGCAGGACTTGTGGAATATGTGTATGCAAGCTTGTTGTCGTTAACGAGTATTGTTTTAATAACATTATTATTGTTTACGTTGAATGTATTATTGTTTGAAGGCAATGATTATGAAATGTTGCAGTCACTGCCAGTTTCTAAAAGAGATATTATCGCAAGTAAACTATTGATTGTTTATATCTTTGCGTTTTGTTTCACCTGTGGAATGATGTTACCAGGTATGGTGGTGCATGTACTTATTACACATGCATACTTACAGTTTGTATTCGGTATTTTCTCTGTTGTGTTTGTTCCGGTAATACCGATAGGAATTGCAATCATCTTTGGTGTGGGCATTCTTTATGTAACGTCTTTTGCTAAACATACAACAGTATTAAAAATACTATTATCTGTTTTATTGTTTATTGGTTTAATGATAGGAAGTTTTTTTCTTCAAAGTGTAGGCGGTTTATCTACTCTGATGGGATTAAAAATGTTACAGATATACCTGCCATCTTTGATCTTTTTGAAGTCTAACCTATTATATGCATGCATATCAATCATCGTTTCTGTATTAATTCTCTATATGCTTACATGGAAATATGAAGTTCTGCATAAGCTTTCCACAAAACGTAGAGTTATATACCATGATGCAACTTTTAAGCATCATTCAGTATTACATGCGTTATATCAAAAAGAATTGAAACGTTTCTTTGGCTCGTATTTAGCAGTAATTAATCAGGGGTTTGGTGTCATTATGTTAGTAACAGGGAGTGTATTGTTGGTGTTTGTACCACCAACAGTGCTGTTTTCCATGTTGAAAGTGTCGCAGATTCCTGTAAATGTGGTGGACTATATTCCACTTGTGATTGCAGGGATGCTGGCGTTCACATTCCCTTCGGCTTCTTCCTTATCATTAGAGGGGAAGAATTTATGGATTATTCAGACTGCTCCTGTCAAGATGTTAGATATTATATTCAGTAAGATATCGGTGACATTGTCTTTACATTTAATAGGATATGTTTGCGCAATCATTGCTGTATTCTTGCGATTTTCGCTATCAGTTGAACAGATGATTGCGGTGTTACTTATTCCATTAGCATATTCTATCTTTACTGCAATTTTGGGATTTGCGCTAGACTATCGATTTGCTAATTATAGTTGGGACAATGAAGTTGTTCCAATTAAGCAAAATTTGCAAGTTGGTTTAACGATGCTGGTTAGTTTGTTTATGGTTGGATTACCTATACTAATTTCGACAATCTTATTCATGAATCTTTATTTTGCAATGTATCTGGTAGCTAGTATTCTATTTGTTGTAAGTGTGATTCTATTTGTGTTTTTGAGTAGAATTCGTACGTTATCCTAACTCAATTCCATTACAAATGAGTTTAGAGCCACATTCTGTACAGTCAATATCAAATTGACGCTGGTATCTCTGCTTCTCTGGAATGTAGTTGTTAAATTGGTCGGTGAGTATGTATTTGTGTTTTCTTCCTTGGTGTTGCAAACCGGAGCGGAAGGCTTGTTTTGATTGAACAGTTTTCGATGGGATGTGATATGTTTTCCCATCTTTTACAAAGGTTGTGCCTGTTTCAATAAATGCAAATGTAATATCGTGTTTGGTGGCCTGTTGATAGAGACTTTTAACCCACTCGTAATGGCAAGGTCTACTGCCGTTATAGTTTTCTCCACCGACGATGATTTGTTCGATTTTGTCGGATAAGTATTGTTCAATATGTATTTCTGATAAGAGTGGAGCACACATGATTCCTTTGTGTTTGAAGGGTAAATCTAATAAGACAGGGATGCGTTCATCAGCGCGCTTTTGATTTTCGGCTGTGACATTGATCATAATGTTTTCCCATCCATCTTTCCAATCAGATGGTAAACAGGAAAGTATACGTTCTG